>NZ_LATL02000118.1 GCF_000972705.2 Limnoraphis robusta CS-951 | reverse complement strand
ATGCAATTAACCTTGAAAACTTAAGGTATGGGGTTCTTGCAAGAAATGCTTTGGCCATATAAAACCTTAAAGCACCAAGTACAGAGAACAAAGCATTTTTTTCTCAAGTACGGTAGGGCATACCGAAACTATCTCTGAAATGGGATGAACGACTGGGGAGACTCACCCCTCAAAGAGTAGGTTAGGAAACTAGCTTGCTGTAAGGGTTGTCAATGAATCAGTAATCCAAAGCCGTGAGGCTTGGAGAATCCCCTTTCTTTAGAAATGGGGAGTATGTCAAGTGGATGCTCGATATACTTCCCAGAAGTGCAGCCGTTGCAAGCAGCGCCACAGCACCAATCGGCATAAGTCTCGATTTCACTGTAAAACTTGTGGATTCAAGGCTCACGCCGATATCAACGCATCCATGAATATTCGGGATGACTATATTCTCTCTACTGCTCCCAGCGAGTCGGTAGAGCAGGCGTCAGTCAATGCGCCCTATGTTTCGACCAGTTCTACTGGTTAGTTACAAGCTGCGGGGACAAGTCCACGCAGCAGTTGACGAAGTAAAGTTTTTTGTATATAGCTGCTTTTGGCGATCGCTCTCGTTGTGAATCTAGATTGATAGAGGTTTTTTATGTTTCTGCCCCGTGGCTTTGAGCAACGTTCCATCGTTACCTCACTCGGAAGGATGGTCTACTACACAGCCCTTGAGTTATCTTGGTTGCCCTTAGAAACCCCTGCGATCGAAGATTTACCCAAGTTGGTGTTTTTGCATGGTTTTGGGGGGGGTTCTTCGGCCTATGAATGGTCAAAAGTTTATCCCGCCTTTGCGGGGGAATACCAGATTTTGGCCCCGGATTTAATCGGTTGGGGACGCTCAGAACATCCAGCCCGAGACTATAATATTCAGGACTACATCACGACGATTATTGAGTTTCTTGAACAAACTTGTGATTCCGCAACCCCTGTTATTGCTTCTTCCTTAACGGCAGCTTTTACCATTCGAGCCGCGATTGAACGGCCTGAGCTGTTTAAATCTTTAATCTTGACGACTCCTTCGGGTTTGTCTGATTTCGGCGAAAATTATCGTAATAGCTTCTTTGCTCAACTGGTCAAAACTCCCATCTTAGATCGGATTATCTACAACACAGGTGTGGCCAATAGTGCAGGAATTAGAGCCTTTTTAGAAGAACGTCAGTTTGCCCGTTCTAACCGAGTTTATCCCGAGATTGTTGAAGCTTATCTCGAATCTTCTGTACAACCTAATGCTGAATACGCGGCTCTTTCTTTTGTACGGGGTGATTTGTGTTTTGATTTATCTCTGTATATCGATCAGCTTACCACTCCAACTGCTATAATTTGGGGAGAAAAATCTGAGTTTACCAGTCCAGAAATCGGACAACGCTTGGCTAATCTCAACCCGCAGGCGATTAAAGTTTTTCAACGTCTAGAAGATGTTGGTTTGACTCCCCACTTAGAAGAACCATCCACTATGGTTGCTCTAATTCGACACTTGCTTAATGTTTTAGCATGATCGCCAAACTGACACCTGACTGACCTGATCACTGACCCCGAACTCTTGTCCTATTCACCGCTAGTTAACGATGTCCAATGATGATTTTCTAGATGATCTCCAATGGATGCCAGAAGCGAAAGCTAAACTTAAGAATATTCCGTATTTTGTGCGATCGCAAGCTCGTAAGCGGATTGAACAACTCGCTCGTGAAGCCGAGCAAGATGTGGTAACAGTCGAACTGGTGGAAAAAGCGAGGTTAGAGTTTGGTCAGTGAACAGTCACAAGTGACCAGTAAACTGTAAAAATGTCCCCTAACGCTTTAAACTGGAGTTTGGCATTTTGTTGTGTTCTGAAGTTGATTGATTAAGCAGTGAGAAAAAAGATTATTGCCGGGAACTGGAAAATGTTTAAAACCCAGGCAGAGGCCCAAGAGTTTTTGCAGGGGTTTATGACCGAGTTAGATGAAACGCCTGATGATCTCGATACTGTGCTGTGTGTGCCGTTTACAACCTTGTGGGTGATGTCCAAGAGTTTGCATGGCAGTCGGATCAAACTCGGCGCTCAAAATATCCACTGGGAAGATTCCGGTGCCTATACAGGTGAAATTTCCGGCCCCATGTTAGTGGAAATTGGGGTGCGTTATGCGATTGTTGGCCATAGCGAACGACGAGAATATTTTGGTGAAACGGACGAAACAGTTAACCGCCGACTCAAAGCAGCTCAACGTCATGGTTTAACACCGATTTTATGTGTGGGAGAAACCAAACAGCAGCGTGATGCTGGAGAAACAGAAGCCCATATTTTCTCTCAGTTGGAAGGAGATTTAGTTGATATTGATCAGAAGAATTTGGTGATTGCTTACGAACCGATTTGGGCAATTGGAACGGGAGAAACTTGCGAGGCTGAAGAAGCCAACCGAGTCATTGGTTTAATTCGCAGCAAGTTGAAAAATCCTGATGTTTCCATTCAGTATGGTGGCTCTGTTAAACCTGAAAATATTGATGAAATTATGGCTCAACCTGAGATTGATGGTGCTTTGGTTGGGGGAGCTAGTTTGAAACCCGAAAGTTTTGCTCGCATTGTCAATTATCAGTAAAAAGAGAAAGCAAATTAAAATTGGGAATAGTCAAGTTGAGCAACTGTTCCCAATTAACATTTTATCACAATTAAGTTTTAAATGCCAGAAAATTTAATTCTACAAAATAAAGAATTTGAGTGGGGAAAACGAACCTATATTATGGGTGTTTTGAACGTTACACCCGATAGTTTTAGTGATGGCGGAGAGTTTAATACGTTAGAAACTGCGTTAATTCAAGCTAAAAAAATGGTCGATGCGGGAGTCGATATCATTGATATTGGCGGTCAATCGACTCGTCCCGGTTCTGAACAAATTTCTCTAGAAGAAGAGTTAAACCGGGTGATTCCGGTTGTAAAGTTGCTGCGAAGTCAAGCTAATGAGTTGGCTAATATTCCCCTTTCTATTGATACCACAAGAGCGGCTGTTGCACAAGCGGCAATTGAAGCGGGGGCTGATTTAATTAATGATATTTCTGGCGCTACTTTTGAACCGGAAATCTTATCAGTTGTCGGCAAGTTAGGCGTTCCCATTGTGTTGATGCACATTCGCGGAACGCCGAAAACCATGCAACAATTAACCGATTATCAAGATTTAATTGGGGAAATTTTGCAGTTTTTCCAAGAGCGAATTCAAGCCTGTAAAAATGCCAGAATTTATCCTGATAATATTATACTCGATCCAGGGATTGGATTTGCTAAAACTTATGAACAAAATTTAGAAATTCTCCGACAATTACCGAAATTAAGATCATTAGGTTTTCCCCTACTCATTGGGCCATCTCGGAAAAGTTTTATTGGTCATATTCTCAACCAAAGTGACCCCCAAAAACGAGTTTGGGGAACTGCTGCTGCTTGCGTTGCTGCTATTGTGGGTTCAGGGGATATTTTACGAGTTCACGATGTCAAAGAAATGGTTGATGTTTGTCGAGTGGCGGATGCAATTTATCGGGTTTAGTTCCTCAAAAACCCGGTAACTCCAAGAAACCGGGTTTTTAACCCTATTATTTTTGCGGAAATACAACTTTTCTCACCCAACTGGTTTCATAGGGTTTTTCAACTTTAACGTTATAGATTTTTTCCATTCCCTCGATTAATTTTCCCGTTGGACGGTATAACAAAACATCACTAAAGGGTTCTAATTTTGGCAGTACCGGAACTTGAGATCCTGCCATTAATTGAACTGTAACATTGGGGTTAAGTTGATGAAGTAAAGACATAATTCTGCCCGGTTCTTCATCACTAATAACAAGCGGAGATGCTGATTGATTAATGATTTTAGCCGCCTCGGGAATATCTCGACTTTTGGCATGACTTTTGTGCCACCAAACGGGATAAATAGAACTGACAGTACAAGATAATATTCCACTAAAAACAAGAGTATAAAAAATCCATTTCCACCGTTTTTTGTGTGGAGTATCAGGAATAAAATTAGTCATTTTTTGAGTAAACAGATAAGCGACTGATACTTGAATCCCTAAATAACAAGGCATTGCATACCGCGTAATCGTTGAACCTCTTCCCCCCAAAAGAATATCAGGCAAAATTAAAGCCATTCCTGGCACTCCAATTAAAGCAAGAATGAATAACCAAACCTTTTGAGGTGTAGTTTTGATTAAAAAATAAAGGGCGTAAATCGTTAAAGCCAAAGTTAAATACAAAGTCGGATTTAGCCAACTAATTCCTTGATTGAGATCGAAGAAAATACGATTTAAACTTAATAGCCAATATAACGGTAAATCAGGCCTGGGAACGAGCCTAGATTCTGTATTTTTGAGAAAAAATTCTAAGTTTTGAACAAAAATAAACAGCCAAGGGGTGAACATTAACAAGCCAATAAAACTGGAAAGACTATAAGAAAAAAGAAACTTTCGTTTTCGCCAGGTTGAAGTCAGAATAACATAAACGCCATGTCCGAAACAAACAAAAATAGAGAATAAATGACTGTATAATCCTAAAGCAACGGTAAGCGTATAAATTCCCCAATGTAAAATCTGAGGCTTTAGAGATTTTTCAGTTTGACTCATTCGTAAAGCTTGCAATAAAGCCGCACTAGAGAGTAAAATTGTCACAGCCCAAAGACTATAAGCTCTGGCTTCTTGAGCATAGAGAAGGTGAAAGGGAGAAATCGCGACAATAGCCATCGCCACCCAACTCACAGACACCGACTGAAACAACTCCCAACACAGCCAATAAATAGCCGGAAAAATGAGTAAACTAATCAAAGCCGATAAAGTTCTAATTGTGGTAACAGAATGACTAAATGTTTGCATCCAAAACCGAGCCGAGAGAAAATAAAGAGGAGAATGTTCGGGATGTTTAGTTAAAGCTTGAAAAGAATCCTGTAAGCTGCGTTCCGGGGTAGGATATTGATAAATATTGAGTAAATGTTCCACCGTATCAGGCCAACCAATATAAACTTGTTGAAAAAAGTCTTCTTGGGTATAGCCTGAAATTCTAAAAGACGTTTGAACTTCATCATACCAATAAACTTTGTGACCGAGATTGAAAAACCGAAAACCAATGCCAACCAACAGACAAATTAAGATTATTGTTCTTAACCGATGTTTCAATAAAATCTTATTTTTCATAAGGTTGAGTTTCTAAGAGAAGAATTATTGATTAAAGTAAATAGGACAAAAGGCGAGAAAACCGTACATAGCACTAAGCTAGAATCATATAGGACTAATCGGGGTTTTGGGAAGCAAAGATGAAAAAAAATAAGTTATTCATTCGCCACAGTAACAATTCTCTCCAAGTCTCTTGGCAATATAGACAAATAGCAGCACAGGTTGCACCATCAGTTCCTTTTGATTATCCATTTGAGCCTGAAACCTTAGAAAAGTTACGTTGGTATCTAGAAGATTATCTCAGATATCCCTACGGAATTTATCCAGAGGAAGCAGTAAATATTGAGCAACAGTTTCAGGTTTGGGGTGAAAAACTCTTTGAATTAACATTTTGTAGTTGTAATGAAGCCTGGGAACTTTTTCAGAATGCTGTTAGCCAAGGACTAGAACAGTGCCAAATTGTTATTGTCTCAGACAACCCAACTTTTCTCAATCTACCTTGGGAATTGCTATATTCTCCAGAACATCAATTTCTTGTACCCTGTCTAGCAGGAATATATCGTCAGGTTAAATCAGCACAAACAATAACCGCTAATCCTGTACAACAGTCTCAAAAACAATTAAATATATTACTGGTTATTGCCCGACCTTGTAAAGAAGATGTGGGTTTCCGTACCGTTGCACGTCCTATTTTGGAGGCATTGAAACCCATTGGCAACTCAGTTAACCTAAAGGTTTTGCGTCCCCCAACGTTCAAGCAACTTGAGTCAGAACTAAATGCTAACATAGGATTCTATCATATTGTTCATTTTGACGGACATGGAACTATCAATGATAAAGGTCAAGGAGAACTGATTTTTGAGAATGATTTCGGTACACGTCAAAACATTTCAGCACACCCAATTGCTCAAAAATTAGCTAATTGTGGTGTACCTTTGTTTGTATTAAATGCGTGCAAGTCTGCTCAAGAAAAAGAAGAAACATTTTCTTCAGTCGCAACACAGTTAATTTTGTCTGGAGCCAAGGGCGTGGTGGCGATGGCTTATACCGTTTATGCTGAAGCAGTTAAGTATTTTATGGGGGAACTCTATCGACAACTTGCTACTGGAGTTAGTCTCAGTTCCGCAGTTACATCGGCTCGAAATGTCCTTATTAATAAGCCCTTACGTCCCAGTCCAAAAGGAAATAAGCCCTTAAAAGATTGGTTAGTTCCCGTGCTTTACCAACAGGAAGATTACACCCTATTCACACCTCAAGTCAGGGGAGAAAGTAGTAAGCCGCAAGCCGAAACAATTAATGTACCAGAGGAAGGAACTTATGGCTTTGTTGGTCGAGACTTTGACCTTTTACGCCTAGAACGAGCTTTTCGTAAGAATAATGTTTGTTTACTCAAGGGTTTAGGGGGAATTGGTAAAACAGAACTAGCAATTGGTTTTGCTCAATGGTTATCTGAAACTCAAGAACGTGCGGGGGGAATTTTCTTTACTTCCTTTGAATACGGTTCAGGATTAAGTTCGGTTGTCAATCAAATTGGTAGGATATTATGGGGCAGTCAATTTTCTCAATTATTGATAGAAGAACAACAGACAAAGGTACTTGAATATTTGCGAACTCATCCTTGCTTACTCATTTGGGATAACTTTGAGCTAGTTGCAGGTTTTCCCAAAGGAAATGAACCGATTTTAACTTCTGATGAACGAGAAAACCTGAAGCAATTTATTCAGGATTTACAGGGAGGAATGTCTTGGATTTTAATTACCAGTCGGCATGAAGAGAGTTGGTTAGATTATAAATATCAGTCGTTAGTCTTAAGTGAACTTTCTCAACGGGATACGGAGGAGTTAGCAGAAAAGATTGTGCAAAGAGTTGAGGTTGATTTAGAGAATCTTCCCCAGGAATACTCAGAGTTACTGCAACTTTTAGGAGGACACCCGTTTTCATTGCGTGTGGTTTTACCTCACTTAAAAACTCAGCATCCGATGCAGATTATAGAAGCATTACGACTCGGGTTAGACTTGTTTGAGGGAACAGAAGAGGAGGGTCGAGATAAGTCTATAACTGTTGCGTTAGATTATGCCTTTAGTCGATTAAGCGATCGCACTCGTCAGCATTTACCCTTCTTGGCATTTTTCTCAAAACGAGTAGATATAAATTCACTGCACGGTTTTTCGTCATATGCACCAACATATAATGCTATCTTTGGTGAAATTTTAGGAGAAGATGAGAGGATAAATGTGTTACAAGAAGCTGTTAATGTTGGGATTTTAGAAAAATTCAACCGAGAAGTTATTCAAGTCGCTCCGTCATTGTACATAACTCTAGAATACAAAGATGAGTCTATCTTTAAGTATATCTTTAAAATTTCTCCAACTTTACCTTGGTATTTACGTCGGCGATTGCTCAAGATTAGTTCATTAGAAAAAGTGAACGAATTAGAAAAAAATCTTATTAAATTCTATGCCTATTTTGCCAACTATCTTCTTATTGAAGAACTTGATTCTAGTTATCAATCCGCATTGAGTAATGTTTTGATCCAAGAACCTAATCTTCTGAAAGCTCTACAGATATTAATACATGAACAGAATTGGGAATTTGTCCAACAAATTGCTCAAATATTAATAACAGTTTATGGGCGAAGCGGTCGCCTTGCTGAGTCTAAAAGCTTAAAATATAAAATTATGAATACTATTGGTCGGGAGTTCTCAGAGGTCAAGTTACATGGAGAAGATGCTGTAGATCTTTGGATTTATATTCTTCTAGAAGATGCTGAGGATATAGGACGAACTTCAGAGACAATAGAATTAGTAGAAAAGTTACATAACATTAAAAATATCTTACTTTGTGAAACTTTAGATTCTTCAAAATATCAAACGGATCAAATAATAGCAGAAATTAATGAAAGATTAGGATGTTACGAACAAAGAATAAGAAATTTTGACAAGGCAAATCGATCTTATTACCAGGCTCTTTATATTTATTTAAGTAATCACAACTTTGATAAAGTTTCTTCGATGTATCATCAGATTGGGAATATAGCCTTTTTAAAAGGTGAATATAAAAAAGCAGAAAGATACTACTATAGAGCTTGTCATCTAAAGGAAAGCAACGGTAATTTTTATAGATCTGCCATTGATTATTATCAACTAGCTTTGCTAGCCGAACAACAAGGTGATATTGACAAAGCATTGAAAAATTTAGAAAAAGCTTCTCGTATTTATTCTGATTTTGGTGATTTTCAGAAAATAGCAGAAGTTCTACTGACGAAAGCAAGATTATTAGAAAAACTAAAAAACTGGAGTCAAACCCAAAAACTTTATGAACAAGCATTACAAATTTTTGAAGACTTACCTGGAAATGATTATTCTATAGCTGCTACTTTATATGAGTTGGGTAGATTAGCTTTTGAACAAAAGAAATACAAGGAAGCTGAAAGTTATTCTAGAAAAGCTTTTGAGATAGCTACAAATATACACAATTGGCAACTGACTAGATACTCATTAAAAGATTGGGGACGTGCTGTAGAATACCAAAATAATCTGATCGAAGCTTTGAAGCTTTATATTCGAGCCTTGGTTATTAATATAGGTGCTTCAGAAAATGAATTTGAATCCTGTCAAGATAATATAGCGAGAGTAAGTGTTAAGCTCGGATCGGATAATTTTGAATCAACTTTAATGACATTAATCAATTCGCAAGAGTATCAAGGGGAAGCTTTGATGATGTTACGCTTAACCTTGCCCAACTCCAATAGGACACCAGTAAATCAAGCAAAAAAAATCAAGCCTGACTATATGATTCCAATTCTCTGTCACAATATAATCGAGTTAATTGGAAAAAGAAATCCTGAAAGATTAGATATAATATTCGACACGTTTAGTCAAGCCGAAGAATTTCATAAACATATAATCAAAACCGTATGTATTTCACTGGGCGATGACTATGACTCTCTCGCCTGGTTCTGTAGCTATATGTCGAGTGAGATTAATACTACAGCAGACAATAAATAATAAACCCAATCCAACTTTCACTTAGCCAAAACTTTGCTAGAGCAAGGATTTAAGTGTTTTGAAGATTTTTTTCCGGGAATTATGGTTCCTGGACGGTTAATTATTTCTAATACTGATAAATTGGATAAGCTTGACTCAAGGATTAGAGAAAAGCTAGAGAAAGACTTCAATATTTTAAGGGCAACAGCCGAACAGCTTCGTGACCTTTTGGAATAAGAAGTGTATAGTATTAAGATGTTTTGCTGGAAGTATGTTAAACTTAACTCGGATGGATAGCAGGTTTTGGCAGAGTTTCTATGAATCAATCCACAATAAAGACTCTACTAGCTCTCTGGCTGGCTCAACAGGATACAGAAGTTCAGTTGAGTCAAGGGGAAAAGTCTGCAATCGAAGAACTTTGTCATCAACTGAGCGAAAATCCCGATACTTGGGACTCTGTTCAACAAGAGTTAATCTCTACAATTAAGAAAAATGAGAGTTTGAACCAAGCTTTTCAAGATGTCCAAGATAGACTAAATAAACTCGACACCGAAGAATTACTTGAATTACTCCCAAATGCGGTTGAATCAAAAACAAATTTACCCAATTTAGGCGATACCCTGACCTATGATTCTTCGGGTTCAATGACAAGATTGCTTGAACTTGATCAACTTCTTGTACAGCTTAAACAACAATATAGAAATAGCCAAAAACAATCCCTAGAACAATTTGAAGCATTAGCTAACGAGTGGAAAACCGAGGTTGGTGGTTCCTCCTTTGTTGCTGAAAAAACACGTCATCCAGCCTATAAAAAAATTATTCAAATGGGGCCAGTGGTGATTCCATTTCTCCTGCGAGAACTCGAAGAAAAACCGACTCACTGGTTTGAAGCCTTGAAAGCAATTACAGGTGCAAATCCGATTCAGCTAGAACAACGGGGACGAACAAAGCAAATGGCTCAAGCATGGCTAAAATGGGGTAGAGAAAATGGGTATGAATGGTAAGCTGTAGTGTCTAGAATAAAGTCTTGGATTGCAACCTATTGTCCGAACTTGTCTCCTCAACAGTATGAAATTACTAGCCCGGAGACATCCGACTATAACTGCATTGCTTGGGGTGCAGAGGAGGATGATAGATGGTGGGACCCAACAGACCCCGATCAATATTGGCCAGATAATATTCCCAGAGAGTTAACGATTACAGCTTTTATTCAAGCTTATGAAACAATTGGTTACATACCCTGTGAAAGTGCTGATTTAGAACCGGGATATGATAAAGTAGCTCTCTATGCTAGAGAGGATAGTCAAGCTAATGGCGGACAACCGACTCATGTTGCTCGACAGTTGTCAAACGGGCGATGGACAAGTAAATTAGGGGAGTTAGAAGATATTGAACACGAATTAGAAGGATTAATCGGCTTTTACTACGGATCAGTTGTACAGATACTCAAACGACCTGTTAGTTAATCGAGAAAGCATTATGATGAATGAATCAGCAATAAAGACTCTACTTGCTTTCTGGCTAGCTCAACAGGACACAGAAGTTCAATTGAGTCAAGCGGAAAAGTCTGCAATAGAAGAACTTTGCCATCGACTCAGCGAAAATCCCCATACTTGGGACTCTGTTCAACAAGAGTTGATATCTAGAATTCAGAAAAATGAGAGTTTGAACCAAACTTTTCAATATGTCCAAGATAGACTAGAGAAACTCGACGCCGAAGAATTACTTGAATTACTCCCAACGCTCCTTACCGACTCCGAACAAAAAAATCATTTCATTAGTCCTGTTTTCACGTATGATACGATAAGCACGGATCAAAATTTTGGTAGAATTGAGCGATTGTTGGCTCAACTTAAATCGGAAATTTTGGCTCAAAAGCTGGAAGAAGACGAAGACGAAAAGTTTGCCTTCGCTTGTGAATTAGTTGACGAACTTGAACTCGGTTGGGAGGATGAATGGCAGGAAGCGGCGATTACAGATTGGGAAGTATCTGGCTTGTAACCTTCGATCCTTCTGTGGGAACGGAAATTCAAAAAACTCGTCCTGCACTAATCGTTTCTGATAGTAAAATTAACGCAAGACGGAGTAAAGTAACAGTTCTACCTTTCACCTCAAAACAACCCAACGATCCTCGAATTTCACCCGCTATTGTTGTTGTCTCTTCTTCGACCGAAAATGGATTATCAAAAGATAGTTTGTTAGTCTGTATAGAACCCATGACTTTTGACAAAAAACGCCTCATCAAATATTTAGGTCAACTCGAAGAAGAATTACTTCAACAAACCCAGAATATCCTGCGCCGATATCTGAGTTTAGGTAAATAGTGGGTATTGCTATGCTTGCCTTTTCCTTCCTATACTGAATGCTGACCCATCCAGTTTAAGGCAAACGCACGAATTCTGGAAGATGAAAACAACAAACCCATGACAACGCTTAATTCCGTCTGGCAACAGTTAACGCTAACTTATTTATCCCCCTCTCAGTGGCGCAATGGCAGCCTTCTGTACCGTATTAGTGGGAGTCTACAAAACTGGCGACAAGGCAGTTGGCTGATGCAGTGGGGTGAACCTCTCGGCGCTATTTTAATCAGTCTGGTATTTGGTTTAGCGCCATTTGTCGGCACCGCTTTAATAGGGGTTTTATTGGTGGCTTGTGCGGGGTTTTGGGTGCTGCTAACCTTGTGTGATGACCCGTCGGAAACCGCATTCACCCCGATTCATCTGATAGTATTGTTGTACTGGGGAATTGCGATCGCTGCAACCGCATTTTCTCCCGTGAAAGCTGCTGCTTTGACAGGTTTGATCAAGCTAACGCTTTATTTAATCCTATTTTTCCTAATGGCGAGAATTTTGCGATCGCCGAGAATCCGATCCATTTTTATCACGTTTTATCTACACATTGTTCTGATTGTCAGCATTTACGGGTTGCGACAGTGGTTTTTTGGGGTGGAAGCTTCAGCCACTTGGGTTGATCCCAATTCCGCCCAAGCCGATCTCATTCGAGTATTCAGTTTCTTAGGAAATCCTAACTTATTGGCGGGATATTTATTACCTGCTTGTGCGTTTAGTGTGGCGGCAATTTTTGTTTGGGAAGGTTGGCTACCGAAAGCATTAGGCTTAACCATGACAATTGTTAATAGTGCCTGTTTGGTGCTGACATTTAGTCGAGGGGGCTGGATCGGTTTTGTCGTGTTGATGTTTACGTTATCGGTATTGCTGTTGTATTGGTTGAGTATTAATTTTTCACCCTTTTGGCGCAAATGGGCGGTACCTATTGGAATTAGCAGTTTAGCCGCTATTTTAATATTAGCTGTTTTGACTGTTCCAAGTTTACGCTTGCGGGTTGCTAGTATTTTTGTAGGGCGAGAAGACAGCAGCAACAACTTCCGAATGAACGTTTGGGCGGCGGTTCTAGAAATGATTCAGGAGCGCCCTATTTTGGGCATAGGGCCGGGTAATAACGCTTTTAATAAAATTTACCCGCTTTATATGAGACCCCGCTACAGCGCTTTGAGTGCCTATTCTGTGATTTTGGAAATCGCTGTCGAAACCGGAATTATTGGTTTAACTTGTTTTCTGTGGTTATTAGTCGTCACTTTGCGCCAAGGATGGTTACAACTACAACGACTGCGAGAATTGAGAAATACTCAAGGATTGTGGTTAATGGCGGCGATCGCGACTATTGTTGGAATGTTGGCGCATGGTAGCGTAGACACGGTTTGGTATCGTCCTCAAGTGAATACCCTGTGGTGGTTAATGATGGCAATGATCGCCAGTTTCTATCAACGCTTACCGAAATCTGATGCTATCCAAAGTGAGTTGTAAGCAGCAAAAATAATGCAGCATGAAAAATCCGACTTCTCGGAGAAATCGGGTTTTTCAACGTCTAAATTCCCCAACTTAAATTTGACAAGCCTGTAAACGATTCATTGCAGAAAAAAACCATTTGTGAGAAAAAGGAAGGTGGCCGGGGGGTGCTTGTAGGTTATGGGTGAGTTTAAAGAAAGAAATCCAACTTCCCCCCTGTCGCCACCCTAAGCACTCGCCTAAACGAGAATAACTATCCCAGTCGGTTCCTTTTCCCAGGCTTTCCCAAATCTGATATTGTACCGAAGCATCCAAAATTTCTAAGTTTCGATTACAATTGCTCTGTTCATTATTATTGGCTCAATGGTGAGCAACCTTCCGATATTGTAGCGAACTCCGATTTAGAGGGGAATGATAGCCTATGCGTTGGTTAAGCCAAAATCAATCTAATCCGACTCTGACTCAATTGCTGGATCACATCCTGACATCAGGCCAGCTTGATCGCAGTGAGTATCTAAAGCTGATGTCAGTCATCCTTTCAGATAGTCAAATTACCGATGCTCAACGTAATGAGATTAACCGAATTTTTGACTATGTTCAAACAGGCCGCTTCACCCTCATTGACTTTTAATTATAGACTTCTAAATGAATGTCCCCAATCTATCCTAATCTTCCGAGTCATTATCAATCTGATTTTATTGTCCCTGAACCCATTGGTTTATTGAATATTCCGGGACAACCGATGAGACACACCCACAGCGATCGCAATACTCGACTGTCTTTAGTCATCCCTACCTATTGCGAAAGCGAGAATATTCAGCAGATGATCACTCAGTTGAGTCAAACGCTGGATCAAGTTCTACGGGGTGAGTATGAACTGATTATTGTTGATGATGATAGCCCCGACTTAACGTGGAAAACTGCCCATGATCTCTGTTTAGATTATCCTCAGTTGCGGGTGATGCGTCGTCTACAGGAACGGGGACTCTCAACAGCCGTGATTCGCGGTTGGCAAGTTGCTGATGGGGATATTTTAGGGGTAATTGATGCCGATTTGCAACACCCTCCAGAAACGTTGTTGAATCTTTTAGCAGAAATCAACAAAGGGGCTGATTTGGCGGTAGGGAGTCGTCATGTAGACAATGGCGGGGTGAGTGACTGGAGTTTGCGGCGTCGATTTCTGTCACGGGGGGCGCAGGTTCTCGGACTGGTGATTTTACCGGGGGTTATGAGTCGGGTGTCTGATCCGATGAGTGGTTATTTTTTGGTGAGGCGTGAGGCGATCGCAGAAAAAGTTTTAAGTCCGATTGGGTATAAGATTTTAATTGAAATATTAGCCCAAGGTACGATTCGTTGGATCGCCGAAGTGGGGTATGTGTTCCAAGAACGGGCGGAAGGCGCGAGTAAAGTAACCTGGAAACAGTATATCGAATATCTCCAACACCTGATCCGGTTGCGTTTAACCCGATGGCCTATTCAACGCTTTCTGCGGTTTGGCGTTGTGGGTTTTAGTGGGGTTTTTGTTGATATCACGACGTTTTATTTACTGCGGAATCTGGGTTTAGGATTGACTCTAAGTGTTATTCTATCCGGTGAGATTGCAATTGTTAACAATTTTCTCTGGAATGACCGATGGACGTTTGCGGATTTGACCCATCAACAACGCAGTTGGACACAGGGATTGAAACGGTTTTTAAAGTTTAATCTCATTTGTTTAACGGGGTTGGTGTTAAATGCGATAATTGTTAATATCCTGTCTCGCGGTTTGGGGATTAATGAATATCTCGCTAAACTTATTGCGATCGCGATCGTGACGTTTTGGAATTTTTGGGTTAACCTAAAGTTGAGTTGGCGAGTCACAGACGTTGAGCGGTAGGTTTCAATTTTTGTAAAAATCAAAGTCACTGATTAGGGTTCTCACCTTTAAGCGCAAATAACGAGAACTATAATCCATATTTTTCTTGACTTTATCAACCGCTTTTTGAGTTAGAGTTCGATTGTCTTTTTCTATGCTCCTTTGAGCTTCAAAATATTCTTGTTTGCTCTCTGGTGCTGATTGTCCTTTGGCAATTCTGACTGATTCTATCCGATCATCAAAAAAGTCCAGACCTTCCATTTCATCATAGATTACAGGCATTCCGACTTGAACAGCTGCAAACCCCATTGGAATTGTAGGAGCATTATCCCATCCATTCAGCTCTGTGTAATAAGCGAGTTTTTCCCAGAGATTTAAAAACTCAATTTCTTTTCCTGAATCTCTCGTCAATACAAAGAGAAATTCATTGATAAATGGAATATTTGTCTCTGTTAGATCGATGTCTAATTTCCGCGCAATTTTTTCAATCAGCTTCATCTGTTTAACAACAGAGGGATTGGGAGGATTGCTTTTGCTTAAACGTTCCTGCATGAGTTTGAGCAAACTTCCACAGCTTCTAGCCGTTAATCCCGGAAGCCACTTGGACTGAATCTCTGGAGGAACAGGAGCGCAGATTCTAACGTCAGCATCAATATACATACAAGAATTATACAGCGATATTGCTTTTGCAATTGCATATCTTCGCTCATTATGAAATGAAATTCCCTGGCGATGATGTTCAAAAGCCATTACATTATTATCATCGCTAAAGTGACTGGGTTTATCTGTAAAAATAATAAAGGGAATTTCAGGAGCATATTGTTTCAGGTCTTGAACGAGTAATTTAGTCAGAGTTCGATAGGTTTGCCCCGAAGTATAAGTACAAAAGCAAAAGTTTTGTTGAGCTAAAGACATCATTATTATTGGGTAGAGTTGCTACTAGCTACATTATATATCATCTCCTTCTATCAGATTGTATCATCTGTTTAACGATTTAACTCTTAGATGAAATAATTGTTAATATACTGGCTCGCGCTTTGGGGATTAATGAATACCTCGCTAAACTTATTGCGATCGCCCTAGTGACGTTTTGGAATTTTTGGGTTAACCTAAAGTTGAGTTGGCGAGTCACAGAAGTCGATTAAAAAATGAGGAATAGATCATAATGACGAGCAGCCACAAACCCGAAAATGTTACTTCTTTACCCTCAATTGCCGTATTTTATCCCAGTTTTGAAGGCGGGGGCGCTGAAAGTGTTGGGCTGTGGATATTAGAGGCTTTAAAGAAAAAATACAAGGTTACACTTTTTACTTTATTTGAGCTTGATTTTCAACGGTTAAATTCTGCTTATGGAACTCAGCTTTCATCGGAAACTGTGAGAATCAAATCGATGTTACCGAAGTTTATCCAAAGCAGTTTAGACTTTTTGATTGCCAATAATCCAAGTATTAAAAAGCTGATAAATCATTATTTTATTCGTCAATTTAAAGCCCAAACTCAAAACTATGATTTAGTGTTATCTGGCTATAATGCAGCCGATTTAGGGAAAAGCGGAATTCAATATATTCACTGGATTGATGTCTTTGACAAAGATGAGTCGTTTTATAAAAAGATTTCTGACTTTTCAGATGAGAGAATGAAAAGCAATCATTCAATTGCGAATTCCTATGTAGTAGCCGATGCAATTTTAACAGAATATGGTATTGAATCAACGGTGATTTATCCTCCCGTTGTTTTAGACGTTCAAAAAATTTCCTGGGAAAACAAAGAAAATGCTTTTATTTGTAGCGGTAGATTAACTGAAGCCAAACAACCTCACAAAGCGATTCAAATTCTCAAGAAAATCCGAGAAAAAGGCTATGATGTTAAACTTTATCTAACGGGAGGAGGTGGCGGCTTCTACGGCTTAAAATATTTACGCTTTCTCAAAAAAATGGTCGCAGAAAATGCCGATTGGGTAACACTCTATCAAAACCTTCCCTACAAAGACTATGTTAGTATTTTGGCTAAATGTCGCTATGGAATACACTACAAAAAAGAACCCTTTGGCATATCTATTGCAGAAATGGTGAAAGCCGGTGCTATTCCCTTTGTCAGAAGTGTTGGGGGACAAATAGAAATTGTCGGACAAGACAATCAGGATTTATTTTTTGATAGCGTAGAAGAAGCCGTCGAAAAAATACTGTTGGTTTTGAACAATTCCGAAAAACAGCAACAACTCCGAACCGCTTTAGAAGACCGTCAGAAAATATTTTCGACCGAACATTTTATGAAAGAGATTTGTGAGTTTGTAGACAACGACTTACAACTCTCTCACTCGGCAAAATCCAATAACTAAGCCTAAAAAACGAGCATAAAACAGGTAAATATCAGTCAAAAAATCATAAGTAGAAGCGGAATTCTTTTTTAAAAATTTATAGCCCTCTGGGAAGCTATAATTTTTAAACATGAAACAGCCCTGGGTGTAGGGGCGGGTTCATTACAGTTTACAGTTTACAGTTATCAGTGACCAGTCATGTAGGGGCGGGTTCTTAACAAATCCATATTTCCTACAAACAACTTATATAAACCCACCCCTCTTGATTTAACTAAATAAAACGAATCGGACTATTATCTAAATCCTCTCCAATTTCAAAGTCAGTAACCCCTTGTAAAATGGCGATTAATTCATTCGCTCCAGAGGTTCGTAAAAAGATCGCCGTTCCCTCTGGAAACCCTTCGGGAGATTCATTAAACAAATAGTCACCCGAAGCACTCAACTGAATAATATCTTGAGTCGAATCAAAATCAAGAATCAACGCATAATCATCCACACCCGAAAAATCTTCCTCTGTTTGATTATCATAATAAACCTGAGCTTCATCACCCAAAACAAACGTATCAAAACCATCTCCTCCGTAAAGCGTATCAATCTCAATGAGTCCGGGAATATCAGACTCAACATCAACCCCAATTAACAGATCATTACCCTTATCTCCACTAACATAATCATTACCTATTCCGCCAATTACAGTATCATCCGCCCGACCCCCATACAGCAAGTCAGCCCCAGTACCGCCATCGAGAAAATCATCTTGTTTGTCGCCTCGGAGGAAATCTTTACCATCTCCCCCAAACAGACTATCTTGATCTAAACCCCCATAGAGAACATCTTCATCCGCCCCGCCATACAGCAGATCACTCCCGGCGTTTCCGATGAGAATATCATCACCCGCATCACCCGTCAGAGTATCATTATCCTCACCCCCAAACAGAGTATCATTGCGATCGCCGCCATCGAGACTATCATCGCCTTTATCCCCAAACAGCAAGTCATTCCCGATACCACCGAGGAGAGTATCCACATTCACCCCCCCGTACAACGTATCATTTCCGGTTCCCCCGTCTAGGTAGTCATCGTTAATATTCCCCTGTAAGAAGTCATCGCCACTTTCCCCGAGTAACGTGTCATTATTACGTCCGCCATAAATAATGTCATTTCCCTCATTTCCATTGAGGGAGTCATCCGCTTGTAAACCCGAAATGGTGTCATTTCCACCCCGTCCGGTAATTAAATCTCGGTTGTCGGTTCCCACCAAAAGGTTATTTCCGTCATCTCCTTCTAACCCCGTTTCTGGTGGTAACGGCGTGGGTGTGGGTGTTGGCGTGGGTGTGGGGTCAGGCGTGGGTGTTGGTGTTGGCGTGGGTGTGGGTGAAGTTGTCGGTGTGGGTGTGGGTGTTGGCGTGGGTGTGGGTGTTGGCGTGGGTGTGGGTGTTGGCGTTGGTGTGGGCGTTGGGGTTGGTGTCGGTGTGGGTATAGGAATAGGCGGAAGCGTGGGTACTGGTGTCGGAGTCGGCCCCTGTGTTGGCGGCGTTGGTTCTATAATCGGAGGGGGAGTCGGTTCGATGGGTGCGGCTGCTTCTTCGTCCTCATCCTGTCTTGACCTGCGAATATCAACTTCCCCTCTACTGGCATTTAACGTGACTGTAGCGACATTGCTCAAATCTAAAATTTTGTTAAATTCATCTTGATTACGAACCATTTAACGTGCCTCACACATAGCAGTGGTGTCCAAACTACTCTAAACTAAGATCACAACAGTAACTTACCCCTACTTTGGCAATGCAAGCGAATTACTCCCTTTCTTACCCGCTCATTGCGACGAATACTCCCGCTACAGTCGATCTGATTCTCAATTTCAACGCCCAAACCCAAGCGGAAACTTCTCCCCGTCGTCCATTAAACCTTAGTTTGGTGATCGATCGTTCCGGTTCGATGGCGGGTCAATCTTTGCGTTATGCGATCAAAGCCGCTCAACAATTGGTCGAATCTCTCACTGCTGATGATATCGTTTCTGTGGTCATTTATGATGATCAACCGGAAACCATATTACCTCCGCAAACTGTTGAAGATAAAGCCGCTATTTGTAAACAAATTGGTCGCATTCGCGCCGGAGGTTGTACCAACTTAAGCGGGGGTTGGTTAATGGGATGTGATTGTGTAAAATCTCGGCAAACTTCCGACCGACTCAACCGGGTATTATTGCTAACTGACGGACAGGCGAACATGGGAATTACTGACCCGAAAGTTCTCACCAAAACCGCCCAAAATCAAGCCGAAACCGGAATTATTACTACAACATTAGGGTTTGGAAGCTATTTTAATGAAGACCTGCTAATTAGTATAGCCGATGCGGCCGGCGGAAACTTTTATTTTATTCAATCTCCCGATGATGTTGCCCAAGTTTTTAGGATTGAATTAGAGAGTTTAACCGCAGTTGTCGCCCAAAATTTAACGGTAAAATTACAGCCGGAAACCGGAGTTCAAATTACCGAAGTTCTCAACAATTATCGTTCGATACGTCAAGGGGAACAGCTAGAGTTATTTTTGGGTGATGTCTATCAAGTCGAAGCCAAACAACTCGCCCTACAATTATCAATTCCAGCCCAAGCAAACCCTGGAGAAATAAAGCTTGTAACCGTAACCTACGATTATCAAACCCTGGTCGAAGACAGCATTCAATCTCAATCGGAACAATTCCCCATTTCTGTTACCATTGGTTCGGAAGAACAAGCCAGTCAATCCCAAGTTAATTCTACCGTTTTTGAACAAACCAGTCAACTGAGAATCGCCCGTCTCAAAGATGAAGCCATCGCTTTAGCCGATCAAGGTCAGTATAAACAAGCCGCCGAAAAATTGCGTTCAGCCGTTGAAGATATTAGGAGTAAACTTTTAGATGAAATCTTTGAACTTGCCGAAGAAATCGAACAATTAAACTATTACGCCCAACGCATAGAAAATCACAGCCTGGATGCGGCGACTCGCAAAGAAATGCGCGATCAGTCTTATCAAACCCGCAACCGCAGTCGCAGCGACTTAAAATTACGGGGAATTACATCAGGAAATGCGTCAAGTTTAGCCGGAGTTGAAGAAGCCGGAGATGGGATTTTATTGAAATGTTTTCGCGAGGGCGGAAAATTGCGAGTGCGGGTAATTTCAGAAGGATATAATCCAGATTTTAATGTACAGTTTCCCCGCAATATTCGTCAAGAAGGAGTCACTTATGTTGTTGATGAAATTATCCTTTCTCCCCAGGGGGATTTTTATCGGGTAAAAGGGGATATTCGACGTTTAGGAACAGCCACTCAGACCGAATTAAATCCAACTCAAACCCGTTCAAAATCTCTACAAGCCGCAAAAGCAACGGGTAGCTATGAAGACTTAGAAACCGTCGATGAGGTGGGAAATGGGATATTAGTTCAATGTGTTAAAGAAGGCAGTAAATTGAGGGCGCGAGTCGTTTCTGATGGGTATAATCCCGATTTTAATATTCGTTTTCCTCGAAATATTCGCGCTGAAGGGGTGTTGTATGTCGTCGATGAAGTCCGAGAATCTTCCGATGGAAAATCCTATGCTGCTTATGGCAAAATTCGTCGTTTGTTGCAATAGTTTTTGAGGGTATAGATATCCGTTAATTGAGGCTGTTTTATCAAAAAAACTAACCCCGATTAAACCTAAAAAATTAGCCAAACCGAATCGACCAAGTGCGTCTAAATAGCAAACTTTGAAATACAAAACTGTAAACAGGTGACAAAAGCAAATCTTAACAGAATCTAAAATAAGATGATAACCGATTGAAAGTAGGAGTAGGATTATGAAAGAAACCTTCGGAACAATATTTGGATTCTTAGGGGGTACCGTAATCGCCGTTGAGGGAGGATACAAAGTTTTACAGCACCCTAACCCTGAACGAATTTACAATCGTTTGTCAGAGGCTAAATGGTTTCTGGCCGTTCACTGGTGCGAACAGTTCTTAACACCAGCAGGTATTCTGACCAACGAAGGACAACTGTCTTTTCATAATACCTCCTCACTGGAAATTGGCGAAGAAGTCTTTCTTCCCACAGCCCATCGACAAGCTGTTTTCAATCAGTGCCTTCGTCTCAAGCCAGGTGAGAAGATCTGTTATACTATCGGGGATAGTGATTATCAGTTCAATCACACTTTAGAGATATCGGGAGTAGAGATTGACCCCAGGTATGGGAAAGTCGCATTAGTGCGATCGCTAAATCCTATCTTGGCTAAAAAGAGCTGATCAATGAGTTTCTTGGCGATCAAAATTCCCAAACAACTTTTGTCTAGCAATCAACACAGTAAAGCATTCGGCAAGCAGGCGTAGTCCTCAGTCAAATTTTCTCGAACGAGTGAACATCCCATACTGACACTCTTTAGAGAAGTCTAGGCTGGCAACTTCTTAATTCTAAGACAACAACAACGGACGAACCCAAGGGGATCAGGGGATTCGGCTCAACTCCTGTATGGGGTACAATCACTCGTAATTTCTCAGAAGGCTGCCAACAAGTTGTGCAGATATACTTTTTAAATTCTTAATTGTTATTTTTTTATTATTAAGGTGATGTTCTTCTACAGGTTGATCGAACATGATAGAGAAAGATCTTGAAACGCACTTCTAAGAATTCCCCCTGGAGTCATAGGAGGTGTAAGCTGTGCTGTACTGCCATTCGTTCATCGAACAGCTTTAAGGGCTAATTTTGACCCCATTGCATGAACAAAACAGCCAAGTTATTTTCAGAGGTGGGAAACTGAGAAACCCAGAGGTTCCCCTGTAGGGAGCTGCGAGACTGACACCAGTTGTCAGAGGTTTGTTCGTATCGACAGGTTAAACTCAAAAGCCTACTACTACCATACCTTGAATTCAGTCGCAATTGGCTCTAGCAGTAGAATTTTCTATGTATTCTTGCCCAACTCACCTCCAAAGCTTCATCCGGGCAGTCCCCGTTTGTCTTCAAACCGCTACTTTGAGTCAGGTTTGGTCAATATTCTGCCTGGAAAATTGCGATCGCATTGTTGTGATTAATCCGACAACCGATCAGCCTGTAGGAGTCGTATATTTGTGTCGTTTGATGGCTTATGTATTTCCTCAATCTGATTTGATCGCACTCAGCGAAGGGAGTCATTTGGCGCTTGGCGCTCAACAATCTATCCAACAACTCGAAACAACCCTGATCGAACCGTTAATAGCCGTTCCTGCTCATCTCGATTGGTCAGAGTTTTGGCTACACCTGCAACAAACAAATACTGACTCGCAGACTGTTTCAAGCGATCGCTCGTCTGATCTATCTCTAAATTCTAACCCACAGTCTCTGGTTTTAGTCAATCCCAACAACCAGTTTTTAGGATTACTCGATAGCCTGAAACTGCTACAATTTTTAGCCAGTAATCCTCAGCTACTTCAAGGCAAATCAGCCAATATCCCAGAGAATAATTCCTCCGAAAAAGCAATCTCATCATTATTGCAACTGATCGAACAATTACCCATTCCGTTGATGATTCAACGAAACCAAGGAGAAACAGTAGCCCAAAATCAGGCATGGTGTTCTCAATTTGGCATCGACTCTCAATATTTATGTGAAACTGAATCTGTTCCTCAATCTAGTGCCGAATTTTCTGGAACTGCAAACAACAAAGTTTCCTCTGCGGGATGGATATATTCTAACTCACAGGCTTACAGGCCAGAGGCGACATCTTCGCCATCCTCGCAAACAGATACCACAGTTCCTGAGAATTTGAATTTTTTACCCGACTGGTCTAAAGTTGAAACTTCTAGCAATACTTATGTTTGTGTTTGTTCTCTCCCGAACCGACAAGAACGAGTTTGGCAGTTTGTCCGTCAACCCTTGCGGGGAAATTGGGCGGTTAATCTTTCCTCAGAAGATCAATCTCAGTTGTGGATAATTTTAGCCCAAGATATCACAGAACAACATCATGTTGCTCAAGAACTCGCCGCTAAAAATGCCGACTTAGTTCAACTCAACCGACTCAAAGATGAGTTTCTCGCCTGTATTAGCCACGAACTCAAAACACCACTCACCGCAGTTTTAGGGTTATCTAGCCTACTCAAAGATCAAGCCCTGGGTTCACTCAATGACCGTCAAGCCCGTTATGCTAAACTGATTCATCAGAGCGGCCGTCATTTGATGATGGTGGTTAATGATATTTTAGACTTGACCCGCATGGAAACAGGTCAGCTTGAACTGATTCCTGAACCTGTGCAGATTCGAGGCGTTTGTGAACGAGCTTTTGAGATCACTTTACAACATCATGCACATTTAGATCACAACTCAAAATCCTCTGGATCGGATCAGTCTAGCGATCCAGTTTCTCCAGACAAACCTCAACCCCAGCAACGGTTTATTTTAGAAATTGAACCCGGTTTAGAAATGATTGTCGCTGACGAATTGCGGTTGCGTCAGATGTTAGTTAATCTACTGTCAAACGCCCTCAAATTCACACCCGATGACAGTCAAATTGGACTACAAGTCAGTCACTGGGAAAACTGGATCGGCTTTACCGTGTGGGACAAGGGAATTGGCATTCCTGAAGATAAACAGCATTTGATTTTTCAAAAGTTTCAACAGCTTGAAAGTCCCCTAACCCGCAAGTTTGAAGGAACTGGACTGGGACTGGTTCTCACCCAACGCTTGGCTCACTTACATGGTGGCGATGTTAGCTTTATTTCTAAACAAGATCAAGGCAGTCAATTTACCCTGTTGTTACCCCCGAGTCCTCCACAACGCAAAGATTGGGGATTGGATACCCGAGACTGGCAGCCCTCTCACCCCACCTCAAAGGCGCAACCCTCCCC
>NZ_LATL02000117.1 GCF_000972705.2 Limnoraphis robusta CS-951 | reverse complement strand
TGAGAGGCGTTTATCTCGTTTTCTAAGAGAACTCGGGGAACACAAACTTCAGAATTCGTCGAACTATCGGTAACAATTAAATTCAGTCTGAAGTTGCCAACTTTAACCTGATTAACAGATAGACTAGATAGCTGAAGATCATGCTCTATTGTAAACTCGGGGGCGCGTAGTCGCAACCATTCAACCATTCCTAATTTAGCAAGAATATTCAGATAAACTTGCCATTGTTGGCGGGGACGAGTTGCTAATTTTTTGCTCATTTCTGCTGCTAAATTAACTTGTTCTAAGGTTAGCGAAATACTATCTTCTGCGAACAATTTTCCGAAATTTAAGGAGTTAGATTCCATCATTGTGTTTTTCATGGCTGTTGTTTCCAATTATAAGTTGATAGGTTGAACTTCAAAACTCAAGATGACGACAGAGACGGCGAAAAAATAAGCTATCGCGGGAACAATTGGGAGTCATCGTATCTCGTTGGGCTTCTTCCATCATTCGGTCAATTTCTGCGGCTAAAGCCTGTTCTAGACGTTCCAATTTAACGAGATTATTATAGTAACGGGCGAGTTGAATAACTTGGTCTTTCAAGGTACTGAGTAACCGTTGTTGGATATCTTCTCGCAGCGTTTTTAGCTGCAACAAACGAGTCACATTATCTTGTCGTTTTAACCCGATTTTTCTGGCAATTTCACTCATGCTTTGACCCTGACAATATAACTGTAACCCTTGAATAAAGGTTTTATCTTTTGGGGGTTTGCGCTTTTTAAAGTAACTCAAACGCTCTTGCAAAACTTGTACAATTGCCGGGTCAAGTTGAGTAATAAGTAATTGACGATAACGTTGCAAACATTCCTCCATTTCTCTCTCGGTTTCATCGTTAGTAGATAAAGGTATATTATCTTGAATTTCTTCTTTTTGAGGGTGACGCGATCGCCTAATTAATTCGGCAAGAGATTCTAACTCTTCTAATAGGTCATCAGAAGTAAAACCTGTGATTCCCTTTTCCTCTAAATCGGCGATAATTCTGTTTAACTGTTCGGGCGTTGGAGGTTGACAGCGAGAACGAGAACGGGAGCGGTTTTGTTGTAAGCGATCGCTCAAATAAACCGTTTGATAACTGTCTAAAATTTCCCTTGCTTTTTGAGCTGGAGTTGAGTTATAATTGTAGAATTCAGTTAGTAACCGTTCTAACTGTTGAGGATAGTAATTATTGAGAAGTGACCAGTCACTTTCTAGATAAATTCCGCATTCCTCCAGAAACTTCTGCAATTCCCCATGAGATCTCACCAGTCTTGCAGTCCAAGTGCTAAGTTGACCTTTTTCTGGGTTAAAGGTTTGGAGAATTTTGTCGGCGAGGGATTCATATTGTGTATTAAGTTGCAAGTGGAAACGCTGAAGCAATTTAACATCATCGAGAACAAATGGAAGCAAATCTATTTGATTAAAACCGCCCTTTTCTCCAAACCGTCTCGCCAATTCTAAACAAGTTTGGTCGATTTGGTGAGAAATAAAACACCGCAAACACAATTGGGCTTGAAGTTGACTGTCTGAACCTATAAAACCCACTAATTTTCGTTGAATAGCGGCGTCTGGAACATCCTGTTTATCTATCCATTCAGGAAACTGTTGTTGAAAGAAAGCTTTAGCAGATGAAATTTCTTCCACCTGACGTTTACCGCCTCCGTCCAACCTCACCCAACACCAATATCGCAGCGTAGAACCCATGATAGTATAAAATAACCTCCAAACTTATCCTATCTGTTCTGACATATTCTGAGGCGACGGAACTTATGCAATTTTAGATGTTCCGATGCCAATTAATCTTTTAATAATCTGAATATGGAAGCTAATCAAGCGTTTACTGCTTTGAGAGAGAACGAGACATTGTGGCAAGAAGAACTTGCTGAAAGGCAGGAATGGGAACAAACTTTAGCAGATGGAGTAGCAGTAGGTTGGGTTGAAGAATAAAACCCAACAACTGATAGAATATTAATTAACTAAAAACCCTCCATTGATCGCCAATCGCCAGTTTTTTCGGTTGGGTTGAAGTATGAAACCCAACAACCAATTTAATAGTTATTAATTTTTTCGGTTGTGTTGAAGTATGAAACCCAACAACCAATTTAATAGTTATTAATTTTTTCGGTTGAGTTTAACCATGAAACCCAATAACTGATAGAATATTAATTAACTAAAAACGTTCCATCGATCGCCAATCCCCAGTAAAAATAAAAGACGCCCAATAAAAAGGATGTTCATACAAAGGTTCTTCTAACAAATCTAACTGAATTTGACGCATGGCAATAGAACGCCCTTCCCCCCTTTTGATGCGTTGATAATACAACGAAATCAACTCACTGGTGCCATAATCATCCACCTGCCATAAACTCATTAATTGACTCTCCGCCCCCGACTTCACAAACGCCCGACGCAACCCATAAACCCCCTCACCATTTGCAAGGGAACCCAACCCCGTTTCACAAGCCGATAACACCACCAATTTCGTCCCATAAAGCCTCAGTCTCGTCACTTCCGACGCCGTTAATACCCCATCCTCCTCACCGCTTTGACGAACATTAAACCCCGCCAACGCCAACCCGGAACGCAATAGGGGGTTTTCTGTGTTGCGGGGAGTTGGTTTACAGTCGGGTAGAAAATCGGGGTGAGGAATAAAAATAATAGTGGCGTCGGGTGTACTGCGAGTTCCAGTGGTGGGAATACAGTCAATATCTTCCAAAAAGAAACCGTGAGTGGCAAGATGAAGAATCTGGGGCGCTTGCAGTTTATACAGCAGGTTTTCCGTCGCCTGTGAACCCGTGAACAGTTGTAAATTGGGAATCAGGGGTAGGATGGTGTCCGCTTCCAGTTGGGTGCCTTCTAGGGGGCTAAACGTCAGGGTCGCTAAATCTGTAGACCGTTGGTTTGACCTCATCCCCGACTCTCCACCTCTCCCTAACCCCTCTCCCACAGGGAAAGAGTTTGACCTCTCCCCTAACCCCTCTCCCACAGGGAAAGGGGGATTAGAAGCCAGTTGAACCCCTGTAACATCACCCGGTTCGTCATAATTGGGGTTGGCTAACATCACCGGGTCTTGACGGCTCGGCGCATTTAATTGTAATCTTAATAAATCCCGTCCAGTCGAGAGATAAGTAAACAAATAATTTCTCACTAAATATTCATTATTTTCATCCACCAACGCCGCAAACGGAATTAGATTCAATTGACCATCGGGAGAGATTAAAATATGAGTTTTATCGCCCAACATTTCTCGAATCGGTCGCATCACCACTTCATCTAATTCACGGGCTGAATGTTTCACACTGGCGGACTTTTCCCTCAAATCTCGACGAAACAACCTCACTTTTTTGTCAATCGGTTCAGCCTCCCCTAAATCAACCCAATTCACCTGACCATCCGCAGCAAGAATATAAGCCGCATAACGCAATTCACCCCAACGATTTGTATTCGCTTTTGCATCAAAAGGTGCATACAAAATCAACTCCACTAAAACCCCATCTTCAGGAATGAATTGTTTTATATTTTCTATCTCAACAGCTTGAGTTTCCACCCGGAATTCGGCACTGCGGAGAGATAGTTCGGCTTCCAGTTTTTCGGCTTCTGCGGCTAAACCATTCATTAGCTGACGGAATTGTTCAGGGGGTAAATCCTGTGGGGGATTATAAAGTAAATTTGCCCGTTGGCTTTGCACCGCTTCAAATTGACTGAGGAGTTGTTGATTTTCAGGGGTAATATTTTCTCGCAAAAGTTGTAAATCATTGGTCATCACATCTAGAATTCGAGCTTTGCGGCGTAGAATCGTTGTTAGGGCTAAACGCGCCGCTTCGGTGTTATTGGGGGCATCTTTGAGATGCAGAGAAACTGCATAATAAGTTGTTCCTAAAACCTTTGTCATTGAGTCTTGTTTCTGACGTTCTGAACCCGTCGCGAGGAGAACATTCAGGTTTTGTTCTTCTACTTCTAGTCCTCGACTGAGAAAGTTAATCGCCCCAGTTGTATCGCCTTGAGAGGTGTAGAGTCTTGCCAAATTGTTGAGGCTGAGTGCGACATCGGGATGAACCTCACCGAGCAGCTTCTGAAACATCTCCGTTGCTTGTATTAACAGGGTTTCGGCTTCGCTGTAGCGTCCTTGAGAGGAGTAGAGTTCTGCCAAATTGTTGAGGCTATTGGCGACATCGGGATGTTCATCACCCAGTAGCTTCTGATACATCTCCAATGCTTGTATCAACAGGGGTTCGGCTTGGCTGTAGCGTCCNACATCGGGATGTTCATCACCCAGTAGCTTCTGATACATCTCCAATGCTTGTATCAACAGGGGTTCGGCTTGGCTGTAGCGTCCTTGAGACCAGTAGAGTCCTGCCAAATTGTTCAGGCTAGCCGCAACATCGGGATGTTCTGTTCCCAATAACTTCTGTCTCATCTCCAATGCTTGTATCAACAGGGGTTCGGCTTGGCTGTAGCGTCCTTGAGAGGAGTAGAGTCCTGCCAAATTGTTGAGGCTGGAAGCAACGTCGGGATGTTCTGTTCCCAATAACTTCTGTCTCATCTCCAATGCTTGTTTGTACAGGGGTTCGGCTTGGCTGTAGCGTCCTTGAGATTTGTAGAGTCCTGCCAAATTGTTCAGGCTTTGTGCAACATCGGGATGGTCTGTTCCCAATAACTTCTGAAACATCTCCAGTGCTTGTATCAACAGGGGTTCGGCTTGGCTGTAGCGTCCTTGAGAACCGTAGAGTAATGCCAAATTGTTGAGGCTTTGTGCGACATCGGGATGAACCTCACCCTGTAGCTTCTGAAACATCTCCAATGCTCGTATCAACAGGGGTTCGGCTTCGTTGTAGCGTCCTTGAGACTTGTAGAGTGCTGCCAAATTGTTCAGGCTGGTGGCAACAAGGGGATGTTCATCGCCCAGTAGCTTCTGAAACATCTCCAATGCTTGTATCAACAGGGGTTCGGCTTCGCTGTAGCGTCCCTGAGAGTCGTAGAGTCTTGCCAAATTGTTCAGGCTTTGTGCAACATCGGGATGGTCTGTTCCCAATAACTTCTGTCTCATCTCCAATGCTTGTCTGTACAAGGGTTCGGCTTGGCTGTAGCGTCCTTGAGACCAGTAGAGTGCTGCCAAATTGTTGAGGCTTTGTGCAACATCGGGATGTTCTGTTCCCAATAACTTCTGTAACATCTCCAAGGCTTGTTTGTACAGGGGTTCGGCTTCGTTGTAGCGTCCTTGAGACTCGTAAAGTGCTGCCAAATTGTTGANCTTCTGTAACATCTCCAAGGCTTGTTTGTACAGGGGTTCGGCTTCGTTGTAGCGTCCTTGAGACTCGTAAAGTGCTGCCAAATTGTTGAGACTGAGTGCAATATCGGGATGTTCATCACCCAGTAGCTTCCGTCTCATCTCCAATGCTCGTATGAACAGGGGTTCGGCTTCGCTGTAGCGTCCTTGAGACTCGTAAAGTGCTGCCAAATTGTTGAGGGTGGCGGCGACGTGGGGATGTTCCTCACCCAGTAGCTTCTGTCTCATCTCCAATGCTTGTTTATACAGGGGTTCGGCTTGGCTGTAGCGTCCTTGAGACTCGTAGAGTGCTGCCAAATTGTTGAGGCTTTGTGCAATATCGGGATGTTCATCACCCAGTAGCTTCCGTGTCATCTCCAATGCTTGTATCAACAGGGGTTCGGCTTCGCTGTAGCGTCCTTGAGAGTGGTAGAGTAATGCCAAACCGTTGAGGCTGGCGGCAACATAAGGATGTTCATCACCCAGTAGCTTCTGATACATCTCCAGAACACGCTTTGCGAGGGGTATGGCTTCGTCGTACCTACCTTGTTCATAGAGTTGGATAGCTTGTTGGTTGAGTCGGTTTGCTTCTTCGAGTCCAGGAGACTGTTGAGAGGATGTTGTTTGATTTTTTTCTGCTTGTTCTCTGACTTTATTCAAGAGATTTTTCCCTTGCTCAAACGCAGCTTTTGCGTCTTCAATATTCCCTGCTTGAGCCAGTTTAGCGCCTTTTAGGTAATATTCTAGACCTTGAAAACCAGGGTGTTCTGAACCGAAAGTTTTCCGAATAACAGGGAGCGCTTGTTCGAGGAGGGTTATCGCTGCTTCCCAGTTCCCCGCATCAATTTGTTCTCCTGCTTGAATTGCTTTTTGTCTTGCTGCTTCATATTCAGGAGAGACTGCCAACAAAACGGGATGAGTAGTAGACTCCTGAGCGATAACGGTTCCAGGAACAACCCATAAACTGACGACTCCACAGCAAACCGCCAGTCCTTTGAGCATCAGTTGAGCGGGGGTGAACATCTGCCTTTTCCTCAAATTTGTTTGCCTCCCTATCACCTATTCTCAGGGATGTTGAACTTATGCAAAATATAGCAGTCCGTTCTGAGTTGTGTGTCATATCTTCTTGCAAAAGGCAAAAGGCAAAAGGCAAGAGGCAAAANGGGGTGAACATCTGCCTTTTCCTCAAATTTGTTTGCCTCCCTATCACCTATTCTCAGGGATGTTGAACTTATGCAAAATATAGCAGTCCGTTCTGAGTTGTGTGTCATATCTTCTTGCAAAAGGCAAAAGGCAAAAGGCAAGAGGCAAAAGGCAAAAGGCAAGAGGCAAGAGGCAATCTTGGAAAGTCGTTACAGACTTTTTATCAGCTTTTAGATTTCTCACAAATCATTTCTGATTGCTATATTAATCCATGATGAATGATCAATATTCTACATTCAGATTAATGAATATGAGTGATCGAGTCATTTTTCTCGACCCCTTGAAGCGATCGCCAATCTGAAACATTCTGCGATCGCTACCGATAAAACTCAAGGGGGTAAAGATTTAAAAAATAACTCAATTGCTGAACGTTTCCCCTCACTTCAAGCGTATAGATTGCTCGATAGAATCAACTTTAGTCTGTTTTTTGGTAACAACCGGAGCTTGATGATTCACTAAATCAAATGAATTAAAAAACTGGGCAACATTTTGTGATTTGGCAAGGGAAGGGCTATCTATTCCCGCCATGAGGACATAAATCCGAGAATTCGCCACAAAAACGCGCAGTTTTAGTAATAAACCGTTAGAAGCTTCGATCTCGATTTCTTGACCAATAACACCTTTTAAAGTAATTTCACGTTTGGAGAGAACTTTCGCTTGCGGATCATTAGTGAGTATACCTTGAGTGAAGCTATCATAAAAGATATCAGCTTCATCGGCAGTTAAAGAGGTGGGAAGAAAGGGAAGATTATCAGTATAGGCAACAAGGTAATAAATTCCATTTTCATCGGACAGCATAAATCTTTGAATTTGATACTTAAATTGACCCGATGATTCTTCAAGAGTTTCTTGTCGAGGGTTTCCAGGAGGGATTAAAACGCTAAAGTTAGCCTCTCGTGAGGTCAGTGTTTGCCATTGTTTTGTTGCTATTTGTTCAGAGGGGATTAACACCGTTTGCGCTTGCGCCGTTGATTCTATAAACGGAAACCGATAAGTCTGTAGAGACTCTAGCAGTACAGGGTTAGAGAAGAATAAAGTCGCTGTAGCTATTTTAACAAATTTAGAGAAAAACATAATTGAGAACCTGGGTAGATGTTTAATCTGAGCGAAATCAGAAGTCTACTGCAACATCCGCTCAAACTAACTTATCTCCTACACATCGGAACTTATGCAAAGATATTGCTTTTCTCAATAAAATATAGCAGAGAAAGAGTTGATTAGGACACTGTTTTTATGTCAAATCCTTTTATGATAAAGGTTTCAATTCTGTCTCCTGTCTCCTGTCTCCTGACTTCTGCTATAGTTCTAACGTCAATCGTTAAAGACGCTGAATTGCGATGTTTTACAGAGGTTGAGGAGATGCAGTACACCCGCAACAGTGATTTTGCCAAACTTAACCCCAAAATACTCTAACCATTTTCTGAATTGATACCAACCCGCATCATTAATTGACTTGGCTAGACAATGATTTTTTACCAAGTTTTTGATTCTCAAATCGACCTAGGCGACCAAATCGTGATTATTGGATTACGTCGGAACTAACGCCTCTGGAGACATCGACCCCTGCGTGGGTGGAGAAATCCCTCCAAGTAAGTCGAGTCGTGGAAAGAGGAAGCCCAAGAAGTGATTCTTGGAATCCCCGTACCTTCAGGNCGACCAAATCGTGATTATTGGATTACGTCGGAACTAACGCCTCTGGAGACATCGACCCCTGCGTGGGTGGAGAAATCCCTCCAAGTAAGTCGAGTCGTGGAAAGAGGAAGCCCAAGAAGTGATTCTTGGAATCCCCGTACCTTCAGGTCGGGGAGGATGTCACATCTAGACAAAACAAAACCCCGACTTATGGGGCCGGGGAGAGAAAACGAGCTTCACATCTACCAACAACATAATATCCAGAACTCCCCTCTTTTGAAAATGTTGATTATACTGATTTTTAGGGAACAGTCAAATTAAAAAATCCGTGAAAATACGGAGTACCAGAAAACAGGTTATCCTCAAACCCAAGCTGTGCCTGAGTTAGAGATTTTTCACACAAGGGTTGACTTTTTGAGTTTTGGACTCTCAAGAGGGTCGAGGATCGCGATCGCTGACAGTTGACTCCAGAATTTCGAGATCACTTTTAAGTTTCATAACANTGATTTTTAGGGAACAGTCAAATTAAAAAATCCGTGAAAATACGGAGTACCAGAAAACAGGTTATCCTCAAACCCAAGCTGTGCCTGAGTTAGAGATTTTTCACACAAGGGTTGACTTTTTGAGTTTTGGACTCTCAAGAGGGTCGAGGATCGCGATCGCTGACAGTTGACTCCAGAATTTCGAGATCACTTTTAAGTTTCATAACATTAGAGTTGCAGAATCAATCGAGCTAAATTGAAGTAAATCAGAACACCGAGAACATCAACCGCCGTTGTAATAAACGGTGCGGACATTAACGCCGGATCTAACCCCAAAGTGCGAAATAAAAAAGGCAAAGCAGAACCCGCCACAGAAGCTAAAATCGAAATCGCCACTAAGCTAATCCCCACAGACAGAGCCACAGACACATTACCCTGAACAATAAACAAGGTCGCCCAAATCGTTGCTAAAACCCCTAAAATTGTTCCGAGTAAAGCACCCGCTAGACCCTCTCGCCAAATCACCTGTAATGGCCCCATCGCCCGAATTTCATCGGTATTCATCCCCCGAATCACCACTGTAGAAGACTGAGCGCCAACATTTCCACCCGTTCCCGTCAAAAGAGGAATGAAAAAGGACAAGGCGACAACTTGTTGAAGGAGATCTTGTTGCATTTTCAGAATCGCACCCGTGACGCTATTGGTGAGCAGCAAAATTAATAACCAAACCACCCGTCGGCGAGCCACAGTCAACAAACTGGCTTGGAAGTAATTATCCCCCTGAGATTGCACCCCACTCAAAGCATAGATATCTTCAGTAGTTTCTTCTTGTAGGATATCGAGGACATCATCAACCGTGATAATTCCGACGAGCCTCTGTTCACTATCAACCACCGGAATCGCTAGAAAATCATAACGTTGGATAATCCGAGCCACTTCTTCTTGATCGGTATCCGTCTGCACACACACTAAATCGCGGTTGAGAATTTGCCCAATCGTTTGATCCAGTTGAGCAGTGACTAAATCCCGTAATGACAAAATTCCCATTAATTGTCGATCAGAATCCGTCACATAGAGCGAATAAATCGTTTCAGTCACATTAGCTAAACTGCGAATTCGCTCCAGACTTTGACCAACAGTATAATGCTCTTTCAACGAGATATATTCTGGGGTCATAATCCGTCCGGCAGTTCCGGCTTCATACCCCAGTAGTAAGGCTGTGGCTTGGCGTTCAGTCGGGCTGAGTTGAGACACTAGCCGACGCACAACCGCAGCCGGGAGTTCATCAAACAGACGGGCGCGATCATCAGGAGACATTTTATCAACGATGTCGATGACTTCCTGGCGTTTGAATTTTTCGCAGAGAGACTGCTGAACGCTAGAGTCAAGTTGTTCGTAAACTTCGATGGCTTCGTCTTTGGATAATAGACGAAAGGCAATCACCTGCATGGTTTCGGGTAAACCTTCGATCGCTTCAGCAATATCAGCAGGTTGTACGGGGACTAGAATAGTTTTTGCGGCTTGCAAGTCTCCGCGATCCAATAAGACTTGCAGTTGTGAGCGCACCAACTCCCGTAATTCTTTACGCGACATCGTTGGTAGAGTTGATTTATTCTCGTCAGTCAATGGCAGCTCTCCTCAAACGACTTCTGCATCCAGTCTAGAAGCAAAGTGGCATTCGGTTGTATAACCAGGGTGATCAAATTCGGCTGAAAATCCTTCACGGGTTGACAAAAGCAATTGGATCAATTGCCCATTAAAAACCCGGCTTCTTTGAGAAACGGGGTTTTTGTCAAAGAAACCGGGTTTTTGGGCTGTACGTTCCGCTATATCAGTGACCAGTAGGGCCAATTGATCAATTGCCCTTACCAGTTTCAGTTATTAACCATCACTTGTCGCTTGTTCCTATTGACCAAAAAATTGGGATACAAGCCTCGCCCTTAAGGGCGACTTTTATGGTAAAATCATATAGGTT
>NZ_LATL02000116.1:5403-12142 GCF_000972705.2 Limnoraphis robusta CS-951 | reverse complement strand
CTAATAATTCTTTTCCCCTCTCCTAGCGGGGGAGGGGGCGAGGGGGAGGGGTCTAACAAATTCACTGGGAAAATGAAACGATCCTGGGATCAAGATGGGGGTAAAAAGCCCTCTAGAAGTTTAGAGGAATATCGTTTTTCTTTGAGAACGGAGAGGGAGGGATTCGAACCCTCGGATAGGCCTTACGAACCTATCAACAGATTAGCAATCTGCCGCTTTCGACCACTCAGCCACCTCTCCTGGTGTGACATTTTTACATCATAGCAAATGATTTCAGCCTTGTCTAGATCCCAGACATAGATTTTTAGGTGATTCCCAAAGGTTCAGGAAAGGGGAGGAAAAATAGCCCAAATTGATCAAACAGACTTGAGCTAAGAATACATCTGACGTTCGAGATCTTCAATCGTTCGCTGTCGATCGCCATTTCCGCGTAATAACTTCCAGACATTTAATCCGAGATTGAGAGAGGGTTCATCGCTTTCTTCACTTAAACCCATCACCCCTTCAATTTCCATTAATATTGTCCGATAAGCATCTTTACCGGATAACTGGCTCATTTCCGGTTTTTGTGTTCCTAATGGACTTACGGCTTGCCAATTTTCACCGACTGCGGTGTTGATCATTGCTTTGTTAGCAATGGGAACAATTCCTAATTTGATTTTTTCTGCACTTGGAATTTCACTGATCCGAGCGATAGCGATTCGAGCGGCTGTTTCTATAAATGTTTTTGAGTTTTTCAGAATTGGCATTCCGCTTAACAGTCCCAAACCCCCTCTAGACACAGCGTTATAAGCTGTTTCTGCCAACATTCCCGGTTTAATTTCCGTGACATTTACTTGATAATTTTCGCTGGAACTGCTGTAAGTTTTAGACTCTTTGATCGATTGAGTAACGGCTGTAATCGCTTTAAAGGATTCGCTAAAATCATCAAATTCAAAATCATCATTCAGTTCCAATTTACCCTGACGTACAAGTTTATAGATAGCCGTACAAATCAGAGGTATATTTGCCTTTTCAATCCAGGCATCTAACGTCTCTAAAGTTCTCAAATCTACCACTTCTTGGTCATTTCTCACTTGCAGATAAACCGCTAAATATCTAGGTCTATCTGGCTGAGGAATGTCTTGATTGATATCAATTTCATTAACGATAATCCAATCAATCGTCATCACCCTGGCGACTGCACTCGCTCGTAAATAATATTTTTTGAGTTCGGGTTTTAAATTAGAATAGAGAATGATTGCATCAAGCTGTTCTAAAGTGTTCAAATTAGGAACGGCTTCTCCACTTCTCAAATATTGATAAATGGAAAGAATTCGTTTTTGATCTTCACTTACCAGTTGAGATGCTGTTAATGAGGATTGTAGACAATCTTCTAATGTAAGCAGGCGAGAATTTTGACTAGCAATCGTATAACGTTGACCGACTTCTGAATAAATTTGCGAGGAAAACACCAAATAATCCAGCAAGTTTAAGGCGGCAAAATCTTCTGTAGGTAACGCCGCATTAATGCGATTATAGGCTTCTAAACACCGCACCTTTGTCCGATCATAAATAGGTGCTTGAACAATTAAATGATTAATTTTGCGATCAATATTATAGAGAGGATTTAGTAACGTATGCAGCACCAAAAAAGCATCCTGACCCTGCAAGCCACATCCTTTTAAACGCAGGGTTGAACCTTCAGTCGGTGCCGTCGGAATTTTAACGTTGTAACTTTTCCCCGTTTTCAGAGTCACCGTTTGAGTGCCGCCGTAAGTTGCCGTTTGAGAGCGGACAAAAATATGATAGAGTTCGTCTAAACTCCAGTCATGTAATGGAGTTGATTCTCCACTCTCTTCTGAGTCTGAATAAACATTTTCTACCCAATTTTGGGTTTGTTTTTTCGCTGACTCTACCGAACCTGTTGCTGTTTCCATCACCTTTTTTCCGGCTTCCGATGCACTATGACTAATCGCTTCGCCCATTTCTGTGGCTTTTTGTTTAGCCGCTTCAGTCGCTTTTTCGGTGATGTTTTTACTGGCTAATGATGCTTTTTGACTGATTGACTTTCCTAAACCTGATGCTTTTTGGGTGACAGAATTCCAAAAAGATTTTTGTTGATCACTCATATTTAACGCTTTGACTCCCTTCGTGACTCCCTGGATAGATTGATACGATGACTTACAATAATAATCTCAACAGTAAAGGGGCAGCTTGTTGTAACGTTCCCAGAAATCCACCAGTATTGTTAGTCTTCTTAGGGTTTTGCTGATTTTCTAGGATTTGAACAAGCTGAGTTGAAACATCTTTTCCTTCTGCTGATCCGAGAGATTCATACAATTGTTGGGCTGCTCGGGCATCTTCGATCGCACCTACTAAGTCTCCTAAATCAGCTTTTGCCATACTGCGACCAAAAAAAGCAGCCGCTAAATTCGGTTTGAGACGAATTGCTTCTGTGTAGAAATCAATCGCATTAACGTAGTTACCTTCTTTAGCTTCTTGGACTCCCCAATAGTAATAATCTTCTGCATTTCCGGTATTCGTTGGCATTCCAATGACACCCACTAATTGAGCATCCTTGATGTTGCTCATCGTCAAAACGGCATTCATCAAATAAGCCCCTCGCAGATCGGTTCCGTTAAGATTCGCTCCGGCTAAATTCGCTCCAGTTAAATTAGCACCATGTAAACTTGCTCCAGTCAGATTCGCTCCTTGAAGATTAGCCCCTGTCAAATTTGCTCGACTGAGATTGGCGCCTGTGAGATTGGCGCCGACTAAATCAGCGCCGACTAAATCAGCTAAAACCAAACCTGCACCTGCAAGATTGCAATTCGGACATTGTTTACTGGTTAGAAGTTGGCGAGTATGTTCTATGTTCTCCGCTCGGATCGGTTGAACAAAGCTAATTGTACTCAACACCATCAAGGTAATAAGAATTCTGAAGTTCATAAGACAGATGAGTTGAAGGCTACTGTCGCCATCTTAAATTATTCAGTCGCCAATTGTGCTGGCATTTATCAGAACTTTGCAACAATAGCTTCACTGCAAGCTCGGTTCACCCTCAACGCTGATCAATTCTAGGCTAAAAACTTCTGCAAAGGCGGTTTTGATTTCGCTTCTGACTTGTTCTAGCTGAATAGTTGGCACAAATTCGATTAAACTGGCCACAGCGCGATCGCGAATTCCACAAGGGACAATCTGTTCAAATCCCTCTAAGTCGGGACAGACATTGATGGCGAAACCGTGCATCGTGATCCAACGACTGACTTTTATGCCAATAGCAGCGACTTTTTTCCCCTCTACCCAAACTCCAGTTAAGCCGGAAATGCGATCGCCTCTGACTCCGTAGACGGCTAAAACCCGAATAATCACTTCTTCTAGCTGTCGTAGATACCAGTGCAAGTCTTGTTGATGTCGTCGCAAGTTGAGGATGGGATAGCCGACTAATTGACCTGGACAGTGATAGGTGACTTCTCCGCCTCGTTCGACTCGGTGGAGTTCGACATTGCTGAGATTTGGGTTAAATTTTATGAACTTGGGATCGGCTCCCTGTCCAAGCGTGTAGACGGGGGGATGTTCCAATAGCAAAAGTACATCGTTGAAGTCAGGATACTGTTGATGCTGTTGTACGAGCGCTCGCTGCCACTGCCAAGCGACCTTGTAAGGGACTAATCCTAAGTTATAAATAAGACATCTCAGACGAGGGGGATCAAGCAAAACAGACATTTAGAGAAGATGTATGTGTTAATATGATCAGTATAGATACTCAATACATAGAGGATGAAAAAGTTGGGATGGTACTAGAAATCCCCTCAAAAATCAAGTGGAAGTTAACATAACTTTACCCTAAAATCATCAAGAATTGTCAAGGGATGCAACAGATTTTGAAGGGGTAATCTATCTCAAATCCAAAGTGTTAAGGTGAGTTTATGCCCACATTATGAGCGGGAGGGAGCTTTATGAAGCTTGTGATCCAGGGTAAAAATCTTGAAATTACAGAAGCTATTCACGAGTATGTCCATCAAAAAATTTCTAAGGCCGTCAGCCACTATCAGCAACTTACGAACGAAGTGGATGTTCACTTATCAATTGCTCGTAACCCTCGGATAAATCCAAAGCAAACTGCCGAAGTCACAATTTATGCAAATGGAACGGTGATTCGCGCCCAAGAAAGTAGTGAAAATCTGTATGCGAGTGTTGACCTCGTTGCTGATAAAATCGCTCGCCAACTGGGTAAGTTTAAAGAAAAACGCCAAGGAAAACACCTCCATCCGCCTAAACTCGGGGAAGTGGTAGAAACTCAGCCTGTGGTTGAAGATCTAATTGGCGATCGCCAACCGGAACTTCCCGAAGAGGTAGTCCGAACCAAATATTTTGCAATGCCACCGATGAGCGTTCAAGATGCCCTGGAACAATTGCAACTGATCGATCACGATTTTTATGTGTTTTGCAACGCCGATAGCGGAGAACTAAACGTCATTTACAAACGTGTTCATCATGGAGGTTATGGGTTAATCCTACCCCGCAATAATAACGGTAATACCAACGGAAAATCATCTCAGAGCAGCCAGGTTTTACCCCAAAAGTCGCCTGTCTAGCTATTAGTTTATCCTTTGAGGGTTTGAGATTTGACAAGCCCTCAAGATTAAATATTCCTGTAGAGATGTTACTGTTAACATCTCTATTTTTTTAGACTTCTGTAAAACCCCAGTTTCTTGCTAGAAATTTCAAGATTTCAGCCTTGAATTACCAATGAAAAACCGGGTTTCTAAGCGAGTCTGTCCTACCAAGGATTTCCAATCAAAGTAAACCCAGACCAATAGTAAGGATGAGACAAGTCTTCTTCTGTATTAGAAACTAAACTCGGAGGTAAAGCAACCTCGCCTCGAGAAATCAATAATTCACCTTGTTGTAAACGGACTTTACCCTGAATCATGGCAACTTGTGCTTTTTGAAGGGCTTCTGCTTTCGTTGAAGCTGTTTTCAACTGTTGATAAAATTCACTCATCAAAGCTAGGGTACCGCGATCGCTAATATACCACAAACTCGCTAAAGCCGACTTCACTCCCGACTGAATGGCTAACCCCGCAAACCCCAATTCTACATCTTGATCTCCAACCGCAGTTTGACAAGCACTCAACACCAACAACTCCGCAGGCGGCTTATTCCAGCGCATTTCCTGCATTTGATTTAACCGCAGTTGAGTATCCCACAGTTGAATATAGGAATTTTGCGGTTCTCCTGATTTAAACTGGGCATGAGTCGCTAGATGAATAATTCCAAAGGAATTAGAAGCCAGTTGAGTTTCTAAATTTTGCAAGGTGGACACTTGGTTGAGAAAAGATTTTCCCGGCCATTGTCCCAATAGATTTGAAAGTGGCGATCGCTCCCCCGCACCGGGTTTAATAATCGTTGATAATTCTACAGGTACCGCCGGAAGCGGGTTTTGATCGGCAAATTCAGATACTCCCATCGCCAACACCTGGGCGGCTTTTATATTACCATAATTGGTGTCAATTAACAGATTAAATGCCGGAATACGAGTCGGACTGTATTTTTCAACTAAAAACTGTTTTCCGTCATGCAAAACGCCCAGGGGTAAGGTTCGTAAACCTGGCCCTGTACAGAAAAGCAAGATATCAATGTCTTTTTCCGCCAATGTCGCCTCAAACGGTTTAACAATCCATTGATACAATTGTTGAGCGGGTTTAAGATAGGAAGTAGTGCCAATTCTTCTCGGGTTCGTGACTTCTAGATAGAGTCGCTGAACTTGTTTTATGAGAGTTATGTGATCTGCTTCTGAAATCAAATCACCTGTTGCTTCACCATCGGGAGTCAATAAAATTAATTTCAGATAATCTGCTTGAGGGGCAACCCATAAAATAGCAGGTTTGCTTCCCGTTTGACTAGCGATACGAGAAAGAATTTTGGCAATATCATCGGCTTTGAGCGTTACTTCTGCCAAATTGCGGTTAAAATAATCTTCGTATTGTTTCTCCCAAGTTTCCTCCAGGCTTGTTACTTGCTCTGACCAATTGACATTTTGAGGATTTTCTTGAGAAAATGTAGCTTGAGAAAGAACGGCTAACAACACACCTGAAATCATCAAAGACAAAACGACTAACCGACTGTTGTACCGAAACAGCCGGATACGAATTACGCTTAGGGTTAATGCTAGAAACACCTGTATCTGGTGTCTTATGAGTTTGATCATTGCACTCAGATGAGAAAGGGTTGACCGAAAAAAATCGGGATGCAAGCCCCGTCGTTTACGAGGGTTAACTTACTTTCTGCATATAGCATCTATGTGGTATGATAATATTATACGCCAAGCAAGCCAGTGTCAATGATCGTCTACGAATTTAAAGCAAAAGGAAAAGCGTATCAATATAAAGCAATCGATGAAGCCATCCAAACATCTCAGTTTGTTCGGAATTCTTGCTTGCGGTATTGGATGGATAATCGTGGACTCGGAAGAAAAGAGTTGTATCGATATAACACTGAACTCCGAGCTATGTACCCTTTTGTCAGAGACTTGAATTCACACGCTTGTCAGGCATCTGTAGAACGGTGTTGGTCAGCTATTGCTAGGTTCTTTGATAACTGCAAGAAACGCGCACCAAGAGAGAAAATACCCGGCAAAAAAGCGGATTCGCAACTCGCCGTTGTACAGCGAGATTATGCGAACCAAGCAGGTTATCCAAGATTCAAGAATAATTCTCGCTCGGTTGAATACAAACAGAGCGGATGGAAACTT
>NZ_LATL02000116.1:0-5393 GCF_000972705.2 Limnoraphis robusta CS-951 | reverse complement strand
CCCCAAACATATCGAATTTATCGACAAAAAGGGGATTGGAAAACTCAAGCTTGTCGGAACTTGGGATCTGGCATTTTATCCAGTCGAACAAATTAAACGAGTGAGGTTGGTTAGAAGGGCAGATGGGTATTACGTTCAATTTTGCATCCAAGTCGATGTGAAGGTAAAAACACAACCGACAGGGAAAACAATTGGGTTAGATGTAGGATTAAAAGAGTTCTACACCGATAGTAATGGCAACAGTGAACCCAACCCTCGTTTCTACAGAAAAAACGAAAAGCAATTAAAGCTTTATCAAAGACGTGTTTCAAGAAAAAATATTGGCAGTGCCAACCGATTAAAAGCCATTAAACGACTGGGCAAAGCACACCTCAAAATAAGTAGACAACGTGTAGGCGTAGCCCGCCGAAGGCTAGAACACGCTAAAAAACTGGCGCGTTGCGTAATCCAATCAAACGATTTGGTCGCCTACGAAGATTTGAGGATTAAGAACTTAGTAAAGAATCATTGTCTAGCCAAGTCAATTAATGATGCGGGTTGGTATCAATTCAGAAAATGGTTAGAGTATTTTGGAAGCAAGTTCGGTCGGGTAACAGTTGCTGTTAACCCTGCTTATACCTCCCAAACCTGCTCTAATTGTGGTGCGATTGTTAAAAAATCTCTATCAACTCGAACTCATATTTGTCAGTGTGGGTGCGAGTTAGACAGGGATCATAATGCCGCAATTAATATTCTGAATTCAGCTTTGAGTACGCTAGGGCATAGCGGAACTTGGATCTTAGATCAAAACGCTACCCTTCGGGAACGCCTGCGGCGAACAGGAGATTTTACCTCTACTGTGATAGGAGAAATCCTGTCTCAGCAAGTTGAGTCGTAGAATGAAGAATCCCCGTCGTTTACGACGTGGGAGTGTCAATTGATGATAACTAATTCGTCCAAAAGATTGCCGAACGGTAATCTATGAGAAAGTTGAGTGCATCAAACTGTTGCAGAAACCCGGTTTCTAGACTAAAATTCTGGGTTTTGAGGTTTAAACATCTGCAAGAAACCGGGTTTGTCACCCTGATGCAAGATCTGAGGTACATCAAACTGTTGCTTTGGTGATTGCTGAGGAAAGAGGTCTGGGATTGGATTACCCTAGCTATTATCGAGTTTCTGCACGAGAGACGATACAATAGTTAATCATCTGCTGAAATCTTGATTATTGAAATTATTAACTCGATATGACACCTCTAGAAACTCCTGAATCTGGTTCAAATAAGAACGGTGTTGCTGTTACTGAAGACAGTTTGCCTTCCGAAGTCTTGATGAATCCTGAAGAAGAGAAAATGAATTCAGGTGATGAATTTCCCGATGAAGTGGAAATGTCGTTATTTGATCATTTAGAAGAGTTACGACAACGGATTTTTTATTCGTTAATTGCAGTCGTTATTTCGGCGGTGGGTTGTTTTATTTTTGCCAATTCTATTGTTGAAGTTTTACAAAAACCCGCCCAAGGGGTGAAGTTTCTGCAACTGGCACCCGGAGAATATTTCTTCGTTTCAATACAAGTGGCGGGTTACAGTGGGTTAGTGTTGGCGAGTCCGTTTATTCTCTATCAAGTTGTCAGGTTTGTTTTACCCGGAATTAGTGTTCAAGAACGTCGATTTTTAGGGCCGATATTCTTTGGTTCAACAATTCTGTTTGGTGTGGGTTTGGTGTTTGCTTATGTGGCGATTGTTCCGGCTGCACTGAAGTTTTTTATTGGTTATGGCGGCGATGTGGTTGAACAGTTCTGGTCGATAGAAAAGTATTTTTCTTTTGTGTTAAAATTATTGTTTGTCACCGCGTTATCGTTCCAAGTTCCGGTGATTCAGATTTTGTTAGGGCTACTCGGAATTGTGTCATCTAAAAAGATGTTTTCCGGTTGGAAATATGTGGTGTTAGGTGCCTTTGTTGCTGGGGCTATTTTAACCCCTTCTACTGATCCTTTGACTCAAAGTTTATTAGGTGGATCGGTTGTGATGCTATATTTTGGAGGAATTGGAGTGGTTAAGGTGTTAGGAAAATAATTTTGTAAACTCAAAAAATTAAAGCTCTAATAGTGAGTTAAGCAAAGTATAATCTTCCTACTTCAATATTTCCAATTAATTGCTTTATTGCATAATAAGGAAAGAAAGCTGTTCTTCCCTTGTTTTTTCAAGCTCACTTAATGTTTCAATCATCCAACTCATATCATCAGTATTGTGATAACGGGAATAGGGAAAGTCTGGGTAAATAATAGGTGTTTTACCTTTGAGATGAATCAATAACATTCTAGCGATCGCTCTTCCCAAAGAACAGGGGACTGCATTTCCAACTTGTCGATATTGATCCAGTAAACTTCCTAAAATTATCCAATCATCTGGAAACTCTTGTATTCGCTTGTACTCTTCAATACTGAGGGGTCTATCTTCTTCTGGATGTGCTAAATCAGTTGCAGGCATAGCCGGATGTGTCAACAATGTAGGAGAAGGCTTATCCCAGGCTAACCTTCGATAAAAGCCTGTTTTTCCACCGCCTGCATGATAAGAACCTCCTAAAGCTTCTTGGTGTAATTCTACTGGCAAATCTCGCCAATGTTGTCCAGCTTTTAACAGTCGATAATATTTAAGTCGTTTTTCTGGGAACTTGACAAAATGATGTTCATTCTGAGGAAGTCCTTCTAGCGCCTCTCTCAATGTTCGCCATCGCGGAAGATTATATAAACCTTTCTCTGAGTGAGTCGGTGTTAGGTAGGGAAGTTTTTTTCCATCCCGGCTACAAGTAATAATAATTCTTTCTCGTTGTTGTGGAGTTCCAAAATTGGCAGTATTATATAAGTTGAAAGAAATACTATACCCAGCTTCTTTCAATTTATGAGTGATAAAAAGTAGTGCGCTTCCCCGTTGTTCATCGGGTGATAAAGGTGGATAGTTTTTACCTCTCATATTATGAGGTCTATGCTTTAATGTTGCTGATAATAACCCTCGAACATTTTCAATTACTGCGAACTTGGGTTGTAGTTCAATTATTAAATCGATAAACGTTAAACAGACATTTCCTCGTTCATCATTGAACCCTTGTCGTTTACCCGCACTACTGAAAGCTTGACAAGGAGGCCCACCAACGATTAGATCGATTTCTTCGTCAGGACTCAAACCTGCTTTTTCCTTAATTGCTGTGGCTGAGTAGTCTCTAATATCTCCGATGAGTGCCACATCTGGTCGATTTGCTTCTATTGTTTTTCGGGCTGCGGCATCGATCTCGCAGGCGAGAAGCACCTTAATTCCTTCCTCTTCCAGTCCTAAATCTAAGCCCATACATCCGGAAAAAAAGCTTAAGGCTTTCAGATTTTGCTTCTTGAAAAATCTTCCTTCATACATAATTTGGTACTGCTATACCCGCCTGATATTCTATGGAGTGATACTTATAAAGTGATTGAAATTCAAGAATTTTATACCAGCGCTCACTGCGATAACTAAAGACGTTCAAGAAGAACGCCTCTAGAATATTTTGGGATGAATTTTGGGAGCTTATTTGGTGGTTTTCTTACGAGTGCTTGAACGCTTAGTCGTTCCTGTTGTTTTAGTCGTAGTTCCTGTTGTTTTCGACTTTGTTTTCGACTTTGAACCGGAACTTGCTTTCGCCGCCAACCATTCCAACGCCTGCTCTAAGGTTACATCCTCAACGGTTACTTCTTTTGGAACAGAAGCATTGGTTTTCCCATGTTTAACGTAAGGACCATAACGGCCATCATAAACGTTCACAGGTTCGTTATCTTCAGGATGAGCGCCTAACTCTCGTAAGGGGGTCGCCGTGCGCCGAGTACCTCGACTAGCTTTCGGTTGAGCCAACATTTCCAAGGCCCGATCTAACGTAATACTCAACACATCATCCGGAGCTTTAATGGAACGATAGTCTTTCCCCTCTTTACCCTGATCATGGACAACATAGGGGCCAAACCGTCCAATTGCCGCTTTGACTTTCGCCCCCGTTTCAGGATGAACCCCCAACAGTCGCGGTAATGACAGTAAACCCACCGCCATGTCAAAAGTCACGCTATCCTTTTCAACGCCTTTGGGTAAAGACACCCGCTTGGGTTTTTTATTCTCCTCAGACTCCTCACCCAACTGCACATAGGGGCCATAGGGGCCAATCAACATAAAAATCCCTTCTCCCGTTTCGGGATGCAGCCCTAACTTTTCAGGGCCTTCGGTTTTTTGCTGAAGCAGTTCTTGCACCAACTCAGGCGTCAGATCCGCCGGGGTTAAGTCTTGCGGAATAGAAGCCGTAACGATTTCTGAGCCATTTTCCGCTTCAATATACGGCCCAAACTTGCCAATACAAACCCGATAGAGAATACCATCGGTTTCACCCCCCAGTTTTTCGAGTTCGATAGTCCGAGCAACTTTGGCATCAATTTGACTTTCCTGTTCCCGAACTTGCGTTTCTAACCCCTGATCTCCCGAATAAAACTTCTGCAAATAGGGAAGCCAACTCGCCTCTCCCTCCGCAATATCATCGAGGGTATTTTCCATGCGGGCGGTGAACCCAATATCTACCAAGTCGGGGAAATGTTTTTCCAGTAAATTCGTCACCGCAAACGCCGTAAACGTCGGGATGAGGGCATTTCCTTTTAACTGAGCATAGCCGCGATCAATAATGGTGCCAATGACACTGGCGTAGGTACTGGGTCGGCCAACGCCTTCACTTTCGAGGGTTTTCACCAGAGACGCTTCTGTAAACCGAGCGGGGGGCTGGGTTTCGTGGCTAATGGCTTCGAGTTCCTGACATTTGGGATGATCGCCCACTTTCAGAGGCGGAAGTAATACTTCTTGGTTTTCTAAGGCTGCTTCGGGATCATCAGAACCTTCGACATAGGCCCGTAAGAAGCCGGGAAAATCAATGCGTTTTCCACTGGAACGAAAACCCGCATTTTCGACTTGCAACTCAACAGAAATGTTGGTTTGTTGGGAGTCGGCCATCTGACAAGCGACGGTTCGCTTCCAAATCAAATCATAGAGTTTCAGGTCATTTCCGCCGAGAGAGGTTTCTTGGGGCGTGCGGAAACGACTTCCCGCCGGACGGATGGCTTCGTGGGCTTCTTGAGCGCCTTTTGTTTTGGTCGTATATTGGCGGGGTTTGGGACTGAGGTAGTTTTTGCCGTATTTCTCCTCAACGCAGGCCCGAGCCGCTTCTATCGCCTGTTCAGATAGGTGAACGGAGTCGGTTCGCATATAGGTGATAAAGCCCCGTTCGTACAACCCTTGAGCCACTTGCATCGTCTGACGCGCACTCAGTCGCAATTTGCGGTTGGCTTCTTGTTGGAGGGTGGAAGTCGTAAACGGGGGGGCGGGTTTGCGGGTAACAGGACGTTCTTCGATATTACTGAC
>NZ_LATL02000115.1 GCF_000972705.2 Limnoraphis robusta CS-951 | reverse complement strand
GATCCCCCTAAATCCCCCTTAGAAAGGGGGACTTAATTACTCTAAATCCTCTGGGAGATCCCCCTAAATCCCCCTTAGAAAGGGGGACTTAATTACTCTAAATCCTCTGGGAGATCCCCCTAAATCCCCCTTAGAAAGGGGGACTTAATTACTCTAAATCCTCTGGGAGATCCCCCTAAATCCCCCTTAGAAAGGGGGACTTAATTACTCTAAATCCTCTGGGAGATCCCCCTAAATCCCCCTTAGAAAGGGGGACTTAATTACTCTAAATCCTCTGGGAGATCCCCCTAAATCCCCCTTAGAAAGGGGGACTTAATTACTCTAAATCCTCTGGGAGATCCCCCTAAATCCCCCTTAGAAAGGGGGACTTAATTACTCTAAATCCTCTGGGAGATCCCCCTAAATCCCCCTTAGAAAGGGGGACTTAATTACTCTTTTCCCCCCTTTTGAAGGGGGGCTAGGGGGGATTATTGGGGGACTTTAATCTCTAGATTTGAATAACGATGATTAGCGATCGCTTAATAGTTTACCACAAATTTTATAGAGATTTTCAGCAAATAAAGTCGGATTCCATAAGGGCGCTAAATTCGTTGATTCTTTAGCTTTAATTAACTGAGTTTGAACGGTTCTTCTGAAGGCGATATCTTCTCCAAACCGCACTCCCCAGTTAATATATTCTTCCCAAGACTCTGCAACTCCTGCTTCTACACCGACGCCTCGTAGAAAAGAATAGCCCATTCTTGATAAAAATTGTTCGCCTTTTCGAGTCACAACCGGAACCTCAAACCACAACGCTTCTAAGGTGTGAGTCCCGCCATTATAAGGATAGGAATCTAACAATACATCCGCTAAACCATAAACTTGGCGATGTTCTTCTTCGGTGGGAAATCTAGGAATAAACTTGACTCGATGTTGACTAATTCCAACGGCTTGACAAGCTTCCCCCTAAGCGCCTTGAAAAACACCTATATCTCCGGCTGCTTTATGGATTAAAATACTATTAGGAACTTGTTTGAGAATAGCAACTTGAGCCTGTACTAATTCTCGGTTAAACTTGCGTCCCGGTGCAACACAGAGATAAACAACCTGATCTAAATCAATGCGGTAAGCTTTGCGAAGATTCTCCCGATTTACCGCCATTCTCTCAAATCCTGAAACGGCGACAAAACTATCAGGCATTCTGACTAATTGTTCAGTATAATACTGTTCACGTCCTTCTGGGTGACTGTGCCAATCACATAAAAAGTAATTTTTTTCAGAAAGATAAGGCGCATCAAACCCTAACCAAGATAGACATACGGGAGCAGGTTGAGCATAAAGAATATCGGTATGAATGGGCATACTAATTGCATCTAAATCGATTAAGATATCAATCTCATCTTGTCGAATTTCTTGGCTAATTTCTCGAGCATCGGGTAAACCGTTGGGATAATGTTTGGGTTCGTAAAGTTTGCGAGAAATTTGTTGAAATAGAGCGGTGCGATCATCAACTTTTGGTCTATCTGTAAAATAAAGATAAATCTCTGGGGTAATTTGGGATAACGCCCGAATAATATCTAAACTACACCAGCCCACCGCATGACGATTAAAATGACTGGAAATAATCCCTATTTTTAACTGCTGTTGAGATGAAGGCTGAGAATAGTCTAGGAAATAAAAACTGCGGTTCGGTTGCAGAATTTGCTCGATATAGCGTTGAGAAATTTTTTGAATGAATCGAGAATTTTCGGCTAAATTATCCCGCAAATAGGGTAAACTAAATAATAAGTTCGCATACAGTGAACGAATTTCTATATCTGTGGTGTGGTTGAGATGCTGATCGAGTTGAGATTCTAACACCAAAAATTGGTCTTTAGCAATTTGATTCAACCCCGAGACTTGATGGGTACTAATCGAATAAATCGCCGTCATAATTGGATCGGTATCACTGCACTGTTGACGATAGCGATTAACTGCTTGACGTGCTGCTGCCAAATCGGAAGAATCCCGAAAAATGCCGCATAAATGTTGATGAGCCGGAACTAAATTCGGTTTCACTTCCAGCGCTTTTTCAAACTGGGAAATTGCGGGCTTGTGTTCGCCTCTATAGCGTAAAATCATGCCAATCTGACAGTAAGCTTCGGCGAGATTGGGATCAAGTTTGATCGCTTGCTCCCATGAGTTCATCGCTTCATCTAGCTTTCCTTGAGAAGCCTGTTTATTCCCTTGATTAAAGAAGAAATTAGCACCTGCAAGTTGAGGTTGATATTCAACAGCTTTTTGTTCACAAATTTGGGCTTCCGGTTCGTTTCCCTGTCTTCGTAACGCCAGCGCCAAATTCCAATATACGGCTGCAAAATTGGGCTTCAGCGATAATGCTTGACGATAACAAGTAATCGCTTCATCTAGCAAGCCTTGCTTATAAAACATACTGCCTAAATTGGCATGAGCTTGTGCTAAATTGGGGTCAAGTTCTAAGGCCTGAGTATAAGAACGAATCGCCGCATCAATCAAACCTTGAGCTTGTCGAACATTCCCTAACGTCACATAAGCCGCCGCGAAACTCGGTTGTAAGACAATCGCCTGTTCACAATTGGCGATCGCTGAGGTAAAATTTCCCTGAGCATAGCTGATTTCAGCCTGTAGAGTCAAAGCTTCAGCAGAATTAGCGTTAAAGTCAGCCGACGATAAACCGAAATCGGGACGCATTAGAACTGTCTTCAGTAAAGGGTCAAGCTAAAAGTTTATCCCCTATTTTAGAAGTTTTCGAGATGTTGTTGAAGATTTTATCGCAAATCTATAGGCAAATGTCTCATCTTCTGCTATCTTGAGGCGAGAGCAGTAACTTAGTAGACGATTTATGGTACAACACGGTACTATCTGTAAGATCAGATAATAGATCTATGCAACGAGCCTATCATACCAAGTTAAAACTGAACAACAAACAGAAGACTTTAATGGCGACCCACGCCGGATATTCTAGATGGGTTTGGAATTGGGCTTTAAATCTCTGGAATGAAGCTTACAAACAGGGTTTAAAACCTTCTGCGAATAAGCTTAAAAAGTTCTACACCAATCACGTCAAACCTCAATATTCCTGGCAGTCAACGCTAAGTTCTAGAGTTTATCAATTTGCCTTCATGCACTTGGGAGAAGCATTTAGCCGATTTTTTCAAGGCATTGCTGAACATCCTAAGTTCAAGAAAAAAGGCAGAAATGATAGCTTTACTATTGACAATTGTGGCAAAGTAATGAGGTTTTCAGGGAGGAGATTGAAGCTTCCTTTTATTGGATGGGTTAACACTTACGAAGCCCTTCCTGAAATTCAAACCAAACGAGTCACAATAAGCAGGAGCGCTGATTCTTGGTATTTGTCTGTCGCTTACGAGTTTGAGCCAGAACACACCATAAAATCAAGAGTTTATCTGGGTGTTGATGTTGGGGTTAAAGTCTTAGCTACCTGTTCAGATGGTACTGTTTTTGCCAATCCAGCAGCTCACAAAAAAGCTCAAAAAAATCTAGCTCGACTTCAGCGTGAACTTTCTAGAAAACAGAAGGGTTCAAATAACAGGAATAAAGCTAGACTTAAACTGGCAAAAGCACATCAAAGAGTGGCTAACATCCGAAAAGATGCAATTCATAAACTTACCTCATGGCTATGCAAAAACCACGCATTCATTGGGTTAGAAGACTTGAATGTTTCTGGGATGTTAAAAAATCATAAGTTAGCAGGTGCTATTGCTGATTCTGCTTTTTATGAAATTCGCCGCCAAGTTGAGTATAAGTCCGAGTGGTACGGCTCAGTTGTAGTTTTTGCTGATAGATTTTACCCGTCAACTAAAACCTGTTCAATCTGTGGTCACGTTCAAGAAATGCCGCTTAAAGAACGGGTTTTCAACTGTCAGGCTTGCGGTGAAGTCAAAGATCGTGACTATAATGCTAGCCTAAATTTATTACATTATGCCGAGGGCTTCTCGGCTGATTTGCCTGTCTGACCGGGTGCTGCCGACAGTCCGGGGTGATGCAGGAAATAAACGTTAACACGGTTTATACCGCGTTATATCAGTTTTATAAAGCAGTTTCACCGATTGTAAGCCGTGCCAGCCCTACATCCGGTTGGACGAACTCAACGCTAAATACTCTACCTATTGAACCCGAAAGTTTTGCTATGAACTTGATCCAACCCAATGGTCAAAAACTGCTGAAATCTAACCTGATTCGCGCTATCTTGTTATTAACCCTAACCTTTGCCGTGCCTCTGGGTCGCCTGGGTGTGGCGCAAGCCGTAAATAACTATGAAAAACGCTTATTTGATGCAGCTTTAGCCTTCACGCTGTATTTTGAAGGAGGGTTTAGTGATCACCCTGCCGATGTGGGGGGTCGCACCTACCGAGGAATTCTCCAAACCGAGTATAATGCTTATCGAGCGAGACGGGGTTTACCGCCGCTTGATGTTACGCAAATGTCGGATACTGAACTATTAGAAATTTATCAGGGATATTGGGATGCTTCCCAATCTGCTAAAATGCACCCGGCTTTAGCAATTGTGATGTTTGATACGGCGGTGAATTTTGGAATTCAAAACTCGATTACGTTTTTACAACAAGCGTTAGGTTTACCGCAAACGGGTGTATTTGATGGGTTGACAATCGAAGCACTCAGTCGTGGAAATAACAAATATACGGCGCTACAAATGGTGAATGAACGCATTCTGTATCGTTACAAGCGGGTGCAACAAAATCCCAGTCAAATGGCATTTTTTCACGGCTGGTTGAGTCGAGATTATAGCCTGTGGGGTTACGTTGAAAAAATTCAAAATTAAGTTACGGGTAGGGGCGATTCATTAATAGCCCCTACGGGATACTGTTCACTGTAAAAGTTGGGCGAGATTAGCACAAAATTGATCAAATGCAAATCGTTCGATAGTTTTTTCTCGCAATAAATGGGGTTGATAAAGGTTTGAATTGGGATAGGAACCTTGTAAAATTTTAATAAGATTTTCGGCGATCGCATTAACATCTTCGGGATCAACTAAACAACCTAAATCCCCACCCCATAACGGATCAACAGCACCATCTTGATTCCCGGCTAATACAGGTTTCCCACAGGCTAAGGCTTCGAGATAGACAATACCAAATCCTTCGATTTGACTGGGAAGGGCGAAGACATCACACAAATGATAATAATCATTGAGTTGTTCATCCGGTACAAATCCGGTTAAAGTAACACAATCCGTTAAACTCAGTTGAGTGATCAAAGATTCAATCTCAGGGCGTGCATCTCCTTTCCCGACTAAGAAATAATGAACATTAGGAATTTGGCGGCGAACCTGCACTAAGGCTTGTAAAACTTGATAATATCCTTTATAGGGTGCGGCTGTGAGTCCTAACCGAGAAACCGTTAAAATAACAGGCTGATCCGCCGTTAAGCCGTAGCGTTTCAAGAGGTTCGGCGGTTTAGGGGCGATATCAAAGCGAGTCGCCTGGAAAGTATTGGCTAAAACCTTAACCTGAGTTGGCCGGAGAGACTGTTCTGTTAGTAAGCGATCGCGGGTATAATGACTAACAGTAATCACTAAATTCGCCTGACGTAAGGCTTTTTGATACAGAGGGTGTTGTAGATTCCAAACTTCGTCACCATGAGCGACAATCCAGTAAGGAATCCCTATCAGACGGTATAACCAATAGCAAGGAATACTGTAATTGATATGGGTTGTGATCAATAAACTAGGTCGTTGCCAAATTCCCACCCAAATCATTTGAACTGCCATTAACAGCGTTTGTAGGAGGCGAGGAAACTGACCAAAACAGTGAAAATGGGTTTGAGGAAGAAATAGAGAAGATTGGGGTGTTGGTTGATCATATTTGAGACATACATCGTAGCGGGCATCAGGATAGAGTTGTTGCAAGCCTTGCAGCAAGAAAGCAGAATAGACTTGTATTCCGCCTTTAAATCCAAAAATATTGGGAAAAATCAGCAAGAAGTGTGCTTGATTGAGAAAATCCATTTAAACTTAAGATTAACATCATAATTTTTAGTACAAACCCGATCCAATTATAAAGACTCTATCAATATTCAATATAGTACCGAATCTCAAAAATTTCAAAATCCAATTGAGGCAGTTTCCCCAAAACCCATGTTATTGAATACCCTTTCAGTTTATTCACCCCGTTTTGATGAGATCGTTGATCCGGTATCATTCAGCGTTACCCCCAGTCAGTCGGTTCAAGAAGCGGTGATTTTGATGAGTCAGGTAACAAACCCCAACCACTCAGGCGATCGCCGGACTCGCTCTCAGTATACAGTGGTTGTAGAAGCCGATCACTGTGTTGGGATTTTGGGAGAACATCAGATCGTAGAAGCGATCGCCACCGGAAAAAATCTAGCTGATCTGAGGGTGGCTGAGGTGATGATCACACCAAGCCAGAGTTTAAACGAAGATGATCAGTATGATATCTCTACAATATTATCACTTTTTCAAAATCATCAAATTGATCTACTCCCCGTCTTAAATGCTCAAGGAAAAATTCGGGGTATGATTACAGCCAACCGGATTTTACAAGTTCTAAAACCGATTAATACTTCAAACACAACCCCAGTCGTCAAACAATCAGTTGAACATCCGAAAACCCTGGATAATTCCCCGTTATCAAAACGCCCAGACAAGCATCTAGAAAATGAGGAGTTAAAACATCAACTCATTCAATATATTACTCAACTTCACACCGCACAGCAACGCATCCAACAAGAAACAAATCAACGTCAACTGATCCAACGCATTGATCAAAAACTGCGATCTTCTCAACAAGAAATTCGAGCCTTTCTCGCCGCCTTAACCGATCTGGTTTTAATTGTTCATTTCACAAATGGCTCAATAGAAGTCAAAGATACACCGCCTAGCCAATTTTGTCCGATCAATCCTGAGATTATTAAAGAAACAATTCGACAATTTTCTCGCTCGACTCAGATTGAATATTTTACCGATCCCATTCAACAAGCTCTACGCACTCAACAAGTCGTCAGCTTTGAATATCGTTTGAATACTGATCAAGGCATTTTTTGGTTTAGTGCAAAGATTTCCCCCTTATCTGAGGATACTGTTGTTTGGGTGGCTCAAGATATTACCCCACACAAACAAACAGAACAAGCTTTACAAAAACTCACCGCAGCCCTGGAACATCGGGTGATTGAACGCACCGCCGAACTTCAGAAAGTTAATACTAATCTTAGACAAGTTTTGCGGGAACGGGAACTCACAGAACAACAACTGCGTGATAGTGAACAAAAGTTTCGTCAGTTAGCTGAAAGTATACGAGAAGTCTTCTTAATTTGGTCGGTTGATACCTTTGAACTTCTCTATATTAGTCCCGCCTTTGAACAGATTTGGGGAATGTCTCCCGCGAGTTTGTATGAAAATCCCCGCTTGTGGTTCGAGATGATTCATCCCCAGGATCAACAGAGAATACAAGACAACTTTTTAGAGAGTTTTAAAGAGGGTAATTTTAATCAGGAATATCGGATTATTCGCTCTGATGGAGAAGTGCGCTGGATTTGGACACGCAGTTTTCCCGTGCGTAACGAGTTAGGGGTGGTTTATCGTATTGTCAGCTTGGCGGAAGACATCACCGAACGCAGACGGGTTGAGGAGGCGTTAGCTGAGAGTGAGGGACGCTTGGCGACGTTGGCGGATATCTCTCCGGTGGGGATTTTTCGCACTGATATTGCAGGTCATTATCTCTATGTGAACGAACGCACTAGCGAAATTATCGGACAAGGGTTTCGTGAATTTATTGGACAGTATTGGACGACAATGGTACATCCGAGTAATCTTCAATATGTTGAGCAAAGTTGGTTGATGACTCGAAATCACTATCAACCTCTAGAGTTAGAATATAAACTCCATCGTGCCGATGGGATTATCACTTGGGTATTTGCACAGGTGATTCCGGAATTTGATGATTGGGGTGTTGTGAAAGGTTTTGTAGGAACGCTGACGGATATTAGTGAACGTAAGCAAGTCGAGATGGAACTGCAACAGCTTAATCAACAATTAGAAACGATTGTTGAACAGCGTACCGCACAACTGCAAGAAACCAATGAAAAACTACGCCATGAAATTAACCAACGTCAACAGGTGCAGAATCAAATTGCAGCGAAAGCTTACCAACAAGCAATTATTGCCGATCTCGGACAAAAGGCGCTTTCGGGTATCGATTATGATCAGCTAATTGAACAGACTGTAATTCGAGTCGCTCGTTGTCTCAATGTTGAGTCAGCTCAGGTGTTAGATGTTCCCATTCAAAATCCTGATTTACTGAAGTTATTAACGGCAACTCTGCAACAAAATCATCAACAGGATGACTCACTCGCGTCAGCATCTAAGCAGGCGAAAGAGCAGGAAATAGATTTAATTGAACAGCAGATTGCTTTTCCCTCTATTGATAGCCATTCCAATCTTTATGGGATTAGTATTGCGATTGAAAGTTGCAGTTCTTGCTTTGGAATTTTGAGTGCTTATACCTCGAAACAGAGAGTTTTTAGTCGAGATGATGTTTATTTTCTTCAGAGTGTCGCGCATATTTTAGCAACGGCGATTGAACGGAACCAAACGGAGAGTCAGCTTAAGACTTCTCTCAAGGAAAAAGAAGTTTTACTCAAAGAAATTCACCATCGGGTGAAAAATAATTTGTTGGTTGTTTCTAATATTCTGGAGTTTCAAACGGATTATACTGACAATCTAGAAGTGATTAAAATTCTCCAAGACAGTCAGAAACGGATTGAATCAATGGCGTTAATTCACGAAAAGCTTTATCAATCAACCGGATTAGATCAAATTGATTTTGGAGATTATATTCAAGATCTCGTTAGTCAGCTTATGGAATCCTATGATCCCAATCGAGATTTGATTGAGTTAGAACTTGATGTTGAATCAATTGGTCTGAATTTGGAAACAGCTCATCCCTGTGGTTTAATTTTGAATGAGTTGGTTTCTAATGCTTTTAAACACGCTTTTCCTCACAATCGTTCCGGTAAAATTTGGGTAAAGTTGCATCAAAATTCGGATAACGTTGTTGCTTTAACGGTTCGTGATAATGGGATTGGTTTTCCTCAAAATATCGATTTTCGTCAGGTTGATTCTTTAGGGATGGAATTGGTTTGTACCTTAATTGATCAACTTGATGGTCATATTGAACTGATTCGAGACAATGGTACGACGTTTTATTTGACATTTAAAGAATTGCAGTATCGTCAGCGATATTAATGAATCAAAAAACAGTTGGGTTGAACTTGTGATGGGTTAGCCTAGCGTAATATGAAATCGAAAAAATAATGCTACAGATGATTAATCCCCCGTGACCCCCAAAATTGGGGCAGGGCTGTTTCATTTTCCCAGTGAATTCGTT
>NZ_LATL02000114.1 GCF_000972705.2 Limnoraphis robusta CS-951 | reverse complement strand
AGGAAAACTCGGCGACAGACGGGCTGTGGGGGGGTTAATTCAATGTCTGGACTGTTCTGATTATTATGTCCGAGAAGCCGCAGCCCAAGCGTTAGAGATGTTGGGGGATAGCAGTAGCATTCCGGCTTTGGTAAAATTGCTCGAGGGTGGGGTAGAAGCAGCTCAACAAGTGCCGGGAAAACCTCATCTAGTGCAGCCTTATGATGGGGTGATCGAGGCGTTGGGGACAATGGGCGCAACGGAAGCGACTTCTCAAATTCAGCCTTTTACAGAACATCCAGTGGCGCGGGTTCGCTGTGCGGCGTTGCGATCGCTCTATCAATTAACCGGAGACAATACTTACGGAGAACGTTTAACCCAAGTCCTACAAAGTAATGAGTTACAACTCAGACGAACGGTATTAATGGATCTCGGAGCAATTGGGTATATGAAAGCAGCAAAAGCGATTGCTGAAACGCTTGCTGAAAATAGTTTAAAATTAATTGCCTTACAAGGGATTTTAGAACATCATCTTAAACAAACCGATTCGATGTCTCTCTCAGAAGAAGCGATTGAAGTGATGAATTTAATGGATTCTTTATTATAGAAGGGAACAGGCAACAGGCAACAGGCAATCATGCAATCATGCAATTTTAAACTTCTGACTTCTGACTTCTGACTTCTGACTTCTTCGGAGTCCGGGGCGGGTTCCCCCTAAATCTCTGTATTCCCAGAACTAACTTCTATTAACCCGCCCTTCTTCACTTCTTCACAACCGATCTGGGAAAAGTACAGTTGAATTCGTCTATCGTAATGGAGCAATCTTGTCTGCGACCATAATCAAAGATTTGGTCGTAGGTGAATTGCGACCAACAAAAAAGACTCGGTTTTGGGAAGCCCGTCTCAAGTTTTCCTGTACAAAAGTCTAACGGGTTAACATGGCGGGGTAGAAGCATGGTATTATGCCCATATGCTGACAGTAACCTACGAATACAAGTTTTACCCCTCTCAAGAACAGATTGCCACCATCGAAGATATGCTGGCGGTCTGTAGAAAGGTGTGGAATTATGCCTTAAGAGAGCGGAAAGACTGGATAAACAGTAGGAAGTGTGCAATTAATTCTTGTTCATTACAACAAGAATACATCATCTCAGCAGATGCCCCTTACCCTAACTACAACGTACAAGCCGCGAATCAAACCTCTTTGAAGAAAACCAACCCAGAACTCAAAAAAGTAAATGCTCAAGTCTTACAGCAAGTCCTGAAGACTTTAGAGAGAGCATTTAACAATATGAAAGAGCAGGGTTACGGTTTTCCTCGCTTTAAAAATAAGTACCGAATGCGGTCATTCGTATTTCCTCAGTTGAAGACAAATCCAGTCTCTAATGATTGGATAAAACTACCTCAAATTGGATTAGTTCGGATGAGATTATCTCGTCCCATGACCGAGGGATTCAAGCTTAAGCAGGTACGGGTAGTTAGACGGGCAAGTGGGTATTTTGCCATGTTATCTCTGCAAAGTCCTGTAAATATCCCTGACACCGCGGCTTCTGGGCATCCGCTAGGGATTGATGTTGGACTTGATAAGTTCTTGGCAACTTCTGATGGTGAGTTGATTGAGCGTCCAAAGTTTTTCAACCAACTACACAGTAAGCTGAAATTGCTACAACGTAGACTTAAATTAAAAACATCCAGTTCAACCAATCGACATAAACTCAACCAGAAGATAGCAAGACTTCATCAAAAAATCTCAGACAGTCGAAAAGATTTTCACTTCAAGCTTGCTCATCATTTGTGTGACCAAGCAGGAATGATATTTGTTGAAGACTTAGACTTTAGAACCTGGGCTAAAGGAATGTTAGGCAAACATACTTTAGATGCTGGATTTGGTCAGTTCTTCAATATATTAGCTTGGGTGTGTTGGAAAAGGGGGGTTGATTTTGGCAAGGTTGACTACAGATATACGAGTCAAATTTGTCCTCATTGTGGAGCGCATACAGGTAAAAAAGACCTAGCTGAACGTATTCATAAATGTCGGTCATGCCAGTACGAAATCAACCGTGATGTTGCAGCAGCAAAAGTGATTTGTAACCGAGGTGTGACTGCGGTCGGGCAGATCGTAGAAGAAATTGACTGTGTAGGCGTACTGTCGGGGGTTGGTAACAGCCTAGATAAGTGCCGCAAAAGCAGTAAACCCAAATAGCGATGTTTGGGAATCCCTCTCTATAATCTCTGATTTAGAGAGGGAGGATGTCAAGTTCTAAGCATTCCTTAAACTGTTATATCAATAAAAATATTAATTTCTGAGCGCAAACCAGCGAAAATGACCCCTTCCGAACTTATTCATGCCGTTGAACAGGCAGATTCTGCTGAAAGCCTGTTAGAAGCTGTAAAAATGTTAGCAGAAACTCACTCTCCCGAAGCGATTCCCTCTTTAATTACGGTTCTCGGTTACAATAATCCGGGAGCTGCTGTTGCAGCAGTTGATGGGTTAATTGCGATCGGAGAACCCTCCGTTCAACCTTTACTTGAACAGTTAGATGGTTACAATTATGGAGCGAGAGCTTGGGCAATTCGGGCTTTATCTTCTATTGGTGATCCTCGGGGTTTAAACGTATTATTAGAAGCCGCAGGCGGTGATTTTGCGTTAAGTGTGCGTCGGGCAGCGGCGAGAGGTTTAGGAAATATTCATTGGCAACAAATGAACGCCCAAGAGGTTCCTGAAGCTCAAATTCAAGCGATTAATACGTTATTACAAGCTTCCCAAGATCCAGAATGGATTGTGCGATATGCAGCGATTGTGGGGTTAGAGGGATTAGCAAAGGAGATGAAAACTCGGCAGTGTGAATGTTTTGATCAGATTATACATCGTCTCGAAGAAATGATCAATTCTGACGAAACATTAGCTGTTCAAGCCCGAGCCAAGTTCGCTCAATCTTGTTTAGTTCAGTAAATTTTCTCTAATTTTCAAGTAACAAATTTAGGGGTTTAACTGTCAGATTATGATCTGATCTCATGTCCGGATACTCACTGACGATCTAACTTTAATAAACACTTGTGATAAAAATAGAAATAGAGGTTTTTTGCATTGAAAATTTTATCGGAACTAATCAAGCGGACATGATATAACCTCGCAGTTATTCTCCTTTTTATATAGCCTTTAGCTTTTTGAATTGGTTTGACTTCTTTGAATTGGTTTGACTTCATAACCAATAGCTTCTGATATAAGCTTACATTCTTCTTGGGTAACGTACCTTCTAACATACGCAGGAAACTTGCTAGGGATGTAAGTATCTTGTAACCACTGGTGAAATTTACCTAAGAGTTCAAAAGGATAAATATTAACTAATTGCACTCCTCTTTTGTCGGGATAGTAATGAGGGTATTGATCTATACTAGAAGTATCATAATTTTCTTCCTCTCGAAGCCAATGACACCATGCTCTTCCTACTGAAATATCAATAGTTGCCTTGTCATGCAAAGGCACTCCTTTAGCTTCTAAATCTCTCATTAATTTACTGATTTGTTCAAAAATGCACCATGTACCATTGGGTAATTTTGTTTTTTGCTCAAATAGAATTAAACGTTGATACCAGACACGTTGGTAAGGATGTAATAGCTCTGAAGTAGTAGGAGTTTGGCTTGTAAAAAGCCACTGCTCTACCCATTCAGAAACCATCATCTCAAACTCCGGTGAAAGCCACATGGCAAAAGAAACAGCAAGTTTTGGATGAATCCAAGTTTCTATCTTCTTACCTTGTCCCTTTTTTTGGACTAATTCGTACACTTCAAGTCCCGTTTTGTCAGATAAAAGCTCTACATATTCATTGGTTCTATCTTTCTCAAACCACTGGTTAGGGTTTTTATATTTACCTATTTTATTTTCGTATGCTCTTGCTAATTTAGTTGCACTAATATAACCATCAGACTTACGTTGACTGACGACTAATTCACCAACTTTATGTTCAAAATATTGTTGCATAATTACTCCTGTAATAATCTTAATATTATCAGTGGTAAACCTGGCTTAATGGCTATCATTATCTAGATCTAAACTAAGATTCTTCTCTGCTCGTCTTGTTATGTGAATAGCTCTGCTCTCAGAGAAGAATATTTGAGAAAATCAAAAAAGCCAATCCCCTGCCCCAATAGGCAAACAGATCCAGAAGCATAAGAGTATTGCGGGTTCTTTGAGTTTCATCTGATTAACCCAATTCTGAAGGATTGATCCCAACCTTAATCCCAGTCAATTTTAATTGCATTGGGTAGAATGCGTCAGACGACTAATTTTAACCCTAACGTTAACTATCTGACGCACCCTACTACTATTCGTCTTCGGAACCTACCATGATTCGCTGAAGTAAATTGAGGCCTTTCTTAACACGGCGAGAAACGGTAACAGCACTAATACCCAAACGTTCGGCAGTTTCCTTTTGAGTTAAATCGTAGAGGAAGACAAATTCTAGAACTTTCCGAGTGCCTTCTTCTAATTTGGCTAAGGCTTGTTGTAGGCGAATTTGATCTTCTTGAGCGAGTTGAAAGCTGCGATAACGGCTATCAGGAACCAATTCTCCCAGGCAAGTGGTGCCAAAGTCTTCATCTTGGACGGGAGCATCTAAACTTAATAGAGAACGATTACAGCCTGCGAGTTTAACTTGACTCCATTCGGTTTCGGTAATTCCCAAGCCTTCGGCAATTTCTGCATCGGTGGGCTGTCGCTTGAGTTTCACCTGTAGTTCTTGAGTCAGTTTCATTCCCTGACGCTGGAGAGTCAACCAATGTCGGGGAACTCGAAGCGGTAGACTCTTATCTCTGAGGTAATGCTGGATTTCTCCGCGAATATACGGAATGGCAAAGGAACTAAAGGCATGACCTTTGGACAAATCAAACCGTTCAATCGCCCGAATCAGTCCAATACAGCCGACTTGCAACAAGTCATCATAGTTTTCGGTGCATTGGTTTATCCAGTGGTGAACTTCTTTGCGAACGAGTCCGATATTAAGCTGTACAAGCTGATTACGGAGTTCTTTGGAGTGAGAACACTGATACTCACGCAATAATTCTAGAGTTTCGCACTTGATGGTGTTGGTGGCTTTGGCTAACATAGTAACGTCCTTTGTTTTAGGTAGAGCAAGCTTCTGGTGGATTTTTCCAGTCATTTCAGTCTGTCATTTAGACTGATGTGTGTTTCTATTCTTTTTTTTGTAATCCGTAAATTTACGGAGATGAATTTCTAAAGATTAGAAAACATCCATAAATTCACGTAGGTATAACACTGGTGATTTACAACTGTTGTAAAAGTGGAGATCTAATCGATTGCTCCAATGCCAAGTATAAACTAAAACGGCCTAGCTGACAAGAGTTAACCCTTGGTTATCAACCGGACAAAAGCCGGAGGTTACACGCTAAAAATCCCGAATTTTAGTCATAAAATTAACGTTAAAGTAGAGTATAAAAGTCAAAATTTTACTAAAGTTTATTAAACTCAAAAAGATGAAATGCGCTCCAATGAGCGATAAAGGATGAGTGACTTCAATAAAAAAGAGGGACAACTTGTCGTCCCTCCAAAGCTTGAGCGTGATTCGTCTACAGATTGAATAGAAGACTGGATCAGTCGGGAAAAAATAAGCTGACCAACCGCAGTTACAAAAAATAATCTACGACTATGACTTGCTAGGTTCTATACGAGCATAGAACAAACCTCGAACCTTAACTTCAACAGCTTCTTTTGCCCCTAAATCTGAATCTGAAGGTTGTTCGCTTTCAAAAATTCCGGCAATTTCGCCTGTGTCTCCATCAACTTTAGAAACTTGCAGAGAAATCTTACCGGCCTCAACTAAGGTATCAGCAAGCTTAATATTTGCTTCAGCGAAATTTTCGCCATCTGCGGTTGCGGGTAAAGCCACAGCATTATCATAACCGGTTGCTAAACCTCTACCCTTGGGATCGAGGAAAGTCGAACCCCGATAGGAAGGAACATCAAACACCCCTTCAAAATCTGTAGAGGTGTTAATACTCGAGACACTGGCTTGACTTTGAGCCACTAATCCTTTAATCGTGAACAAGAAAGGAACTTGTTCGCCACCGGGAAGCTGAACGGTAATCGGTTGGAAATCAATACCGTATTTTTCTTCAAAGGTGAGAGCGCCGTTTTTATCAAACTTTAATGGGCCACCCACCTGATCTAGACTATAAGTAAACCGAGTTAACAATCTACCCGGAACAAACTCCGCTTCTTTGCGTTTGCTGGTGGGTTCTTCTTTGACAAAATAACTGGTCGGTTGCAAACACATACCAGAAATTTCATAGGATTTGTTGGAATCCAGTGCTATCGAACCGCGAGCAGTTTCCGGTAAACTTGGACAGTTAACGGCTAAACCTGTGTTTCTGATGTCATCATAGGTCAGTAACTCTGGACTTTTTGTTTCTGGCCCTGATGAACAAGCGGTTAATACACTCAAGCAAAAAGCTAAAAGTGTAGCAACTAAAGCACGATATCTCATTTTTAACCTCAGTATCCCAAATCGATATGTAACATATTTTGAGTGACCTGTCGCCGTTGCCATCAACTTCAGAGATCACCAATCAAACACTTCGGTTGTCTGCTTTTTACGATGCTGATCCCGTACAATTGGGAATCTGATCACAGACTGTATCTCTTGTGCAATCGGGACTTTTAATGATCGCCCAATACAGAATTGTACATGGCTTGTGACTTTTTTTGTTGGCTAAAGTATGAATTCCTAGAAACCTAAGCTAAACTACTTAGGTCTATTTGCTTAGGACTTCAGACAAGCGGAAAAGGACGGGCAAACTTGTTCAGGCTTGCCAGATCCTAATCACAAACCCGAGAATTGAGAAATATATAGAGTAAGCAGCAGCTATGAGAGACAATAACATTAACTTGGAATTAGAACCCTTTCAGTCTCAATTGCAATCGATCAGCCAGACGATTCACTCTATTAGCCAGGAGGCTGAAGGGGATACAATGGCACTGTTGGCAGTGCTGCGAACTTTAGAACGTCTGCATCGGGAAATTCGCGAGGGTTGCTTTCGAGAAGCTTTGCCTGATAACCGTCAGGCACTCTATGCTTTGTTAAAAGAGATTGAGTCTCATGGAGGCTGGCCCTATATTCCCCGAGCTTCATTGAGATCGCTCTTAGAAAAGCTCTCTGTTGAGGCTGAAGACACTTCTGCGCCCGTTGAGGAGAATTAACCCATTTCCCCCGTTCTGGGGCGTAGATGCCTGGGATTGCTCCTTTCTCACCCTGAGTTACTCACTGATCATTTATTGTGAATGTAGACCTGATTTTACAACGCTTTCAACGCTTTGGGGTTGATCTCGGTTTAGAACGGATTCAAAAGTTGCTGATCTGTTTAGATAACCCCCATCAGCGAGTCCCGATTATTCATGTCGCTGGCACGAATGGCAAAGGTTCTGTTTGTGCTTATCTCTCGGCGATTCTAACCCAAGCGGGCTATCGAGTGGGACGCTACATTTCCCCTCATTTGGTAGACTGGACTGAACGAATTTGCATTAATGAACAGCCGATTTCTACACCCGATCTCGAACGAGTGCTTTCAGAAGTCGTTGCGGCGATTGACCCAAACGAACCTTCACCGACTCAGTTTGAGGTGATTACCGCCGCCGCATGGCTGTATTTTGCCCAACAACAGGTTGATATTGCAGTCATTGAAGTGGGGTTAGGCGGACGACTGGATGCAACGAATGTTTGCGATCGCCCATTAGTCACTGCTATTGTTTCGATTAGTCGCGAACATTGGCAACGTTTAGGCCCGACTCTCGCTGACATCGCTAGGGAAAAAGCAGGGATTCTCAAACCCGGTTGTGCGGCGGTGATTGGCAAACTTCCCCCGGAAGCCAAAACCGTTGTTGAACAACGTATTCAGGAGTTAAACTGTCCGACAGTTTGGGTAGAAGCGGCTGTTCCCCAGACAGAGAAAACACCGGATGGGTTGACAACGGCTATCTATCAAGACATTGAATATCCTTTACCTTTGTTGGGACAGGTTCAATTACTCAATTCAGCGATCGCGATCGCTACTATAAAATTACTCCAACAACAAGGCTGGCAGATTTCGCCTCAAGCCATTAGAGAGGGAATGGCAAAAACTCGCTGGTTAGGACGCTTACAATGGACAACTTGGGGCGATCGCAGACTGTTAGTAGATGGCGCTCACAATCCGGCGGCCGCTCTAGTTTTGCGTCAGTATATTGATAGTATAAACGGTCAATTTGGGGATGATGTCCCAAAACCGATCACTTGGGTGATGGGAATGTTGTCTACTAAAGATCATGCAGATATCTTTGAGGCTTTGTTGCGTCCAGGAGATCGGCTGTATTTAGTTCCAGTTCCCGAACATAGTAGTGCTGAACCGGAAGAATTAGCGGCTTTGAGTCGCAGTATTTGTCCGAATTTAAAAGCCTCTGAAGTTTATCCGGATTTGGTTCCCGCTTTAGACGCAGCGATCGCTGAATCTGAAAATTTAGTGGTCTTGTGTGGATCTCTGTATCTAGTGGGTTATTTTTTAAGCCTTCAGAATTCAACCCATCATCCCCAATCTATCTCTAATCCCTAATTTTTGATGAGATTGTGTCGTGTTTATCCCTCTATTGATTCTCACACTTGGAATTAGTCCCGCATTTATTTATTGGTGGTTTCGACGACGAATTGAAACCCGTGTAATGGGTCAGCTTTCAACGAGGGGAACTGGTGTAGCCGTGACTCATTGGCGGCGACCTAACTTACCGCCTGATGCCGAATATGTAGAGGGAGTGGGCTATTTAATTGGTGATATTACTTGCCAGTATAATGCACGTTCGTCTTATATTCGGTGTGCGGTGAATCCATCTGGGCCTTGTCAAGATTGTCGTTTTTATCAGGCAAAATCGATTGGGGAGGATGAATAAATCTAGACTTTCCCTCTGCAAGTTGGATAATCCAGGTCAAGAAACTCGTACATCCGCTCTATAGCCTTAAATTTTTCCAAAGAGCGATCGCCATCTATTGTACTGATATTTGTCCGCAGATCTACTTATCCGCTCAAAAACCTCGCTCACCGAGTCACCCGTCGTTTTTGCTGTTGGGCTTTGCGGCTCAAACCTATGACTAATCAGGCTTTACAGTCTGTTGCCTCTCAAAAATTTTTCAGAGATCAAGAGGGTTAGACGAAGCCAATCAAGACTATTTTGGATCTAAATTTCATCACTAACTGTGAAAAGATACGATAAACTTGCCTATTACAAAGCAGTTTATGCTAGAACAGCCATCAGTTCTAAAGTTTGAGAACACAGGCTGAAATAGCTTCAGGAGGTACATTAGCATGAACAAAGAACAGCTTGTCCAAGAAACTGCATTTAAAGCAGGAGTAACCAAAAAACAAGCAGACGCGATTATCTCAGCCATCTGTGAATCCATTATGGACGCAGTTGCAAAGGGTGACAAGGTAACGCTAGTTGGGTTTGGTTCGTTCGAGGCAAGACATCGCAAGGCGCGTGAAGGTCGTAACCCGAGTACCGGACAGCCGATGACCATTCCAGAAACGACGGTTCCTGCTTTTTCCGCAGGGAAAGCGTTTAAAGAGATGGTGGCTGAAGAGTCGGACGAAAGCGTAGCCTAAACTCAATTATCGGGGTTCACAAGAGATTGTGCGCTTTGATTGACTCCCATGCTAGGTTCGTTGATTGATCTTCGGCTTGGCTTGGGAGAAGTCTTTTCAGTTAAAAGTTTTGTAGGAGTAATTCCTGAATTACCCGTACAAGTGACCAGTTGTTTCAGTTAACAGTAAGCTGGTCACTGTTTTCTAAGACCCCTGAAATCAATTAGCTATTGGGGGTTTGTATTGATGCTAATTGAGCTTCTAATTCTTGAATACGGGTTTGTAAAGGCGCGATCATTTCAGTGACTTGCGCCTCAGAATATTTAATCGGAATATGTTGAGGACAATTCCAATCCCAAGCTTCAACATGAATTAAAATGGCTCGTTCGCAAGAGGCTTCATATCCAGGTACACGCAATTGTTCAAGCAAATTGGGATTATTATATTCAACTGTTGCGCGTCCCCAAATTTTTAAGCGACGGCGATTGGTATAATCCATTAAAAACAGAAAAACGCGATCATTGACTGATAAATTTCCTAGACTCAAATATTGACAATTTCCTTCAAAATCTGCAAATCCTAACGTTTTCTCATCCAAAATTTTCAGGAACCCGATCGGCCCACCCCGAAACTGAATATAAGGCCAGCCATTTTCATTCACTGTCCCCATGTAAAAGCTATCACGGGCTTGAATAAACTCAACTAATCGGGGAATTAACGTGTCATTTTCAGGGCCGCTTTCTTCCATTCGGTTATACATTTCTCGAGAACCGTAGCGTTCTTGAATGGCTTTTACTGCCGGGGTAAACGCAATCTCTGCAAATTTACGAGGCATGGTTTTCTCCCTGATTGAATAGAGGATTAATGCTTAATCAATGTCGTTGAACTATTCAAGCATTCTGTTGGTAAAACTTCTTGTTCTCCTCCCCAACCCATGACCGTAAATTGCAGCGCATCATCCCTCTTTTCGGAGTCATAATCTAAACCTAGAAAATACTTTTTGATGACATTCATCCAAAACATGATATACTCCTTGAATAAGTTAAGATAAAGTTAGGTGATTTTGGGTGACAGTTAAACTGAAGTTAGAGCTTCAATACCTGGCATTCCTAAAAATCCAGGCTGTTTTTTCACTTGTTCAATCCAACGTAATACGTGAGGATATTGGTCTAACTCTATGTGACCATCACGAGCCAACGCAACGTAAGGAAATGCCGCAATATCAGCAATCGTTGGACGTTCAAACTCTAACCAAGTTCGTTCACTCAAATGGTCGTTTAAAAGGTTGAGAATGAAATGAGATTTTTGAGTGGCTCGTTCAATATTAATCGAAGTTGCGCCAAACACATAATATAAACGAGCATTTTCTGGGCCTTGACGAATTTCTCCCGCAGTTGTTGACAGCCAACGAATCACACGACTCATTGATTCTGCATCCGTTGGGAACCAATCTTCACCGCCATATTGACGCGCTAAATAAACTAAAATGGCTTGAGCATCTTGAAATACGGTTTCACCATCAATTAAGACCGGAACTTGACCAAAAGGATTAATCTTTAGAAACTCCGGTTGTTTATGTTCTCCCTTCATTAAATCAAGCTGAATATATTCATATTCAAGATGCAATAGAGACAAAAACAAACGCACTTTATGAGTATTGCCAGACATTTCGTGACCGTAGAGTTTAATCATTGTCACCTTCCTTTTATCTTTCAATGGGTTGTAGGCTGTGTGATTTTTCTTTGACAGAAGTGAATGACAACAGCATTTTCATTGAGTCCGTCGGTCAGGTTTAGTCTGATCAATCCTATTTCTCAAGATTATAAAACTAAACGAACACCCGTGACTCAAAAAAAGCCTAAAATTGAAAATTCATTCACTCCTAAACAGTTGTCAAAGTTGTTAACTATTCTTAACCAAACGAAACATTTTGTTTCCTTTTATTGAACTGAAGGAGTAAAACTTTACAAACCTATTAGTAGGTAGTTCTGCGTTTAAAAAATTAAGACTTGCACAGTAATTCTGTAAAAAGCGGTTGAATCATCTGATCAAACGCCGAAATTTTGTCATCCGCTAGACGAGAAAAAAGCTGTGCGCCTTGACAGGTTGCGAGAATGCGTTTAGCTTCGGCTTCATCGGAGGATTGACAGCGTAAAACACCCGCCTGACAGCCTCTTTCTAACACCCCTGCTAACCAAGTTTGATTATCCGAGAAAAAGCCTTTAATCTCATCTCGAACTGTTTCCGGTAAAACCGCCCAGTCAGCCGTTAACATTCCACACAAACATAACTGATCCTGTTGTAAACTGTCTCGATACAGGAGAGCAAACTGCATCAATTGTTGTTCGGGGGAATCATTTTTTTGTTCGATTTGCTGGCGTATCCTCCGAAAGCGTTCTCGGTAACATTTCACCAGTTCTCGAACCAAATTATCTTTCGAGGGAAAATGATAATGAATGCTGGCTTTGCGAATTCCCACTTGCTCGGAAATATCGGCGTAACTAAAGGCATTGTAGCCTCGCTTCTGCACGAGATCTTGAGCAACGTCTAAGATTTGTTGAGCGGTTTTTCCTTTCATGCTCTCATTATCTACTGGTTGGTAGATAATTGTCAAGAGGGATTTTTTGCAGGTTCAGCAGAATTTACCAAGTAACGACCACTTTCCCCACAGCTTGACCGGACTCGGCCTGTTGATGAGCGGCGATCGCCAACAGTATGATCATCATCCCAACATTGAGGAGTTTTTGGGAACCCAAGTAAGTTAACAGGATTTAACGGTTAATTACGATGGTCGTTAATATAACGAATTCTTGCACCTGCCCACTGCAATTTTTCCTGTAATGTTTGGTAAAACGAGTAGTTTTCTCGCAGAATAATAAACCGAGTTTGACAATTTGCCATTCGTACATCTACCCGTTGTCCAGGTCGAACGGAAGTAGCTAATACTCCATCTGTCCAGAGTTTGGTTTCATGTTCTGGGTCAGCTAAAGGCCACACACTGACCACTGATCCGGGAGGTAAAACAATGGGACGACTCGATAAACTTAATGGACAAATGGGGGCGACGGTGATGGCTTCCATTCCAGGGTGCATAATCGGGCCATTTGCCGAAGCGTTGTAACAGGTGGAACCCGTAGGTGTAGAGACAATTAAACCATCACCTTGATACTGATCGACGACTTCACCATCGACTTCCATCTCTAAAATAGAAGTGGGCATTCGATAGGGGGAAGCAGGTTTAATACACATTTCATTCAGGGCAAGATAGCGATCGCCAACGGGGGTAAGATTAGTACGATTACCTTCAAATACTGCCGCCTGAACCATCATTCGTTGTTGCATGGCGTAGCGATCTTCAAACATCCGATCAACGACTTGATCGGTATTGCGAACATCCTCAAAAGACTCGGTTAAAAATCCTAAATGTCCGCCGACATTTGCCGCTAAAATGGGAATACCTTCCGGGGCTAAATGACGGGCTGCTGCTAAGGCGGTGCCATCTCCACCTAAAACCACGGCTAGGTCTATCGGATGACTCACGGATGCTAAAAATACCGGATAAGGATTATCTTGAGGGCCACTCGGCCCCATCAATACCCGACAGCCTCGCTTCTCAAAATGGGTTGCAAATTGTTCAGCCCATTGTTTACTTAATGGATCTCTAGCTTTGTGGGCGATGATCACCTGTTTAATTTCCACCGTCTTTCCTCTATGATTATTTTATATCCTGATCTTATCCGGTATCCTCTATCAGTAGCCTATTTGACACTTCTATAAACGAGTTTATCTTAACTCTGAAGGTCTATTTTTACAACCCTAATTTTTGTCTTAACCGATGATGGGAAATTTCATCAAAACGATCCTCAATCTCTTTTTCAAGCCTGATTGTCCTTTGTGCGATCGCCCTGCGGAAAAGCAACTGTGTCTCTATTGTCAAAAACAAATTTTGCGTTGTCAATTTCCTCGAGGAAGTCTATTTTTGGGAGACGTTCCTGTATTGATTTGGGGACAGTACAAAGGGATGTTGAAACAGGCGATTGTGACTCTAAAATATAACAATCATCCTGAAATTGCTCAACCGTTGGGTTATTGGTTGGCTGATGCTTGGTTAAAGACTCCCACTGTACAGAATAAACCCTTGCTAGTGGTTCCTATTCCGATGTTTCCTGAAAAGCAAAAAAAACGGGGATTTAATCAAGCTGAACTTCTCGCCCGTAGTTTTTGTCAGGTGACAGGTTTACCGTTGAAGTCCCAAGGTTTAGAACGGGTACGCGATACACAAGCTCAGTTCGGACTGTCGGCTCAACAAAGGCAAGAGAATTTAAAAGATGCCTTTTGTTTGGGAAAAGATTTACGACGCCCGACTCAGACTCATTCTATTTTAATTGTAGATGATATTTATACCACTGGTGCAACGGTTAAAGCTGCAATTGCAGCATTTAGGGAACATAAAATAGCGGTTGCTGGGGTTGTGGCGATCGCCACGACGAAATCTCTATCTGAGCAATAATCTCTGGAGCGGGAGAATAGAAAGACCACCAAGACACAAAGACACAAAGAGCTATTCTTTGTGCTTTGTATCTTTTTTAAAAGGGTTTAGTCGAGGGCGATTTGGCTAAGTTTCTGACAGGCTTCTTCCCAAGATTTTCCGAGATAGCTTTCTCGTTGAGTGACATAATCAATACAGTGATATCCGATCAGAGGGTGTTGGGAAATTTTGGCTTTTTCTTGACTTTTTTGCAGCCAGCTATTCCAATTAAAGTTGGCTTCGTAGATGTGGCGAATGGCTACTTTTTCGGTTGTGTTTTTGTCATTAATCAAAGAAACTTTGATTTGTTCTCCAATGTTTTGAACTTGTACGATTCTTAAGTGAGCGGGATAATTTCGTAGAGGTAAGCCTGAATTGATCTCTTCTAGTTGCACATTGGGGGTAGAATGTGCTAAACAATCTGGAGTTTTAACGGCTATCTCTGATAAGTTGAGTTTTGCTAATTCTTGAACGTTCTGTAATCTCATAAGTCGTTTCCCTGATGATGTTAAAAAACATTTCCCTCAACAGGATGTGACTTCTAGATGAGGGGTAATAGCTATTATGGCATCGAGTTTTAGTTTCTACCACTATTTAACGATGATGTCAGGAAAATCTGACAATAGTAGTAATTCGGGCGGGAATATAGTTAATCTCTCAGTTGGAAACTGTCTAGAGTTCAAGATCTGAGCGTGAGAATTGCTATAATCCAGTAGAAATATTTCTCAAGTCGCAGACAACAATCAGATCAATTTATGAATGTCTTTAGTAAATTCTATTGTTCTCATTTCAAATGAAAACGCGATAGTCTATTTTGTTTTATTGAAAGTGAGGTGGATCAAGGGTGGCGGCGAGTAACGCGACTTGGGTGCGATCGCGTAAATTTAAACGGCTTAAAATACTCGAAACATGATTTTTGACGGTTCGTTCGGTAATATAAAGGGTTTGAGCGATTTCTCGGTTACTATATCCTCGACTAATTAATTGTAATACTTCTAATTCTCTGGGTGTTAAAAGTTTGAATTCGGCTGGGGTAACTGTTGGGGAGGTGTGGGAAAAATTGCCTGTATTTGTAGCAATAATTTTTTCAAATAATCCAGGGCCAAACTGGGTATACCCTTTATAAACGGCACGAATGGCTTGAGCGAGTTCTTCGGAGGGAGTATCTTTGAGTAAATAGCCTTTGGCTCCATTTTGCATCGCTTTTGTGATATATTCATCATCATCAAATGTCGTTAAAACTAACACCTTTGTTTGGGGGAGTTGTTGAGACAGCGCTCGGGTTGCGGCTACTCCATCCATCACAGGCATTCGCACATCCATTAACACGATATCGGGCTGAAGTTTCAAGGCTAATTCTACGGCGATTTGACCGTTTTCTGCTTCTCCAACGACTTCTAAATCGGGTTTAGCTTGCAATAGACTAGATAAACCTTCGCGGATAATCCCTTGATCATCAACTAATAGAATTTGGATCATGATTGTCTCTTAATTGGGGAATGTTTACGTCTATTTTACATCCTTGACCTGGCTGACTATTGAGTTTAAATAAACCTCCTAAAGCTGTCACCCGTTCCCGCATTCCTTCTAAACCAAAACCCGTTGTATTTTCTTCAGGATAAAACCCGAAACCATTATCTTCTATGGTGAGTTCGATTCTCAAAGGATGTTCTATCAATGATAACTCAACTTTTGTCGCTTGACTATGTTTAGAGATATTTGTTAAGGCTTCTTGGATGACTCGATATAGGGTGATTTCTACATCTGTCGCCGCAGCGTGAATTAAATAAATATCGGATGTTAACTGAATTTGAGTGGTTTGTTGAAATTGTTGGAGGAGTTTAGATAAAGCTGTTTCTAAAGATTGACCTTTTAATGGATGCGATCGCAATTTGGCGACAGATTGACGCACTTCTTGAAGGGCATTTCGACCGAGTTTTCGGGCTTTGTCTAGATGTTCTTCTGCTTTTTCTGGGTCAGTTTGAAGCCACATTTGGGCATTTTCGAGTTGAATACTTTGGGCGGTTAGGTTGTGTCCAACGGAGTCGTGAATTTCTCGTGCAATGCGGTTACGTTCTTGTAAAATAGCGCGATCTTCTGCTAAGATTGCGTATTCTCTTAAGCGTTGGTTGGCTTGAGCAAGTTCTTGTCGGCTTTGTTTTTCTGACAGTAACGTTCCGACTAATAACACCACAAAAATTAAGACAAATCCAAACAATAAAGCAGAATTTAATGTTAAACTAAAGACAACCCAGCGCCAAGATTCAGGAATGGGGTTTTCAGAAGCAGTCGATAGGCTGTTGTTAATGAGCGGAATTCCAACTGGACGAACTCGCAAAAACATTAACACCAGAAAAAACAGATAGGCAAAAAAAGCAACAACAACTCGACCCCGCCAAGGAAACAAAACACAAGCCCGAATTACAACAACCAGCAATAATGCAGATAGAAAACTCGCACCCGGACTTCCACAGAATACCGCTAACCAACTGAGTCCAAACCCTAAAGCAGTATAGAGTCCTTTAATCGTTGATGAACGTTGATTTAAAGGTAATCTCAACCCAATTAATCCTAAAGCTGCAATACTCGCGAAAAAACCGAGGGGAAATAGGGGTTTTTTTCGGCGATTACGGCGAGGAAAATCACGTCTGGGGGGGCGATAATTGGGGTTGAAATTTCGATCTGGGTTAAATTGACGTTCAAGGGGCGGGCGATGTTCGTGAGGGTAGCGGGAGAATTTTGCGCTAGGAGGTGGCGGAAAGGGACTAAAGGCTGTCAGTACCGCAATGGCGAGTAAAATCCATTCCAGGTAAAGGAGTAAACGAAAGGGATGATTGTGTTTGCGAAACCATTGCATAGCTGCAATAATCTAAGGGTTACTCATTAGTATAGAGTGAGTTTTTTCGAGAGACATCGATCAAAATACTTCTATTATTGGGGTGGAGTAGTACCAAAGTCACAGATCGGATAATACTTTAGACTCAGAAAGATTTAGTAACTTTGATCCAGGCGATCGCTGCGGGTTGAGTTATACGATAAGAATATCACGAACCAAGCGTGAATTCACTACAATTTAGAGGTTGGTTTTATGAAGATTCGGAATTTGCTTTGTGCGACGACTGTAGCTTTATTTTTACCGTTTGCGGGGAATGCTTTGGCTGAACCGGGCGATCGCATGGGTCGGATGTTTGAACAGCTTAATCTTTCTGCGGAACAACAACAACAAATTGATAGTATTCAAGAACAGCGTAAAGCGTCTTCAGAAGGTTTGCGTCAACAAATGCAGGCGGCTATGGAACAAATGCGATCGCTTCAAGCTAGTAACGCCAGTGCGGATCAATTGCGTCAACAACACCAACAAATTCAACAGTTACATCAACAAATGGGAAATCAACGTTTTGAAGCGATGTTAGAAATTCGTGAGGTTTTAACGACGGAACAACGAGCGAAATTAGCAGAATTGAAGCCGGAACGAAACTGGCAAGGTCGAGGAGGTCGGGGAGGACGTCAAGCACAACAATAGAAATACAATCCTATCACCATCCTCAATGATCCTCAACAATCCTTCGTAGTGTGTAAACTTTTCGACAGTTAGCCAATTTTTGGGTGCAAAAGTTTTGCGCCCTTATTTTATATCATGTCCGGTTGAACAGTTATAAATAAACGACAGAGGAGTCAGGAGTCAGGAGTCAGGAGACAGGAGGAAATAAAGAAGAAGAAAGAGTCGGATTATGAGAAAGTTTTTTATCACTCATTATCCGTACATGATATTATTTATTAATTCAGAAATTTTTGGGATAAAATGAGAGTTTATTGATGTATAATAGGATTGATGAGATTTTATTTTATCTATAATTTCCCCTAAGTTGGCATTTCCTTTTCTGGCTCCCAAACCGTTAACCGCGCATTCGATTTGACGCACGCCTAAGTTTAGCGCCAGGAGAGAATTTTCTACGGCTTTTCCGAAGTCATCGTGACAGTGAACGGAAACCGTTACTTGTTGGAGTTGGGGGATATTTTGATAAAGATTTTCAAGTAAGTGATAAAAATCTTCGGGTTCAGCCACACCTAAACTATCAGGAATGCTGATGATTTTAGCACCGCTTTCGATAGCCATTTGAACCGCTTCGCCCAAAAAATTAATCTCACTGCGCGTTGCATCAAACGCCGTCCATTGAACTAGAGAACAAGAGTTTTTTGCTTGTGAAATCTGTTGATGAATGGTTGATAAGACTGAGTTTTTATCAACGTTTTTTGAAGATGAATTGAGATTAACTAGGGTATAAATATTAATACAGCTTTTATCAGCTTTTTCTAAGGCTTTTGCAGCTTGCTGAATTTCCGCTTCTTGAGAACCTGCTAACGCACAAATTGTCGAGTTTTTAATAACCTGAGAAACCGCAATAATATCATCAATATCTTTTGTGTATGTTCCCGGATATCCCACTTCTATTGTATCAACTCCCATTTCCTCAAGTTGTTGAGCGATTTTCACTTTATTCTCTCGAGTAAAGTGAACGCCTGGAGTGAGTTCTCCGTCTCGCAGGGTGGTATCAAAAATTATAATCGAAGGATTATCAATCATTATTTTTGATCATTAATATTAATTAGCTTGACGTTTTTTAGGAGTATTTTCAAGTTTATTTTGACTCAAAAATGGATTATCTTTGGATGAAGTATTTGACTGGAAAACCCGATCAAATCGTTTGGTTTTTTCAGAATATTTCCAAGTGATGTTATCAGGATCTTTTTGACGAATCCAGTCTATAAACTGCGGTTTAGTTTTCCATTTACTCAAGGTACTGGGATGAACGTTTAACCGTTTGGCGAGTTCTAATTGATTCAGAGAGTTGGGAATTTCGAGGGGGAGTTTAGTTGAAGCAGGGGGAACCGGAAATAACGCCACTTCATTCTTTTTAGCCGATTCAGATTGAGGGGGTTCAGGCGGTTGAGAAGGGGGAAGGGTTGAGTTTTCCTCGTGTTTTTGTAAGCACTCTATTTGCTCATCCTCTGAACTCAGGAGCCAAGATTTAGCGGTTGAGAAGTAATAGAGAATTCCGCCTTGTTCGGTGACTTCAAACTGAGCGGAAAATTCAGTGGCTCGTTTGTCTAAATATTCTCGTACATTCTCAGCCGGAAGTTTAGCATTCATCGCTAAATCGAGGGGAGTAATCCAACCGTCATTTTGCCGAATTAAGCGATAAAAAACCTGATCGAGATGCGTTAATTGCTCCTGCTGTTTTTTGTGATAACGTTTCCAGATTCGCCACGCAGCGATTCCACCAGCCAACAGCAACAAAAGCGGGATCGTATCTTTCATTACGAGGAATCCTAGCGCAATTGCAATCCCAAAGGCAACATATCCGCTATCGTCCTTTTTCGGTTCGGGTGTATTTTGAGACATGGTTTTCTTTTGGGTGATACTTGCTGAACTGCTCATAATTTGCCATACTTGCGATGCAGAACTCAAGCGGTAATTTGGGGGTTCTTAGCGATTAACTCTCTACTTTGGTTGTGTGAGGAGCTTCAATGGATTTTAATGTTAGACGAGTGGTGACGTTCTTGACGATGGCTGTCGTGATCGTAGGTTGTGCGGGAAATCGCCAGGATCAATGTCGTAAGCTGATGGAGGTTGTAGACCAAGGAAACTTGGCGATCGCTGTTCCGAATAACCAAGATAACAGCGCAACAACCCTTAGATTAGCACAAGAACTGAATCTTGTTGCGGATCAGATGCAGAAACTTTATTTAACTAAAGGTAAACTGAAGAAAATTCGCTTAGGTTTTACAGAAGTCTTTCGTGAATTTGCAGTGGTTCTTAACGAAATGGGTCAAGCATTAGAAGCGGGAGAAAAAACACCGATTAGCCTAGAAGGTCGTGCCGAATTAGCCAAATCAATCGAGAAGGTCAATCAAATCAGTCAACGAACAAATCCGATTAGTGAAAAAGCCGAGAAACTGATGGCGGAGATGACTAAATATTGTCCGCCTGAGTCTCTAAAACCCGAAGAACCCAACTCTAACAGTGACCAGTGAACAGTAACCAGTGACCAGTGAACAGTGACCAGTGAACAGTGAACAGTAACCAGTGATAACTGTAAAAACTGGTAACTAATAACTAATAACTGTAAACTGTAAACTGTAAAAACTGTAAACTGTAAACTGTAAACTGTAAACTGTAAAAGCTGGTCACTGTAAACTGTAAACTGTAAACTGTAATGAACCCGCCCTTACAAAACTCTTGCCTCTTGCCTTTTTTAATGATGAATTTCTAGACTCAAAACATAACGACCGAGTTGTAATTTTTCTGACCAAAGTTCGTATTCTAGTCGCAGAGATTCGGGTAAGGGAGAACCAATTAATTCTAAGTTGCGAGTAAAATTACGAAGTCTAAATTGACTTGGAACGGTTTCCGAGTCCGTTTGTAAATAATAACGACTAATCCCATACATCCCTTTTTGCCACAAATGACGATAGCTATATTTGCTATTTCCCTGCATGGTCATAACGGCTCGATAGGGGGAAACTTCTAGCCACAACAACCGGGGTTTGTGGGGCGTTGTGGGCTTGGGTTCGGCGTTAATTGTATCAGGTTCCCAGTCAAAAATTTCGGGTTCATGTAACAGCAAATGAAATTGTTCGTGATCTCTTTGATAGAGGGTTGCTGCTGTTTCCACGAGCGATCGCACGGGTAAGTCCACTGAAACGACAGAAAGACTTACAGGTTTGCGAGAATGTGTTAGCATATGCTTTATGATTAACCGTAAATCCCCAGTCTTAGTTGTCATTTAGTACAAGGAAAGCGGTAGGATGACTAGGGAAATCCATCCTATTCTTATCCTATGCTAACTGGGATTATTGAAACCAAAACTTCAGAAAGTCAACAGACTCTCACAATTGAGCCGCCAACATCGGGTTTATCTTTACAGGGTTCTATCCGTATACCTGGAGATAAATCAATCTCCCATAGGGCGTTAATGTTGGGGGCTTTGGCGACAGGAACCACGACCATTGAAGGGTTGCTTTTAGGCGCTGATCCGCGTAGTACCGCGAGTTGTTTTTCTCTGTTGGGAGCGCAAGTTTCCGAGTTAAATGAACAACGGGTTGAAGTACAAGGAATTGGCTTAGGTCAACTCCATGAACCGACTGAGATTTTAGATGCCGGAAATTCGGGAACAACCTTGAGGTTAATGTTAGGAATTCTCGCCTCTCATCGGGATCGCTTTTTTACTGTTACCGGAGATCATTCTTTAGTCCGGCGTCCGATGGATCGAGTCGTTAAACCGTTACAACAAATGGGGGCGATGATTTGGGGGCGTCAGGGCGGTTCTTTTGCGCCTTTAGCCATTCAAGGTCAACGCCTGAACCCGATTCATTATAATTCGCCAATTGCCTCCGCACAAGTCAAATCCTGTATTTTGCTGGCGGGGTTGATGACGGAAGGGGAAACAACGGTGACGGAACCTGCGTTATCGCGAGATCACAGTGAACGGATGTTACGGGCGTTTGGGGCGACGGTGAAAGTTGATCCACAGACCCATAGCGTGACGGTAACAGGGCCAGCAACGTTACAGGGTCAACCCGTTGTGGTTCCGGGGGACATTAGTTCAGCCGCGTTTTGGCTGGTTGCTGGGGCGATTGTTCCCGGTTCGGAGTTGTTGGTGGAAAATGTGGGCGTGAACCCAACTCGTACCGGAATTTTAGACGCTTTGGCGATGATGGGGGCGGATATTCAACCGGAAAATCAACGGGAAGTCGCCGGAGAACCTGTCGCTGATTTACGAGTAAAATACAGCCCATTGAAAGCTTGTACTCTAGAAGGCTCGTTAATTCCTCGATTAATTGATGAGATTCCAATTTTAGCAGTTGCGGCAACTTCTGCACAAGGAACAACCATTATTCGAGATGCGGAAGAATTGCGAGTCAAAGAAAGCGATCGCATTACTGTGATGGCGGCGGAATTAAACCGCATGGGGGCGAAAATTACCGAGTTACCCGATGGGATGGAAATTGTCGGCGGAACGGCTTTAACCGGGGCGGAAGTTGATAGTTATACCGATCATCGAATTGCGATGAGTTTAGCGATCGCCGCGTTAAAAGCCCGTGGAAAAACCACCATTGGTCGAGCCGAAGCTGCTTCGATTTCCTATCCTCAGTTTACCACAACTTTGGAACAAATTTGCGGTTAAATTCTTAAAAAATTGTGGGTTAAAGATTAGCCGAAAAACCACAAAGACACAGAGAACACTTTAGAGAAAATCTTTGTGTCTTTGTGTCTTTGTGTTGAGTCTCCTCTATTTCAAGGTGTTAAACAAAATCTTGTTCACTGATCTGACTGGGATTAACTCCCAATACCACCGCTAAAAATTCTCCTGTTGACTGAACTTGAATCACCGTTCCGGTTGAACTCGAAGTAATATTTAACTGTTGAAACGTTAACGGACTAATCAACTCAATCACATCTTGAGTATCAGTAAAATCAACAATAACATCCGCCGTTTCAACTGTATTTCCACCCGTTCCGAACCCGATAACAAACGCATCATTTCCTAAGCCACCTGTTAGGGTATCAGCACCTAAATCTCCCATTAAGCGATCATTTCCAAAGTCGCCAAAGAGTTGATCATTTCCCTCTCCACCCCACAAGCGATCGCTACCTCTGTCTCCATAAATAATATCATTTCCGGCATCTCCTTGCATTTGATCATCGCCTTGTCCACCAAACAAAACATCATCTCCTACTTCTCCGCTTAACGCATCCGCACCACTTTGTCCATAAACTAAATCAAAACCCCCTTCTCCAGACAAGCGATCATTTCCTTGATTTCCAAATAAAATATCCTCAAAATCAGAACCAACCCCTGTATCATCTAATTCACTTAAACTGATAACCACAGGTTCGGAAAAAGTCTGTTGTTGTCCGATATTATCATTGTCGCTGATATTGAGTGAAAGTTGATCAATTCCTAAGTTATCATAGCGGGAATCCTCGCTATTTACGGTATGAGAAATGGTTCCAATGTGTGAACCTTCGACGAGGGTATCATCAACCGCAGTCACCGTTATAGTTTGCGAAATATTCCAGTTAAACGGGGTAAAGGTGAGGGTTTGTTTGTCCGTTTGAAGTTGAGAATTAGGGTTAATATTAATCTCAACATTGGCTGTGGGTTCACTATTGAGGACTATCTTATAAACATCATTTCCAAACCCTTCAATTACATCAGTTCGACGCACAGGTTGAATCAGCGAAATTCCTGGTTCTCCAGGGGGTAAGGGTTCGTCATTTTCGATAATATCAACAGTGAGATTTTCCTGTATTCTCCCATCTATTCTGATCGGAGTATTACGATTATAATTGGAGTCATTACTAGAAATCGCATGATTAATTGTACTGGTGTGAATATCAGCTTCGACATCATCATCATCAATCGCTGCGACGGTAACAGTTTGCGGTTCATTCCAATTTTGTGGCGTAAAAATCAGGTTTCTTTCAGTTTCCGCACCCCTTCCTAAATCAACTTGACTATCAGGAGTAATGGTAACAGTAACATCGGCTGTCGGTTGACTGTTGAGAACCACTCGGTAGGTATCGGTTAAGCCATCTTCGCTGACTTCTGTGCGGTTTGAAGTTTGAGTAATTAAGACTTCCGCCACATCATTATCTGTCAAATTTACATTAACATTAGCAACTTCTAAACCATCAAAATTTCGATCTGAACTTCTAACCGTATGGCGAATGATTTCTGTCGTATCTCCCTGAACAATATTATCATCCGTCGTGACAACAGTAACAATTTGGGGAATATTCCAGTTGGTTTCATCAAATTCAATTGCGAGGATTGAATTCAGGCGATCGCTTGTGTTAAACTCTATCGTAACTGGAAGTACGGGAGGTGAACTCAAAACAATTTCATAACTCGCGGTTGCTTCTCCTTCGGTTAAAGTCAGATTCCGAGTATTAATTACAAAAATCTCTGCATCGACATCATTATCGAGAACTTCTACATTAACGGTACGAACTTGTAAGTCTCTATAATTTTCATCTTCGCTGACAATTTCATGGGAAATTGCAATCGTTTCATCTCCTTCTGGGATTAAATCATCTATCGCTTCAACGGTTACAGTTTGGGGAATATTCCAGTTATTAGAATTAAAGGTAATGGGATTAATCGGATTAATTTGTTCATTGGTTTCAAACTGAATAGTTACAGGAAGTTCAGGTTGTCGCGTTAAAACCAGAGAGTAACTATCTGTCTCCCCCTCTTCAGAAACCGTTAAATTTGTGGGTGCGATAGAAACATCAACAATATCATTTTCGGCAATTTCAATATTGACATCATCCAGGATAAATCCGTTATAATTTTGATCCTCGCTAGTCACAACATGAGTAATTAAACTGTTATGGGTTCTGTCTTCGACTAAATTATCATCAATGGCTTGAATTTCTATCGTTTGAGGAATACTCCAGTTGGTTTCATCGAAGGTAATTGTTGTAATCGGTTCAATTTGATTATCGGTTTGAAATCGAATGGTAACAGGTTCAGTGGGAATGGTTGTTAAAACCAAATTGTAGTTATCGGTAATTCCTGACTCTGTAACCGATAATTCTGTTTGAGAAATATCAATTCTCGCCACTTCATTATCAATAATTTCAACAGTAGCCGTATTTTGAGATCCGATTTCAGTTCCCACACTGGGATTAACCAACTCAAGGAAAAAGGTTTCATCCTCTTCAACTAAATCATCATCAATAATCGGAATATCAACTGTAGCAGTTCTTTGATTCGCCGCAAATCGAACCGAAATCAAATTCTCATCAAAATATTCTCCGGCGGTTGCGGTTCCCTCCGTTAATTCAACGTCTACTGTAGACGCTTTAGAGATATCTCCGGTACGATTAATGGTAATTTCAGCACCAACAATCGTTCCATCTTCATTGATTTGATAATCCGTTTGCGAAAATTCTACAGTTGGGGGTATATCATTATCGATAATTGTAATATTAGCCGTTGCTGTACCTAATAGAATTCCCTCAGAAGGATTAGACAAGCTTAATAACGCCGTTTCATTCCCTTCAAAGACAATATCATCTAAGACTTGAAACGTCACACTAGCAGTATTGTTTCCATCAGGAATCGTAAGCTGAAAATTAGATAAGGTGTAATCGTTAGAGGTAATTCCAATTCCCGAAACATCCAGATTAACCGTTTGTTCCCCGTCTACATTCGCTGAAGCGGTAACGGTAACAGTAATTGCAGTTGTATTTGCTTCTTCTCCTGTCGTTAAATCAACTGATAAATCAACAATGGGAAGATCATTATCCAGGTTAGTTACTGTGATATTTTCCGGGTTGCGGTTGTTATAATTGGGATCATTACTAATCGCAGATTCGGTGATAATTCTGTACTCAATATCCCCGTCAACGAGAGAATCATCAACACCTGTAACCGTGACAATTTGAGGAGTTAACCAATTGTCGGGAGTAAAGGTTAAACTCGGCGGAAAAACAACACCTTCTAGTGAGTTATCACTGATTAAGTTTAGGGTAACATTATCAATGGGTTGAGTATTCAGTACGACTTGAAAAGTTGCGGTTTCTCCTGCTTCACTTGTTACCAGTCCACTCGTCGGACTGATGCTAATTCCCGGCGTTTCATTATCCGTATTAACGACTGCAATATCTTCGGGATTGAAACCGTTATATTTACCATCGGAACTAATCGCATTGGCTGTAATAATGCTATAATTAATGTCACCATCAGCGATCAAATCATCAACACCTGTAACCGTTACTCTTTGTGGAAGTTGCCAATTTTGCGGCGTAAAAGTTAACGTTTCTCTAGACAGAATTCCTTCTGCGGTGTTGCTACTGATGAGGTTGAGAATTACATTAGCGGTGGGTTCAGAGGTGAGAAAAACATCAAAAGTCGCGCTTCCTCCCGCTTCACTGGTGACCAGTCCACTCGTCGGAGTCACAACAATTTCTGCTGTATCATTATCAGTATTCGTAACACTAATATCTACTGGGTTTAATCGGTTATAGTTGGGGTCAGTTGTTGTGATATCCGGTGTGGTAATGATAGTATAAAGAATATCATCATCATCAATATTATCATCAACACCCGTCACCATCACCATCTGCGGAATATTCCAGTTATCGGGTGTAAATGTTACCGCGTTTGTAGAAACAATTCCTTCTGTAATATCGCTACTGCTAATTCTAATGGTGATATCATCAACGGGTTCAGTATTGAGAAAAATTTCAAAACTATCGCTTCCTCCTGCTTCTGTCGTCAGCAAACCATTCACCGGAGTAATGGTAATTCCGGGTGTTTCATTATCTGCGTTAACGAGGTTAACATCTTCTGGGTTAATGTTGTTATAATTGGGGTCATTACTAACAGCAGTATCCGTAATAATAGAATAAGATAAATCCCCATCGGCGATATCATCATCAACTCCGGTAACAATAACAATTTGGGAAATATTCCAATTTTCGGGAGTAAAGATTACCTCTGAAATGGAAAGGCTTCCTTCGTTGGGGTTACTACTATTGAGGTTAAAACTAACTTCTGCTGTCGGTTGGGAAGTCAGAAAAATTTCAAAAGTTGCGATATCTCCTGCTTCCGTTGTTGTGAGTCCATTAATTGGGGTAACAACAATTCCGACTTGATCATTATCGAGGTTTGTGAAGTTAATATCGGGTAAATTAAAGTTGTTGTAAGTTAAATCATTACTGCTAACTGTTGGGGTAATACTGTAGTTAATATTCCCGTCAACGATATCATCATCAACTCCGGTGACTGTAAAAATTTGGGAGTTATTCCAATTTTCGGGAGTAAAGGTTAATGTTTCAGCAGAAAGACTTCCTTCGTCGGCGTTGGTATTTTCTAAGTTAATAATAACGTTTGCTGTCGGTTGAGAGTTGAGAATGAATTCATAGTTAACGCTATCTCCGTCTTCTGTCGTAATCGCTTCAACGGGAGGGATTAAAGTAATTCCAACAACATCATTATCAAGGTTGGTTAGGGTAATATCTGCTAACTGAAACCCATTATAATTACTATCCTGACTAATAACGTTTGAGGTAACAGTATATTCCAGATCTCCATCAACAATATTATCATCGACTCCTGTCACTGTAAAAGTTTGGGGAATATTCCAATTTTCGGGAGTAAAGGTTATCGTTTCTGGAGAAACAACTCCTTCGTTGGAATTACTACTATTAAGATTAACAAGAACATCTGCTATCGGTTGAGAAAACAGAACTAATTCAAAGTCAATACTATCTCCATTTTCTGTCGTGATCAGTTGAGGAGGGAATATTCTTTCAATTCCAATAACATCATTATCTTCGTTAGTTAGGGTAATATCTTCTAACTGAAAATTGTTGTAATTCTCATCCTCACTATTAACCGTTGTAACAATATTATAGTCAATATCTCCATCAACAATATTATCATCAACTCCCGTAACCGTAACCGTTTGAGGAATGTTCCAATTTTCTGAAGTAAAGGTGATGGTTTCAGTAGAAAGACTTCCTTCGTCGGGGTTAGTATTTTCTAAGTTAATAATAACGTCTGCGATGGGTTGGGAAAAAAGAACGAATTGATAATTAATGCTATCTTCCTCTTCTGAGGTAATGGCTTCAAGGGGAGGAGTTAAAGTTATTCCAACAACATCATTATCCCGGTTTGTTAGGGTAATATCTTCTAACTGAAAATTGTTGTAATTCTCATCCAGACTGCTAACTGTTGGGGTAATAATATAGTTAACATCCCCATCCACAATATTATCATCAACTCCATTAACCGTAACCGTTTGAGGAGTATTCCAATTTTCGGGAGTAAAGGTTATTGTCTCTGCTGAAAGGCTTCCTTCGTCGGGGTTAGTATTTTCTAAGTTAATAATAACGTCTGCGGTGGGTTGGGAAAAAAGAACGAATTGATAATTAATGCTATCTCCGTCTTCTGAGGTAATGGCTTCAACGGGAGGGGTTAACAAAATTCCAACCGTATCATTATCCGTAATGGTTATAACATCTGAATTATTGTCTGTTAGGAGATAATTAGAACCTTCTACGAGATTAATTTGAACCGTTTCTTCGGGGTCAAAAATATCATCATCAACCGTAACAACATTTAAGGTTGCGGTGGTGACTCCGGCTTCTATTGTAAAAGTATTCTGGGTGATACTTGTAATTCCCGTTCCCGCTTCTAAGGTATAATCTTCTGGATTAACTGCACTGCTTTGATTGAGATCAAACTCAACAATTAAAGGCTGGTTAATGGGTTCATCAAGGGTAACAGTAAAACTTCCAATTTCGCCTTCTGTTGGGGAAGTATTCGCCGCAATGCTAACTTGAACCGTTCCCACTAAACTAATGGTTGTTTCGGCAATATTACTGTTAGAAGTGCCATCATTAACGCTAATATTAATAATGCGATCGCTTAAATCAGGATTGAGTATGCTATTGTTATAAACAATCTGAGAAATCGCGGTTTGATAGTCTACTAGAGATGCGGTTCCTTGCAGTTGTAATTGTCCACTGACAGAATTATAAGCAGTCGCCCTAATTCCAGCAGGAAGTTCTCCATTAACCGCTAAACTCTCTGCTTGTCCATTTAAAGGATTGGTTAAAATAACTGTTGCAGAGGCTAAATTTTCGCTATCTGCATCCTCAATTTCAACATCAGTATCCGCCACCGCGACAGGGTTTCGTCCTTCGGTAAAGCGGGTACTGTAGTTGTTTCCAGTCATTCCGCTACTATCGTCTTCATCTAAGTCTAAAATAGGGGCAGTATTAGCGGTGATCGGTGTTGAAAATTCTGAGGTATTATTATTAATATCGGTCGCAGTAGCAGTAATTGAACGTTGGTCTGCTAGAAGTTCAACATCGAAGCTAACGGTAAACGGAATATTACTGGTTGCTAGAGTTTCTCCTAAAAAAGTTCGTCCTTGGCGATCGCTTGCTCCGAGTAATTCATTGGCAAAAAATTGTATCGTAAAGGTAGAACCGGGCGTACTGTCAAGAATTCCTTGTATTTGAATACTTTCTTCTTCTAAAGTCGCCGTTAATAGGTCAGGATAATTTTGTAACGTATTCGCCCCAGTATCCGCATCTCCAAAATCATTAATACTGGTTCCATCATTGTTTAAATCAATCCCAATATCCGCAAAACTTAAGCCATTGTCAAAGATAGAATTGCTGAGAATTGCATTTCCTTCTCCTGACTCAACGGTAACACCATCTCCATTATTAAAAGCGATAATATTTCCCGCTTCTATTCCTCCAATGGTATTATTATTCGCATTGTTAAAGACAAGAATACCACTTTGACTATTTCCTAACGGTGTATTTCCATTAGAAGTAGTCCCTATCCAATTTCCTTGAATGAGGTTATTGCTTGCTGCAACACCATTGAGTTCAATTCCGTTGGTATCATTTCCTGAGATTAAATTACCCGCCCCAGAAAGGCTTCCACCAACTTGATTATTCTCCTCTTGAAATATCCCAATTCCCGCCCCACTATTTCCTAAATCGGCGGTTCCTGAAATGTTGGTTCCGATGAAATTTCCTTGAATAATATTATCCCCAGAAGTATCCAGTTGAACTCCATTTCGACCATTTCCCGATATTAAATTACGAGTTTGTGGTGTGGTTCCCCCAATCAAATTGCCGCTAGTTCCCCCACCCAAAAAAATTCCATCTACTGTATTTCCGAGATCAATATTTCCGGTAACATCAGTCCCAATATAGTTCCCTTGAATGGTATTATTTCCAGCAGTAATCAAACGAATTCCTTCAGCAAAACGATTAATTACAAATCCTTTAACTGTACTATTTCCGGCGGTAATCGTTAAGCCACTGACTAAATCAGAAATATTACTTCCATCGATTTCAATTAACGGCGTATTTGTATATCCAGGCTGAGAAGTTGCATCTAAAATCGCCGCATCAGTAACACTTGGAAGAGGAGAAAAAGGTCGAATGCTAAAAGTTCCAGTATTGGGATTAAAACCGGGGTCAGTTTGGGGAATATTAAAGCTAATAATATCAGTTCCCGCAACTTGATTAGCAGTGGTAATTACCTGTCGCAATGAACCGACCCCAGAATCATTGGTATTGGTGACAATTAACGAGCGATCGCCGATAGTGAGACTAGCAGTATTTAAAGTCGTTAACGCATATCCATTTCCCGGTTGTAAACTGACTTCTATCCTTTCATCGGTTTCACTAATATTATCAAAAACGGGAATAACTTCTAAGGTTGCTGTTGTCGCCCCTGCTGCAATTGTCAAACTATTGGCTGTGAGATTCGTGATATTATTTCCCGCCGCAAAGCTATAATCAAGGTTATTTGTTGCATCTCCAGCAATATTAAAATTAATCGTTAATCCTTCTGGGGGAACAGGTTGATTGATACTGATTTCAAAAATACCATTCGTTTGTCCGTTTTCAATCGGATTGATTCCGGGTAAAATGGTAATCGCTGGATCAATTGTTGAGATAAAAACATCAGAAACGCCGTTCGTATCTCCTGGTACTAAATTATCCGCTAAGGATTCAAATACAACGAAATTTCCATCTCCTGAAACAATACCTTGAAACGAATTTGCATTTCCTTCGTTGCCTGTATCACTAATAGAAACTCTGGTAATCAGACCATTGCCTTGATCAAAAATTCCATCCCCATCAGGATCACGATCATGAACAAAAATATCTTCAACGCCGTTATTATCACCGATAACAAAGTTAGAAGAACGAGAACTAAAACCAACAAATCGACCATCATCAGATATACTCGGTTGAGAGGAAGCTTGATTTCCACCCATACCATTTGAGTCTTGAGAAACGCGAGTTGTTACTCCGGTTTGACGATCATAAACAAAGATATCTAAAGCGTTATTATTATCTCCTTCTACTAAATTGCTGGCTAAAGACTCAAAGGCAATAAAGCGATTATTCCCCGAAAATATCGGATCAAAAGAAGCATTATTCGCTTCAACTCCATTAATTCCTAATGAAATACGAGTGATAATACTATTACCTTGATCAAAAATCCCATTTCCATCCGGATCGCGATCATGAAGAAAAAGATCTCGAACCCCGTTTGTATCGCCTGCAACCAGGTTGTTGGCGTCGGACTCAAACACCATAAACCGCCCATCACTAGAAATAGAAGGGTCAAAGGAGTCATCATTTCCCTGTATACCAATCCCATTCACCGACATTCGGACGGTGCGACCATTTCCCTCGTCGAAAATTCCATTCCCATCGGGGTCGCGATCATGAACAAAAATATCCCATGCCCCTTGATTGTTGTCTCTGGCAACCAGGTTATCCGCCCGCGACTCAAAGGCGACAAACCGTCCATTGGGGGTGATAACGGGATTTCGCGAGGAACCGTTTCCACTGACTCCATTTGTATTAATTGAAACTCGGGTTGTCGTATCATTTTCTTCGTCAAAAATGCCGTTTCCATCGGCATCGCGATCGCGAACAAAAATATCCCATTCTTCAGCATTATTATCTCCAGGCGCGAGATTATTGGCTTTAGATTCAAAGGCTACAAACCTTCCATCTGGAGTTAGAGCGGGTAAAATTGCATCAGAAAATGCTCCCGATTTATCGTTTCCTTCTTGTCCAAAACTATTAACAGAAACGCGAGTGGTAATTCCAGTTTGGCGATCGCGAAGAAAGACATCTGAAACGCCGTTGTTATCATCAGGAACGAGGTTATTTGCGTTAGATTCAAAGGCAACAAATCGGCTATCTGGGGAAATTATACCATCTTGAGAACCAGAATTCTGTGGATCTGGAGCAGCTTGTTCACCTTGCGAATTGACTGAAACTCGTTCAATTGTAAAAAGGCTTTGATAATTTTTTTGAACGTCCTCAACAAAAGCAATATTTGAGATAATATTTCCGATTTTAATATCAAGTTCCCAGTTTCCGCCTTTATTTTTACAACCGACTGGGGTACTAGAAGCGGCAATATTTGCTCCCGTGAGTTGATGTAAATATTGGATAAAATCTGTACTTTTTTGAGCCAGATTACAACCATACAGCAGAATTTCTGAAACGTTCCACTGTTGGAGTAAAGCCCGATATTGATCTAGATTCTCTAAACTTAAATTAAGATTTCCAAAGTGTAAAATATTGGCTGAAGCGTGCGTAACCAGATGTAGGCTTTTAACCGAAGAATTTGCGGTTTTAATGGCAGTTGTAATTTGTTCAATTGCATCTCGGTTCGGATGAAGTGTTAAAACTTTTGCACCCCGACGAACCCCTGAAATTAATCTAGCAATATCAAACAAATCGGCGGCAAATACGACTAACATTCCTTGAGATATCTGTTTGATACTCAATGAATCTTTCACTAACAATGTTTGACTAGATCTCACTTTCATTTTGACCTTTTTTGATAATTTATTGTATTGTTTACCGATGTCCCTGATAGAAATAATATGAAATACTTAAATAT
>NZ_LATL02000113.1 GCF_000972705.2 Limnoraphis robusta CS-951 | reverse complement strand
CCCGCCCCTACAAACCCGACACCGGGGCGGGTTTATATCAGTTATTGCTGGGAAACATAGATGAATTCGGAGGCGCGCCCCTACAAACCCGACACCCGACACCTGTTCACTGTTCCTGTTCTCCCCATGATTTCCACTCAGGATGATGTTCAAGATCTAATTCCTCAAGTTCATCAATAGACTGATAATCTAAGGGATCTACAGTCGTATCTAACGCTGGAATAACAAAGGGTAAATTTGCACCTTTTAGTCCTCGTTTAATGCGTTCAGGTGTTTCTGAAAATAACACAAACAAAGGATAAATCTTTTCAGCTTCTTGTGAATAAATATGGCTATAATGTTCAGGCATCACCCATTCATAGCCCTGCTCTAAGCAAACCTGAGTAAATCGCCAGCGTGTTAATAAGTCAGAAAAATCTTCATGGGGGCGATGAATAAAGATAAAAATTTCCGCCCCCATTTTGACTTTCCACTCAGGATCACACATGATAATCCCTAAATCACAGGGTAAACAAATTGCTTGTCCCGGTGTAATACTCAGCCCCGATTTTCCTGTATAAGAAACCCCATCTCGTAAACGGACAATCGGTAAAGGAATCGTAATTAAACTTTCATCTGGGCGACGCATACTCGGAATCATTTCCAAGTAGGTTCGATGTTGTTTTAAAAGGGCGATTGCGGCTTCAGCATTACTGTATTCAGCCAGCAGAGTTTCGTAATGAGATTGTTGTACAGGCATTTTAAATGAAGATCAAGAGAATTTTTAAAATTAGGTTGAATGAGTTAGAGATTAAGCTGATTTAAGATTTATTCAAAAATTGTATTCAGTGAGTTTTGGCTATCCAATCAGCTTGTTTTTTTCGATGATCATCTAAAAAACACTCACAATTCAGAAGAAAACTTCCTCAAATTACAAAGTGTTTTTCGGATTTACAACGACTCGAACACTTTAAACATCGGCAGATACATTGATAACAAAACCGACGCAACAATTCCCCCTACAACCACAATCATCATCGGTTCTAATGCACTGGTTAAACCCTTCACCGCTTCTTCAACTTCTGTTTCATAAAACGCCCCCACTTTCATCAACATTTTATCGAGTTCCCCAGATTCTTCACCAATAGAAATCATTTGAATTGCCAAACCCGGAAAAACATTTCCTTCTTGCAGGGCTAAACTAATTAATCCCCCTTGTTGAATTTCTGTTCTCGCGTGTTCAATCGCATTGGCAATCGCTTGATTTCCAGCTACATCTCGCACAATTTCTAGCGAGTTCATAATCGGTACACCTGCACGAGTTAAACTCCCGAAAATTGTACAAAAACGAGCCACAGCAGACTTCTCAATTAACGGCCCAAACAAAGGAAGTTTCAGGAAAATTTTATCCATCATCAGGCGTCCGGCTGGCGTTTTATAAAAGGCTTGATAAGCAATCGAGAGTCCAAATAAACTCCCAATAACTATCGCTTGAGGAATCGGCGGCCATGTTGTACAAAAGTCACTAATACTCAGCATAATGACGGTAAACAATGGCAGTTCAGTCCCAATTTGCTCGAAAATTCCTGCAAAAGTTGGTAAGAGGAAAATCGTCATCGCAAAGAACACGGCGAGGGCAATAAATAAAACCGTTTTCGGGTAAGACATAGCCGATTTAATTTCACTTTCGGTTTTGTGGTTTTTCTCCATCATCACCGCCAAACGTTCTAAAACTTCATCAAGTACACCCCCAACTTCTCCGGCGGAAACCATACTGATAAACAACATATCAAAGACATCAGGAAACTTCCGCATTGATTCTGACAAAGAATTTCCTTCTTCTACATCCGCTCGAATTACTGTTAAAGCCCGTTTTAAACGAGCATTATCGCACTGTTCAGATAACACACTCAAACACCGAGCCATCGCAATTCCCGCGTTAAACATCGCCGCAAACTGACGGGCAAAAATCGCTAAATCTTTAACCGTAATTTGCGACATCGCAACGTTAATATCTTCTTCAAATTTTTTGAAATCAAAACCTTGTTTTCGAGAGTGACTGCGAAGTTTATTTGTAGTCATAGATCCCCTTTTATACAACTTTTATTGACAGTAATTTTTGGATTAAAAATAGGATTTAGGATTAGAAGAATCAAAGCTTTTTAGTCTGTTTTTGTGATCAAACCCAGGCTATCAATAACTTCTAATCCTCAACCCTAATCCTGTATTAGTGAGCTTTAGCTTTTGGTGCTGTTCCTTTCGGTGCAGGGCCGATCAAGCGTTCAAGTTCATCGGGTTTTGAACTCTTACTCATCGCGGCATCCCAACTTACTTTTCCTTCTTGGAAAATTTTAGCTAATGCCATTTCCATTGTTTGCATTCCTAATTTTGCCCCCATTTGAATTTGGGAGTAAATTTGAGTTGTTTTTCCTTCCCGAATTAAGTTCCCCATAGCTGGAGTATTCAGCATAATTTCTTGCGCCGCACAACGTCCCCCGCTAATAGTTGGAACGAGGTTTTGACTACAAACTCCAACTAAAGATCCTGATAACTGCGCTCGAATTTGAGGTTGTTGAATGGGAGGAAATACATCTAACATCCGGTCTACCGTAGCAGAAGCAGAGTTTGTGTGTAACGTTCCAAAGACTAAGTGACCTGTTTCTGCGGCGGAAATCGCCAAACCAATAGTGTCTAAATCCCGCATTTCACCCACCAGAATAATATCGGGATCTTCACGTAAAGCCGCTTTCAACGCATTGGCAAAACTCTTAGTATCTTCCCCTTTTTGCCGTTGGTGAAACAAGCTTTTAATATTGGGAAAAACATATTCTATCGGGTCTTCAACCGTTAAAATATGTTCACTACGAGTCCGGTTAATTAAGTCTAATAACGCCGCCATTGTGGTGGTTTTACCCGAACCCGTTTGACCTGTGACCAAAACCATTCCCCGAGGTCTTTCCGTCATATCCCGAATGGTTTGAGGAACGCCTAATTTATCCGCGTTAGGAATTTTTGTCGCCAACGCCCGCAAACAAGCAGCCCAGCAACCCCGTTCACGATACACATTCACCCGAAAACGAGCCAAACCTTTGACCCCATAAGCACAGTCAAGTTCCCATTCTTGCTCTAGTTGCTTACGCTGCATATTATTCAGCATTTGAAAGATGAGAACCTGCACATCTTCAGGCGCCAACAATTCTCCAAACTGAGGCTGAGGCGTCAGCTTACCACTAACCCGGAAAAAGATCGGCGCACCTGCTTGGATGTGCATATCAGAGCCACCTTGTTCGATCAAGGACTCCATCACATCTTCAATCATCAAACCAGCCATAATATTGAATCCTCCAACTCAAAAAAATGTTGATAATTTCGGGAATAGGGAACAGGCAAAACTCAGAAGTCAGAAGTCAGGAAAAAACTGATAACTGCTAGGGGGAATTCATCAATTCCCCCTACACGGGTGAGTGTAAAGACTCTAATCGGTAAAACGGGGGGTCATACAATAGGGACAATCGAGCCATTCCGGTTTGAGTTCGGCATGACAACCCTTACAAGTCAAGCCCTGCTTGCGTTTGGCTTTCAGTTCCGCTTCTAAACCAGAATCAGTGAATGTTACCCGTTCTACTTCTTCAAAGGTAGTATGGCCTTCACGCACCAGTTGTAAACTGTAAGCCAGCAAAGTTTTCATCCCTTCTTCGACTGCGGCTTCCTTAATTTGTTCAGTGGGGGCGCCTTTGGTGATTAACGTTTGCAGGCGTTCAGTGACTTTCAGGAACTCGTAGACCCCAACCCGGCCTTTATATCCTAAACCGCCGCACTTTTTACAGAGTTCACCGCGCTCGGCCATTGACTTGCGTTGATCGGGGGCGATAATATTTGCCCGAAAGAACTCGACATTCACTTCTCTCGAAGCCGATAAGCCATAGCGTCCGAGTTCTTCAGAAGTGGGAGTATAGGGAATGCGGCATTCCGTACAAACCCGACGCATCAGACGTTGAGCGAGAATACCCAATAACGCCGCCGACACCATGAACGGTTCTACGCCCATTTCATCCAAACGAGCGATCGCCCCTGCCGCGTCGTTAGTGTGTAGGGTAGTTAAAACTAAGTGTCCCGTCAGAGCCGCTTCAATCGCCGTTTTAGCCGTTTCTAAATCTCGCGTTTCTCCCACCAGCAATACATCGGGGTCTTGTCGGAGGAAAGCCCGGAGAATATTAGCAAAAGTCAAGTTTTTTTCACGAATCACCTGACATTGAGTAATACCGGGAAGGGCGTATTCAATGGGATCTTCGGCGGTACTGATGTTAACACCGGGGTCGTTACGTTCAGAGAGAATGGAGTACAACGAGGTTGATTTTCCTGAACCTGTTGGCCCTGTTACCAAGATTAACCCAAAAGGTCGTCCGGCCGTTTCCCGAACCATTGCTAAGGTTTCTTCATCGCTAATCAGCTTATCGAGTCCCAACTGGGTTGAGGAACTATCGAGAATCCGCAGTACAATTTTTTCACCGTAGCGACTGGGTAAGCTATTTACACGAAAGTCAATGGTTCTGCCTTTAAAGCGACGACGAATCCTTCCGTCTTGGGCTTGACGACGTTCAGCGATGTCTAATTCAGCCAGGATTTTCAAGCGAGAAGTAATAGCAGGGATGACTTTTTTAGGAAATCTGAAATATTCTTGCAAAACGCCATCTTTCCGCATCCTCACCCGCATCTCATGTTCTTGAGGTTCAACGTGAATATCGGAGACAGCCTCAGATAACGCTTTTGCTAAGATCACGTTGACCGCTTTAATAACCGGGGCGGTTTCCGCTTGTTCGATTTCGTCAGCCAAGTCCATGCCACCGCCCTCATCGGTGACATCTTCTAAATCCATCTCCTCAAAGTCGCCGGAGGTAAACTGAAGTTTTTCATCTTCTCGACGGGCGGCTTCGGCTTGCTTGCGTTTGAGATCTTCTTCGCCGTAGGCTGAGATTAACTTGTCATAGTCCCCTTGGGTGATCACTTGACGCTTGAGGTTCCAACCTTTCGGACGCAGCAGTTGGTTTTTCAGTTCATCTAACCCACTGAGGTTGTCCGGGTTAACCATTGCAATTAAAACCGTCGGCGGTTCAGTGTTGAGGGTTTGCAATGGAATGAAACGATGACGTTTGCAGGTTTCAATCGTGGTTTCTAGGGTGTTGAGCATTTGTTCGATTTGCTCAACGGAAACCTGTTCAACTTCGAGATCAAAAGCATCAACGCCGTAGATAATTTTCTGCTCAAAAAGCTGTTGTTTTTTGTATTGGCGTGCAAGTTCTGGGGGAAGAGGCTTTCCGGTGACTGATTCCAACACTTCAGTTAAGGGTTTCCCGGCTTGGCTTGCTTTGAGGGCTTGCTGAAGTTCTTCTGGGCTAATATATCCAGATTGAATTAACTTATTGCCAAAAGGAGTCGTGCTGGTCGCAACTAGGGCGGTACGTCGCCGAGATGTATTAGTCATATCTGAAGTAACAATCTCTTAAATATATAGAATTCCCAAAGATTTTGAGAAAATTTCTGGAGCCAGTCTCTAACCGCCTTGATCTTTCTAGATTTAGCGAACTCTAGAGCCGATCAGGCTGTGATCACCCCAGGGGTTGAATCCCTGATTCTCAGGCAGGTTCAGTCAGAATGTTCACCCCAGTGCTGACCCCAGTCAGGCCCGGAGCAATCAAACCCTTTGAGTAAACCCCAAAGCCAAATTCGGCTTCCACGTCCGATCAAAAGCCGATCCCGAGGTATGGATTTCCGATTGCGGTTAATCGTTGTTCATCATGGCTTGCTGATTAGGGTACGATCAAGATGACTGATGCTCAGTTCAGGGAAACCTCTAATCAGATAATAGCTTTTGCCAACTCCTATCGCTGTGATTTACGATATTATTTTGGTTAAAATTCTTGAATAGACAGATGCGAGTTGGAGGATAGCGAGGGCGAACTCAGCACAGACAAGTATTGAAGCTCCATCGCTTAGTTTTCTATGATGAACCAAGACCAGCAAGAAGAGATGATGTCAAACTCAACCACTGATACCCCTGAAGTTGCAGCCAATCCCAATGGTATTCCGTTAGATGCCGAAATCCCGTCGGACAGGGCCGCAAATCCAGAGGCTGATGCCAATTTAGACGAACAAGAATTGCCCGCCGATTTCCCCCAACCGGAAATGGACCGAGAAGAACTCAGCAGCGATCAAATTCAACAAGAATTGATCGCCTTAGTTCAGGCTAATCAGGAACTCACAGCTCAACTCGATGATATTAACGGACAGTACCGACGTCTAGCGGCTGACTTTGAGAACTTTCGCAAGCGAACTCAAAAAGAAAAAGAGGAGCTAGAGGTACAAATTCAATGCAATACCATCAAGAAATTATTACCCGTCATTGATAATTTCGAGCGGGCTAGATCTCATATTAAGCCTCAAACTGAGAGCGAAATGAACATTCATAAAAGCTACCAAAGTGTTTACAAGCAAATGGTAGAAAGCCTCAAACAATTGGGAGTGTCGGCGATGCGTCCCGAAGGTGAACCTTTTGATCCCAATCTCCATGAAGCGATTATGCGAGAAGCGACAGATGCCCATCCAGAAGGCACTGTGATTGAGGAACTGATGAGAGGTTATCTCATGGGTGAACGGGTGTTGCGTCATGCAATGGTGAAAGTCGCCACTGCTCCCGAGTTTTCAGGAACACCGGAAACAGACTCAGAAGCCGCCACTCCACAAGAATAGTCATGTTGGTTGGCGAGTGTTTACTAAACACTGGTTGTCAGCACTAAATTTCTCTGAGGGGAGAAGGCTAAGAAAAGATGAGTTTGGCAGCCGATAGAGTCCCTCTAAGGTCACTCAAATTCTGGATCAAAAAACCTCAACAATCGCTAACTTAGCCTTTTTTAAGCCCGTGTTAGCTATGTGTTGCCCTCAAAACACTGAATACTCTTTCAGGCAAACCAAAGCACACCTTCATCGCCGAGACGCTATGGGAAAAGTCATTGGCATCGATCTAGGCACAACCAATAGTTGCGTCGCTGTTCTAGAAGGCGGTCAACCCACTGTGATCGCCAATTCGGAAGGCGGACGCACAACCCCCAGTATTGTGGGATTTGGGAAACATAATGAACGCTTAGTCGGTCAACTGGGAAAGCGACAAGCCCTGACCAATGCCGAAAATACGATTTACAGTATTAAGCGGTTCATCGGGCGCAGATGGGAAGATACCGAACAAGAACGAAAACGGGTTCCCTATAAATGCGTTCCCGGTAAAGATAACACGGTAAACGTCCAGATTCGAGACCTAGTTTACACCCCGCAAGAAGTTTCGGCGATGGTGTTGCAAAAGCTCAAAGAAGAAGCCGAAAGCTATTTGGGAGAGTCGGTCGATCAAGCTGTAATTACCGTTCCGGCTTACTTCACCGATGCTCAACGACAAGCGACTAAAGATGCGGGAACCATTGCGGGTTTAGAAGTTCTGCGGATCATCAACGAACCAACCGCCGCCGCTTTATCCTATGGTTTGGATAAACAAGATCAAGACCAAAAAATCCTCGTCTTTGACTTAGGAGGCGGCACTTTTGATGTGTCGATCCTGCAATTAGGCGATGGCATCTTTGAAGTGCTAGCAACCGCCGGAAACAACCATCTGGGCGGAGATGACTTTGATAATTGCCTCGTCCTGTGGCTCGTCGAGGTCTTCGGAGAACGGGAAGGGATTGACCTTTCGAGCGATAAAATGGCACTGCAACGGATGCGGGACGCCGCAGAAAAGGCAAAAATTGAACTGTCGAGTCGCACCACAACCTCAATTAACCTGCCTTTCCTGACGGCAGATGAATCGGGCCCCAAGCATCTAGAAATTGAGTTGAGTCGCAGCCAATTTGAGGAACTCGTTAAGGAGTTAATTGACAACACCATTCAACCCGTGACTCAAGCCTTGCGAGATGCCAATCTCCAAGCCGATGATGTCGATCGGATTATTTTGGTGGGCGGTTCAACGCGAATTCCGGCTGTACAACAAGCGATTAGTGAATATTTTCAAGGACGTACCCCCGATCGTTCTGTTAACCCTGATGAGGCTGTGGCTTTGGGAGCCGCCATTCAAGCGGGTGTTTTGGGCGGTGAGGTCAAAGATCTGTTACTGCTGGATGTAACACCTTTATCCTTGGGTTTAGAAACCTTAGGCGGTGTCTTTACAAAAATTATCGAGCGCAACACCACCATCCCTACCAGTCGCTCTCAAATGTTTTCGACAGCCGTAGACGGACAAACTTCGGTGGAAATTCACGTTCTCCAAGGAGAACGAGCGCTGGTCAAAGATAATAAAAGTCTCGGTAAATTTCTCTTAACGGGAATTCCTGCGGCTAAACGGGGTGTTCCGCAAATAGAAGTGGCTTTTGATATTGATGCCAATGGAATTTTAAAAGTTTCTGCCATTGATCTCGGAACCGGACGAGAACAAAGTATCAAAATTACCAACACAGGCGGTTTGAGCGAAGCCGAAATTGAGCGGATGCGACAAGAAGCCTCACTCTACGGCGACGAAGATGAACAACGCCGCCAAATTGTTGAGCTGAAAAATCAATGTGCAACCCTGTTTGAGAACTGTAAAGAAACCCTCAAACAAAACCCACAATTAGTCACACCTCAACTCAAACAGCGAATTCGGACTGAAGCAACCGCCCTGAAACAAGCTGTGGCTAACCCCGATGTCACCTACGAACAAATGAAAGAACGAGTCGATGCTTTCAGAGAAATGCTCTACGATATCGGCGCCACAGTTTACGAAAATACCGAACCCCAGTCTGCGGTTACTTCTCCTCCCGAGGAAAGCTTGCCAGTGGTAGACTTAGAAGAGGATGAAGCTGTCTCTGAAGATTTATCCCTAGAGGATGATTTGATCACTGCCGAATCAGCTTTCGAGCTTGATAAGGTGTCTGAAGAGGATGATTTGATCATTGCCGAATCAGCTTTCGAGCTTGATGAGGTTTCTGAAGAAGTTGCTTCTCAAGCTGGGGAGATTTTAGATCCCGATCCCGGCAATCCCTTTATTCTCAATTCCACCAGTTAATCTGGAGTTGGGGAGTTTGGGCTTGTAATGAGTTCAACACTTCACTCTAGAGTAATTCCCGACCGTTGTTGTGTAGTTATTGTGATTTAGATTTCACCAATAGAGTTCTATGGCAGCCGATTATTATGAAACACTTGGTGTTGCTCGCGACGCAGACAAAGAGGAAATTAAGCGTGCTTACCGTCGGCTAGCTCGCAAATATCACCCCGATGTCAATCAAGAACCGGGATCAGAAGAACGCTTTAAAGAAATTAATCGCGCTTATGAAGTGCTTTCTGAACCGGAACTGCGAGCGCGTTATGACCGTTTTGGTGAAGCAGGAATTGCCGGAGGAGCTGGAGCAGGCTATAACCAAGACTTCAGCGACAGTTTTGCCGATATCTTTGAAAGCTTTTTCAGTGGGTTTGCAGGGGGCGCAGGTAGCCCTCAAGGCAGACGGCGAACGGGTCCGGCTAGAGGGGATGATTTGCGGCTAGACTTGCCCCTTGACTTTAAAGAGGCGATCTTCGGCGGCGAAAAAGAAATCCGCATCAAACATCTGGAAACCTGCGAAACCTGCAACGGCAGCGGCGCTAAACCGGGAACTCGACCTCAAACCTGTTCAACCTGTGGCGGTAGTGGTCAAGTGCGACGGGCAACTCGGACTCCTTTTGGCAGTTTTACTCAAGTTTCGGTTTGTCCGACTTGTAATGGTTCCGGTCAGGTGATCGAAGATAAATGTACCAGTTGTGCGGGTCAGGGTCTTAAGGAAGTTACCAAGAAACTCAAAATTAATGTACCCGGTGGGGTTGATAACGGTACCCGCCTACGAGTCGCCAATGAAGGAGACGCAGGCAAGCGGGGAGGCCCTCCTGGAGATTTATATGTCTTTTTGTCGGTGTCAGCCGATTCTCACTTTAAACGAGATGGGATTAACATCCTCTCAGATGTGAAAATAAGTTACTTACAGGCAATTTTAGGCTGTAACTTAGAAGTTGAAACCGTTGACGGGCCGACGACTGTCAAAATTCCCGCCGGAACTCAGCCGGGAACTGTCCTAACTCTGGAAAATCAAGGGGTTCCGCGTTTAGGAAATCCGGTGAGTCGAGGCGATCATTTACTCACGGTATCCGTTGAAATTCCGACTCGGGTGACGGCTAAAGAACGAGAACTTTTAGAGGAACTGGCGAAAATACACGGTGAACGCACGGGAAAAGGCGGCTTAGAAGGATTTCTAGGCAGTTTGTTTCATCAAAAATAACGGGATCAAACTCTTTTTTCCATAACTTATGACCCATTCCACCACTTCTAAACCCGATGCTCAAATGGACTTGCGAGGCACTCCTTGCCCGCTCAATTTCGTTAGAACTAAATTGAAATTAGAACAAATGCCTCCCGGTTCGCTATTAGAGGTTTGGCTAGACTCGGGTGAACCGATTGAACAAGTTCCTGATAGCTTGACGATGGAAGGCTACCAGATCGAACAGATCGAAGATCGTTCCGGTTTCTTTGCCGTTCAAGTTCGACGCCCTCTGACTCAAGCATGAGTTTAGGGGAGGCGAATTCTACTGTCAACCCAGACACTCATCCCGTGATGGGGACTGTGGTTGCTGTTCAGGCGAACTTCTATCAGGTGCAGTTAGCCCCCGTTTCTTTCAGCTTACCGGAGGCGCAGGGGTTAACGGATTCTTTGTTACTCTGTACTCGCCGCACTCGCCTAAAAAAAATTGGTCAGAAGGTGATGGTTGGCGATCGCGTGATTGTTGAAGAAGCGGACTGGACAGGGGGGCGAGGGGCGATCGCAGAGGTGCTTCCCCGTCAAACGGAACTGACTCGTCCTCCCATTGCCAATGCTGACCAAATTTTACTCGTGTTTGCGGTTGCAGAACCGGATCTCGATCCGCAAGCGTTGACTCGGTTTTTAGTGAAAGCGGAATCAACAGGTTTAGAAGTTTGTTTGTGTTTAAATAAATGTGATTTAGTCAGCACTGAACAGTTGCAAGACTGGCGTGAACGTCTTTCAAGTTGGGGTTATCAGCCTTTTTTTATTAGTGTTAATCAAGGGTTGGAATTTATGTTAGATGAGGATAAACAGGTCAAAACCTATGCAATTTCTGACCTGAAATTAGTTGTTTATCATTCTTTAATTCATCAGCTAAAAGAAAAAATAACGGTAATTTGTGGCCCATCTGGAGTGGGAAAATCGAGCTTAATTAACTTATTAATTCCTGATATTGATCTGCGAGTTGGGGCGGTTTCAGGAAAGTTAGGACGAGGAAGACATACCACGCGACACGTTGAATTATTTGAACTTCCCTCAAAAGGATTGTTAGCTGATACTCCGGGTTTTAATCAACCGCTATTAGACTGTGAAGCGCAAGAATTAGCCTATTATTTTCCAGAAGCGAGAGAAAGATTAGCCACAGGAAACTGTCAATTTAGTGATTGTTTACATCGAGACGAACCCAATTGTATTGTTAAAGGAGATTGGGAACGTTATCCCATTTATCTCGATTTTTTAGAAGAAGCGATCAAACGTCAAGAAGTATTGCAACAACAACCGGATGCAGAATCAAGTTTTAAATCTAAAACGAAATCCGGTGGAAAGCAACAAGACGAACCGAAGTTAGAAAGTAAGAAATATCGCCGATCTTCTCGACGATTTCAGCATCAAACTTTACAAGATTTGTGTGAAGAAATGGAAGATATTTGATCTTTAATCCACTCCTGTCATCTGGCAGGAAACAAGAAACAGTTATTGCAGTATGCGATCGCTGTAGTCCACAGAGGAGTCAGGAGTCAGGAGTCAGGAGGAGCGAGGAAATCAAGAAGAAGAAAGAGTTGATTAGGACACTGTTTTTCTGTCAAATCCTTTTATGATAAAGGTTTCAATTCTGTCTCCTGTCTCGGTGAGGCAGTGCGGACTTGGCGGTTTCCGTCGAAGAGCAACTGCCGAACCCGAAGGGTGTCTCCTGATTTCTGCTATATTATGCCTTTCATGCAGCTTGAAGACAAGATGGACTTTGATTCATCGAGCGCCCTTTCAGAATCCCGATCAGGAGCCATTCTTGTGGTTGATGATACTCCTGGTAATCTCCACATCTTATTTAATGCTCTAACCGAAGCAGGCTATGACGTGCGTTGTGTTAAAAGTGGTGCGATGGCACTGCTGGCGGTGCAGGCAGATCCCCCGGATTTGATCTTGTTGGATATACGGATGCCCGAAATGAATGGATTTGATGTTTGTCAACGCTTAAAAGCCAATGCTCAAACCTGTGAAATCCCTGTCATTTTCTTAAGTGCGTTGGATGAACCTCTCGACAAAGTGAAAGCCTTTCAAGTGGGTGGAGCAGATTATATTACCAAACCGTTTCAATTTGAAGAAGTATTAGTGAGAATTAACCATCAATTGACAATTCGCAGTTTACAACAACAACGCCAAGCATTAATTGAAGCTTTAGAACGAGCAAACAATGAACTTCAACGTTTGGTTATATTAGATGGACTGACCCAAATTGCCAATCGTCGTCATTTTGATCAGTACCTAACTCAAGAGTGGAAGCGATCGCTGAGAGAACAAATACCCTTGTCCTTAATTTTGGCAGATATCGACTATTTTAAGCAATATAATGATTTATGTGGTCATCTGGCAGGCGATCGCTGCCTTCAACAAGTCGCCCAGACCCTCAAAAAAACGATTAAGCGACCCTCCGATCTAGTTGCCCGCTATGGGGGAGAGGAGTTTATTATACTGCTACCCAACACAGACCTCACAGGAGCGACTCAACTGGCAGAAGCAGTCCGCTTGGCAGTGGAGCAACTGAGAATTATCGATGAACCGCAGCCTGCCCGTCAACACGTTACCCTCAGTTTAGGGGTTTCGAGTTTGATTCCGTCTCCAAGTGAATCAGTAGAAACTTTAGTTAAAATAGCAGATCAGGCTCTCTACAAAGCCAAAGACGAGGGACGAAATCGAGTTTGTGTGCAAACCCTCGAAAAGCGATAACTTCACCCGAAAAGCGATAACGTGGAGCTTGAATGAGATTCAAACAGCCCTGTTTTCAGAATAATATCTCCTTGCGGTGGGTGTTAGTCGTTCCCTTTGTGCTGCACACCGTCGGAGCGGTAACATTAGTGGGGTATCTGTCTTACCGGAGTGGGCGACAGGCGGTTGAGAAACTCGCTCATCAACTGATCAAAAATGTCGGACAGCAAGTGAGTCAAAAACTCGATCACTATTTGCAGAATGCTCACGAGTTCAATCAACGCCAAATCGCAGCAATTCAATCCGGGGCTATAAACCTACAAAACCTCGATCAACTGCATCGCTATTTGATTCTACAACATCAACACACAGAAGATCTGACAACGCTTTTGTTTGGAACTCCTCAAGGTGATTTTCGGGTCAGTCATCGCGTCAGTCCGAGAGATTATGGGGTAACAACCAAGCTACAACCGGAAGAATTGCCCTTTGAAGCCTCTTTTTCTACGCTATCGAATCCTGCGACTCTCCAGATTTATAGTATTAATGAAGCTGGGGAATTGATGCGCCCTGTAGAAACACTCCAAAATATTGATGTACGCGATCGCCCCTGGTATCGTCAAGCCGTTGAAACGGGAAAACCGGGTTGGACTCCCCCTTTTCAAATCGGGAGTACGAATCTCCTCGCGCTCAATGCTTACGATCCTTTATATGACAAATCACGCCAATTATTAGGGGTTTTTGCTGTTAATATTAGCCTGAATCAATTGAGTGACTTTCTCCGTAATGTAGAGATTGGAAAATCGGGAGAGGTTTATATTATTGAACGCAACGGTTTATTGATTGCTCACTCAATGGAAGAAGTGCCTTATTCTGTATCCGGCAAACCTGACTTGAGTGGAACTGCTGAACCGGGAACGATAGTATTTCAGCGCCAATTCCCCTCACAAATTCCTAATTCTGTAATTCAAGATTCCTATGAGTATCTCTTGGCAAAATTTGAGAATTTAGCAACGCTACAATCGCCTCAAGCCTTAAATTTTCAAAAGCGTGGCGAGCGCTACTTTCTAAACATTTCCCCCTATCAAGATCAATACGGGTTGGATTGGCTAATTGTGACGGTGATTCCTGAGTCGGATTTGATGGCAGAAATTCACCAAAATATCGACACCACGATTGTACTCTGCTTGCTGGCGTTGGGATTAGCGATCGCATCAGGACTGATCACGGCGAATCGATTTATGTTTCGCATCACTCGAGTCAACCGAGTTAGTCAGGAACTCGCATCGGGAAATTTGACCCAGCGATTGCCTGCTGATAGCCCAATTGCTGAAGTGAAAGCATTGGCGCAGTCTTTTAACAAGATGGCCGATAAACTCCAACAATCTTTTGATCGGCTTGAGAATGCTTTAGAAGAATCAGAAGAAAAATTTACAACTATTTTTCGTATTATTCCCGACCCGATCGCCATTACCAATCTAACAGAAGGACGGCTGTTAGAAGTCAATAATCGGATGGTTGAGTTTTATGGCTATTCCCGTGAGGAAATGATTGGGCGAACGGCTTTAGAAGTGGGTTTATGGGTGAATTCGGAGGAACGGGGGCGGTTTAAATACCTGTTGGAAACCCAAGGCTATGTTGATAATCTTGAGATTACAACTCCCACAAGCAGGGGCGAGATAAAGATTGTGCTGCTATCGGCAAAAGTCTGCAACCTGCAAGGACAAAATGCTGTGATTGTGATTATTCGAGATATTACCGAACAGCAAGCGGCACTTCGTGAACGCGAACAAGTTGAACAAGCCTTACGCCAAAGTGAAGAAAGATTCCAACAATTAGCAGCCGCTTCCCCTGGGGTTATTTACACTGTTGTTGAATATCCCAGTGGCCCTGTAGAATATCAATATTTAAGTCCGGCTTTTGAAGATATTCACGAGGTTAGTATCGCAGAAGTTCGCCAAGATGCCAGCATTACGTTTAAACAAATTCATCCAGATGATCGAGAGGGTTATCAACAAGCTGTAAAAGAAAGTGTCGAAACGGATAAACCCTTCAAACATGAATGGCGGATTATTACTCCTTCTGGGAAAATCAAGTGGATTCAAGCCCATTCTAGACCCCAAAGACGCGACAATGGTGAAATTGCATGGCATGGCGTTGTTTTGGATATTAGCGATCGCAAACAGATTGAAGAACAACTCCGCAAAACTGAACAATGGTTACAACAATACAGCCGTCAATCCCCCAGTTCAATTTATACGTTTGTTGAGGAACCCGATGGACATCTTTGGTTCGAGTATACGAGTTCTGCCGTAGAAACCATCCATGAAGTCACCCTAGCACAAGCACTAGAAAATGCTTATTTGCTGCTTGAGCAGATGCACCCGGATGATGTGGCAGGTTATATCGCGGCGGTGACTCGCAGTGCTGAATCTTTGGAGTTGTTTTCTTACGAGTGGCGAATTATTACACCCTCTGGCAAGCTTAAATGGTTACGGGCAAGATCCCAACCGGAGCGACGGAGTAATGGGGCGATCGCCTGGCATGGAGTGGTTGAGGATATTAGCGATCGCAAACAAGCGGAAATTGCCCTGCGTCAATCGGAACTGAAGTTTGCTACAATTTTTCGGGATAGCCCCCAACCTGCTTGGATTGCCAGCCTAGAAGAAGGACGCTGCATTGACATTAACGAAAGTTTTACTAAGGTTCTGGGCTATTCTCGAACTGAGGCGATCGCCAAGACCTGTGTTGAGATGCAGTTATGGACTGATTTGGTAGATTTACATCAGTTTAGAGCTTCTCTGCTTCAAGAGGGAAGAATTGATAATTTTGAAATCGGGTTTCGCACAAAATCCAGTGAAGTCAAAACGGTGTTGCTGTTTGCTAGAGTTAGCTGTCTTGATGATCGAGATTGTGTGATTGGGGTCTTGAGCGATATTAGCGATCGCAAACAGCTAGAATTAGCACTGCAACAATCTGAAGCCAAGATCAAGAATATTTTCAATAGTGCGATGGCTGCTATTAGTAGTATTCGAGTCTTTCAGGATAAAACTTGGCAAATTGATCAGGTATCAGCCGGAGTGGAAATTCTATCGGGTTATACTTCTGAAGAATTAACTCAGGATAATTTTCTCTGGATGAGTTGCATTGATCCCGATGATTGGCAACTGGTACACCCGCAGATATATGCTGATATTTTTGCTCAACACTCTGGCACCTATGAATATCGCTTGCGTCACAAAGATGGCTGTTTACGCTGGATTTCGCAAACGAATAATTCCTGTTGGGATGAAGTCGGAAAATGTTGGAATGTGACGGCTATTTCGGTTGATATTAGCGAACGTAAACAAGCCCAACAAGAACTGCAACGGGCGAAAGAAGCAGCAGAAGCGGCCAATCATGCTAAAAGTGCTTTTTTGGCAACGATGAGCCATGAACTTCGCACGCCTTTAAATGCAATCCTGGGATTCACACAATTGATCAACCGAGACACAACTCTTAGCCCAGATTATCAGAACTATATCAAAATTATACATAACAGTGGAAGCTATCTTCTGAAGTTAATTAATGAAATTCTTGATCTCTCAAAAATAGAAGCCGGAAAACTGAGTTTAGACAACCAAGCTTTAGACCTATTTGATCTGCTGCAATCTTTACACGCTACCTTTAGTCAGCGAGTTAGCAATCAGAAATTACAAGTTGAGTTAGATATTCTCCCAAAAGTACCGCAATTTATTATTACAGATGCTCAAAAATTGCAACAGGTGTTAATTAATTTAATTGGCAATGCGATTAAGTTTACAAAAACAGGCCTTATTATCTTACGAGTGGGTTTAGACAATCAAGACTCGTTTGACTCCGATTTTATCTGTTTAAATTTTGAGGTAAAAGATACTGGAGTTGGTATTTCTCCTGAAGATTTAAACCAGATTTTTGAGGCGTTTACTCAGGCTTCAGCAGGTCGCCAAGTCCAGGAAGGAACAGGACTCGGACTCACAATTAGTCAGAGATTAGTACAATTAATGGGGGGTGAAATTAGGGTTAGGAGTCGCTTAGGAGAGGGTAGCACGTTTGCGTTTACCCTTCCAGTTCAAACCACAACAAAAGACCGGGTAAAACCTCAAAACTCTGAGAAACAAGTCACAGGACTCGCCCCGAATCAACCTATTTACCGAATTTTAGTTGTTGATAACCAAGCCGAAAATCGATTGCTGTTAGTCAAGCTATTGGAACAAGTTGGACTGGAGGTAAAAGAAGCTGCATCTGGCGAGGAAGGCCTATTAATTTGGCAACAATGGCAGCCCCATCTCATTTGGATGGATCGACGAATGCCGGGAGTTGATGGCTATGAAACCACTCAAAAAATTCGAGAACATGAGCAGAATAATCAAGAATTAGAGTCTACGATTATTATTGCTCTAACGGCTCAAGCATCTGTTAGCGATCGCCAACTCGCTTTAGCTGTTGGCTGTGATGATTATATCAGTAAACCGATTGAGATTACAACTCTATTTAATAAAATGGCAGAACATCTAGGAGTCGTCTATCTCTACAGTCAAGATAACCATTTATTCTCGAATGATCAGAGATTAGTTCGGGAAAATCTAACCTCAGAAAATATCGCGGTTATGCCGCATCACTGGATCGTTGAACTCTATGAAGCCTCCATCGCTTGTCAACATAAAACCGTCGAACAGTTAATCAAACAGATTCCCCCTGAATATTCCTCTTTAGCGATTGGCTTAGAACAACTAAATCAAGACTTTGAGTTTGAAACAATGATGAAATTAACACAACAAATTATATCATGTCCGGTTGAACAGTTATAAATAAACAACAGAGGAGTCAGGAGTCAGGAGTCAGGAGTCAGGAGGAAATCAAGAAGAAGAAAGAGGAGGATTATGAGAAAGTTTTTTATCACTAATTATCCGGACATGATATTAATACAGATTAGCCCCCATAATTGGGGGTTGGGGGGCAATTTAGCCCCCATAATTGGGGGTTTGGGGGCGATCATGATAATCTAATTAACGGTTTCAATTCTCGGAATTCCTTCCCCGTTTACCCAAGCAATTTGATGAATTCCTCGACGACGAGCATAATCTCGTAAATCTTCGATATTTTCCCGACGCCCTAACTCCATTTCGACTCGAACTAATTGAGTTGATTCTCTCAATTTCTCCGCATAAGCAAAAGCCGCAGCATAAGCTTGAGGCGTTTCAGGAACAACTAACCAATCACTCGAAGGTGCTTGTTGAGGAAGTTGATTCATCCCCAATAAAACCTGATGCAAGTCTTCAATATTAAAAGAAAATCCTATTCCCGGTTCAGTTTTCCCTTGAGGATGATAAAGTCCTAACAGTTCATCATAGCGTCCACCCTGAGCTAAAACTCGCGCTCCTGACTCGCTATTACTAACGACATCAAACACAATCCCTGTGTAGTAGTCAAACGTTTGAATTAAACTCAAATCAAGAACTATTTTGGGCTGAGAAATCTGAGGCGAATAACAGTTTTGCAACAAGTCAATTAAAGATTTTAGATTATTCAAAGCTTGCTGTTGTTCAGCGTCTAACTCCAATTGCGCCACCTGGGAAAGAACATCTTCCGGTTGTCCCCGCAAGTCAAATAGAAATAACGCCCGTTCTCGCAACTCCTGGGACATGGGTAACGTTTCTAGGGTGATTCGATCTAAATTGGCGATCGCCTCCCTTACAGGCTCTTGTAGCTTGGCTGGAAACATAGATAAAAGCGATCGCGTCAGTCCGGCTTCACCTAAAATTAAATGACAGTTATTTAATCCCAAAGCCTGCAAACATTCCAGTACCAAAAGTAAAATCTCACTATCAGCCAGCAAACCGCCTGCACCCAATAATTCAACGCCTGCTTGATAAAATTCCTGCTGACCTCCGTAGTTGGTTTTGCCACCTTTGCGGAAAATATTAGCATTGTAATACAAGCGTTGCGGCCACCAACTCGAACCCGCCATACGAGTGACAACTGTTCGAGCGATAGAAGCGGTTAATTCGGGCCGCAGTCCTAGACCTTGATCTTCGGCTTCGAGTAACTGAATAACCGTTGAACGTTGAACCGCACCTCCCGCCATCAGGGTATCTAAACGTTCCAGCGTCGAGGTAATGATCCGATGATAGCCCCAACGGTGAAACACCTGCTGTAAACGGTGTTCTATCCAAAGTTTTTGAGTCACATCGAGGGGAAGTAGATCTCGGGCGCCGAGAGGGAGTTGATGAACCATAACCTGAAATTTTGATTGTAGATTAGGGGATGTTTGCAAGGGGGAGTTCGGCGTTAGAATATCACATTTTGGTCGTTCTACTGTTGTTATTTCTTCTTACCGCCGCCAAATAAACCCCCAAATAACCCACCCCCTGGCTTTTGTTGAGGCGGTTTCCCTTTAGGTGGAGCGGCTTTTTCGAGTTGTTTTTTCGCTTCTAAGGCTTGGGGTTGTTTAGGATCAAGTTGTAAAGCCCGTTTAACGTGAGGCGTTGCGAGTTTAGGTTGATTTTGTCCAAGATAGGCTAAACCCAGTAAACCATGACAGCGACTATTTTCAGGTTCTTGTCTGATGGCATCCTTGAGTTCTAAAATAGCTTGGGCGTAGTTTTGAATAGCCATCAACTTTTCAGCCCGACTACAAGCTTGTTCAACAGCAGAATCTTTTTTCGGGGGCGTTGGTGTGGGCGCGGGTGTCTCTGACTTAGGTTGAGGGGTAGGTGCTGGAGTTGGTGTCGCCGAACCCCCTTTTGCTGCTTTTCGCAATAAATAAGCTTGATTTAATTCACTAATTTCACCGACAACCTCTAAAACCTGCTGAGGAGACTCATACTGTTTTTGTGCGAGTTGTTCAAGTAAAGCTTCGTAAGTTTGTTGATAATTTGCCGCCGTTAAAAGTTGTTTAGCAATATCACTGTGAAGTGTGAGGGTACGCTGTTCTTTAACGACTCTATCTCCAATCGTTTTTAACAGCAGTTCGTATTCTTTGCGTTCGCTTTCCTTAGAAAATCGGTTATAAGCCGGACTGACTAACTTCGCTAATAACTGCTTGGCTAACTCTTTTTCCTCGGGATTTTTAAACGGACAAGTATCAGGATGTAAACGCCGAGCAATTCTTGTATATCGCTTGCGAATATCAGAAAACTCAGCATTGAGAGGAACGCCTAAAATGGCATGACTATCTGTAAATCCCAGTAGAAATAATCCTTTTTTGACTTCAAAAGACATAAGCTCTTGCCTTCCTTACTGACTAGCGCAATGTTAACAGTTCTCATTGCTTTAAATACAATATTAGCCTGATCGTTTAGAGAAATCAGCACTCCATCAGACTTAACGGTTTTGACTGACTGAAATTCCCCCAGTTTAGGAGAAATTTCAGGCTACAACTTTTAAAAATTTACCGTTTCTACAGACACACCCATCAAGTTAGTTTTTCAAGAGTTTTTAAACTAGCGATCAAACTTGTGGCTAATGTTATAGCCCCTAATTGCATTTTAACTAAATTTGAACCCTTTCAGTGATGTGTTATTCCTATGACCAAGACGATAGCGGTGGCGTTTCCATTAACGCTTGACTTAAACTGGCGTGTAGATAACCATTTGTGGCGAGAATCCGACCCGATTTAAGTTCCAGAGGACTGCTATCATAGGCAGTAACTTTACCTCCGGCTTCCTCTAAAATCACAATACCTGCGGCAATATCCCAAGGAGATAGTCCTCGTTCCCAATATCCATCTAAGCGCCCACAAGCCACATAAGACAAGTCTAACGCCGCCGATCCGCCTCGCCGCACCCCTTGAGTTAGATGAGTCAGATGACAAAATTCTGCATAGTTATTATCAGCAGTTTCTCGGCGATCGTAAGCAAACCCCGTCACCAGTAAACTATTGGCTAAGTTATCGGTTTTAGAAACATCAATGGGTTGACGGTTACGAGTCGCACCCAAGCCTTTAGCGGCGCGAAAAAGTTCACTCCGCCAAGGATCAAAAACCGCTCCCACAGAGGGAATACCGTCAATTAGTAAAGCAACGGAAGTTGAGAAAAAAGGATATTGATGAGCAAAATTTGTTGTTCCATCTAAGGGATCAATTGCCCAAAGAAACAGGCTATCCTGATTTCCCAATTCACCAGATTCTTCTGTGAGAATAGCATGATCGCTAGCATGACGCTTGAGAATATCAAGAACCGCAGCTTCCGAGGCTTTATCGGCTTCTGTGACTAAATCTCCTGATCTCCCCTTTTCTTGAATATCTTGGAGATTCCCTAAACAAGATTGTAAGACAGCACCGCCTGCTTCAGCCGCGAGAGTGGCAATATCTAAGAACGTTTGGAGTTGATCGGGGGTTATGTTTGGTGTATTCATCTGTAATTACTTTTGCTCATTCTGACGGCGAAACTCAGCCGGAGTTAGACGCAACGGTTGTTGGGGGTTCCAAATTCCTTGAGCTAGAATTCGCGCTTCATACTGAGCATAGAGCAAACGTTGACTATATTTTGTATTGGGAATCTGTTCTTCAGCGAGAACATAGCCCTGTTTGATCAGTTGCTCATTGATCAGTACCCCATCCAACCACACATAGGCTAACACGCGGTTGTAGCGATCGCGCTGTTCGCGATCAGACTCTAGTAAAATCTCTTTTCCCAAACCCACTTGTTCGAGGTAACGCAGGGCTAGCAGTCCCCAAGGTTCTTGCTTCAAGTCGGGCGCTGCAATACCTATCAACCTTACTGATTGTAGTGCAGGGACAACACTACGAGGATCAATGATTTCCAAGGTTTGTCCACTGACGACTCGTTCAACTCGACTGATCACTCCAAGCGGTGGAGGTTCAGGCGTGGAACAGCTTACCAAAAATAAGCAGATAGCGACTAAAATCACAGAAAACAGGAAAAATATTCCTCTTTTTTGAGATAGTAATCCCCAGAGTCGATTAATCTTCATCTAAAGGCAATCCTGCTGTTACTTTCCCTTTGCCAAAGTAGCGTCCAAACTGGAGTTCATAAACTTCGTCTTCGTCTTGAGTTTCCACTTCCAAGTCTGATCGCGGATAACTGACGCACAGTAAAGCATAACCTTCTTTTTGCAGTTCCGGTGAAAGTCCCATTGCTTCGGGTTGATAGAGATCACCCGAGATCACCCGTACCGCACAGGTGGTACAAGCGCCATTGCGACAGGAAAAGGGTAAATCAACGCCTTGATTTTCCGCACATTGAAGAATATAGCGATCATCTGGAACTTGAACGGTGTAGAGTTGGTTCTTCTGGGGATAATGAATCCGAATGGTGTAATAACGGGACATAAAAGATTTTATTGTCGCTTTCTGGATAAACAGACGGTTGCAAGATTTAGGGTCTATTGTCCCCCAGTCATTATAGCGGGGATTGGGCGATCGGTTAAATTCCATCCCTGTTGAAAATTTTTGATGCTCGCGCTTGCAAAAGATCTTGCTGTTCTGCTATTATGATAATTCGGTAAGTCAATAGAATATTGCTTTTCTGTGGAGAGGTGGCCGAGTGGTTGAAGGCGCAGACCTGGAAAGTCTGTTATGCAGTAATGTATACGAGGGTTCGAATCCCTCCCTCTCCGTTCTCTAAATACACATCAACTTCTTGAAATTGGCTCTCAAAGCCAAAGCAATCAGTCTATCTTAAATGTCAAAAGAGGACTCCCGTTAGAGCCTTCGGCTTAACGGCGAGATGAATTTTGACCAACAAAGAAAACTGAGCGAAGCGAATCCTACATGGCTTGGCATACTTGTGTAGAACAGGCTAATATTGAGATGGGTTTCGCCAAGAAAAGCAATGCTGTCCTTAACTTACGAATTTAAGCTGATTCCGGATCAACGCCAAATCGAGGTAATCGAAAATACTTTGAATGTTTGTCGTTCGGTCTGGAATTTTGCTTTAAGGGAAAGAAAGGACTGGATTAATTCTCGCAAATCCCCAGTCAACTCTTGCTCACTGGAAAAGGAATACATTATTCCGGCAGATACCCCTTATCCTGGTTATCACAGTCAAGCGAAAGCTTTGACAGAAGCCAAGAAAAAGGATGAAAGGTTGTCCTGCGTTAACGCCCAAGTGCTACAGCAAGTGTTGAGGTCGTTGGACAGGGCTTTTGTCGATATGCAGTCAAAGAAGAAAGGGTTTCCTCGCTTCAAGAATAAATATCGACTGCGCTCTTTTGTTTACCCTCAAATGCTCAAGGATTGTGTTCAGGGCAATCAGATCAAACTCCCTCAATTGGGGTGGATTAAATTTAGAAAGTCCAGGGATATTCCCGAAGGTTTCGAGGTTAAACAGGCGAGGATTGTGCGACGGGCATCAGGTTACTTCGTGATGCTTTCTCTACAATTGGATGTCAGTGTCCCTGATGTTCCATTCCACGGGCATCCCTTGGGCATTGACTTGGGGTTAGATAAATTTTTAGCAACCTCCGATGGGGAGCTTGTTGCAAGACCTCGATTCTTGAACCAACTACACCGTGAGCTGAAATTGCTACAACGTAGATTAAGGAACAAGCAAAAAGGGTCTAACAATCGTCACAAGCTCAACCAACGGATTGCTAGGTTACACCAACGCATTTCTGATACTAGAAAAGACTGGCATTTTCAATTGGCTCACCATCTTTGCGACCAAGCCGAAGCCATCTTCATTGAAGACATAAACTTCATCACTTGGGCAAAAGGAATGTTGGGCAAACATACCTTAGATGCTAGTTTTGGACAGTTTGTCACCATCCTTAATTGGGTGGCATGGAAGCGGGATGTTTTTGTCGCCAAGGTGGACAAGAATTATACTTCTCAAATCTGTCCTAACTGCGGGTTCCACACGGGCAAAAAGTTACTCTCCGAAAGAGAACATAATTGTCCTGAATGTGGATATAAAACCAATAGGGATGTGGCTGCCGCACAGGTGATCAGAAATCGTGGTATTGAATATGCGCTAGGGC
>NZ_LATL02000112.1 GCF_000972705.2 Limnoraphis robusta CS-951 | reverse complement strand
ATCTCATTGGTTAGATGCAGCTTGTGTTGGAAAAGTTGAATCTCTAAAAGTTTTAACGAAACAACCTTTGCTACTCAAAGCGATGGGACACGGAACTCGTCAACGATGCCGAGTAAATCGGTTTGGATTCCCGGTTGGACACGCTCCTAAAGCTAAGTTCTTTCAAGGATTTCAAACAGGTGATATCGTAAAAGCTGCTATCCCAAAAGGGAAGTTTTCTGGACATTATGTTGGGCGTATTGCCATTCGATTCCGTCCTTCTTTTGTTTTNACTTGATTCCTGTTCAAAAACATGACGGATTCTCCTACTCCTTTTAACAATGATTCTCGCTCCGCTCAGTTTTCTTTGGGCGGCAATTCCTCTCCCGCTAACCCTGTCGGGTATAACGGGAGTCCCCTTGCCGCATCTCAGATGGATCGCAAATAGCATTCAACGGTGTGATTAAATCAAGTGCGAGTCTCCTCTGATTTAAGATCAAAAATAAGTTCCCTCTCTACTCGCAGGAGAGGGGGTTAGGTCAAACATTTTGACGGCGACTCAGAAATTGGTCTAAAAATCCGCTAAAATGTCTATGATTAATTCTATCCAATTCTTACATCTGGGAAATTGTATTCCACTTATTTACTGGTCTCTCATGGAAGCCATGACCCTCGACCGCAGCAAGCCTTAAAACAGCTAGCAGATCGGTTGAAAAATCGAATTAACCTTCGATTATTACCCAGTTCACCTTCTCCGGTCTTGGCAACCGCTACTTTAGAATGTTCTCCTGTTCCTTTACATGAACAAATTAAACAGTATGCAGAATATACCCGAAATTTGGGATTAAATCAACTGGAAATTTTACCGTTATTTCTACTTCCCGGAGTTCATGTCAAAGAAGATATTCCTCAAGAAGTTGCGATCGCCCAAGAAGCACTGGGACAGGCGGTGAGTTTAAAAATTAAACCCTATTTGGGATATCAACTATCTCGTTTAGCAACAAAACTCACCTATCAAATGACTTCTATTCCTTGTGAAGTTTGGATTTTACTCAGTCATGGAAGTCGCCGTCCTCTAGGAAATCAACCCGTTGAAGAATTAGCGAGTCAATTAGGGGCTATTCCGGCTTATTGGTCAATTTCTCCGAGTTTAGAATCGCAAATTGAAGCCTTAGTAAAAACCGGATATAAAAACATTGGCATTTTGCCTTATTTTATCTTTGCCGGAGGAATAACAGATGCGATCGCTCGTTTGAGTGAAGAATTAGCCGAAAAATACCAGAGCGTTAAATTTCGTGTTGCTGAACCCTTGGGAGTGAATGATACCTTAGTTGATTTAGTCGTTGATATTTTGATGGAGAATTGACTGATTAACGTTAATTTTCAGTGATTTATTCAACCGTTAGAGATTCAGCTTTTGGCCTGACTGAACTTTTCTTTCCTTTCAATAAATAAGTCGTCATTTCTCCCTTCCCTTTGACTAAAATTGCACCGCGTTTCTCAAACAAATACTCATCTTTGATAGAATTATAGGTGGTTTCCGTGACTTGAATTTCATTGGCGATCCCATGAGACTCCATCCGACTGGCAATATTAACCGTATCTCCCCAGAGATCATAAATAAACTTTTTCATCCCAATCACACCCGCGACAACAGGGCCAATAGCGATTCCAATTCGCATCTGAAACTTTTGTCCGGTTTCTGCGTTAAACTCTCTGATAGTCTGTTGCATATCTAACGCCATATTAGCAATAGCTTGAGCATAATTTTCTTGCGGAACAGGTAATCCCGCAACCACCATATAGGCATCACCAATGGTTTTAATTTTCTCCAGATTATGTTTATCAGCTAAATGATCAAAACGCGAAAAAATTTTACCGAGAAGTTGTACCAATTCAGCCGGAGGCATTTTTCCAGACAATTCAGTAAATCCGACAATATCACCAAATAAAACCCCCGCATTGCTAAAATTATCAGCAATAGTCACAGGTTTTTCTTTTAAACGTTCGGCAATCGGAACAGGTAAAATATTAAGTAATAACGTTTCAGATCGCTCCTGTTCAAATTGTAGTTGTTCGTAAGCTGCTTGTAAAGCACGACGAGAATTAAACTCAGCCCGAGCTAAACGATCATACAAATAAACCGAAAGATTGCTAATCAAACAAATCCAGAAAAAATAAAGGAATAAAAAATCGGCAGTCATCCAATCACTGGGAAATTTAACCTCTAAATTGAGCAAGATTTGTGTCCCCAAATAATAGGCAAAAGTTCCGACTTGACCGATTAAATGAAGCGGCCAACAAAAGGGGATTAAAGTTGCTAAAGAAAAAAACGTTAACGGCCATTCAATAATTGCAGGTTGAGAAAGTCCTTGTAATGTTGCTCGAATTTGGGGACTGAGGGTAATTAACCAAGTCAATAATAAAAAAATAAAACCCGGATAACGAACACCAATAGCCGTCGGCAGTAACAATAAACCCAGAAATAAACCAAGTTCAACACTCAGTTGAGTCAGTAGCCAACCGAGTTTAAAGTTTTCTGGATGAAACAGTAAATTGTTAACCTGAGATAGCATAAACGTCAGATAGGAAATAAAGGCGAGTCCCACTCCTAAACTCAGTCGTTGATGAATAAAACGATGTCGCCAAACTTCGTAGTTGGGGGCTGATCTTATGTCGGGACTCTCAAAAAGTGCTGTGAGTCGCCTACTGATAAAATCACTGAACCCCTGATCACCCTTTAACCTTTCCATGATGGCTCACCTTAGTTGTACTTGAAAGTTAAAATGGTTTAGCCTCGTTAGTCAATCTAATGTCAAAGTTTAAGGTACAATACTCTAATATTTAGTCCTCATACACCCATGATCAACTGGATTAGCCAATAAGTTCCTCAGTCTTGTTCACCTTTATATTGTGAATGATACTGTGAAAATTTGCAATAGTCTAAGTACATTTGATCAGAAAGATTATATTAAAAAGGTAAAATTGTAATGAATGATAATCCTCGCCAATTGGCATTTTTAACACTCCGAGACGTCGAACGGCGGGGAATGTATGCTGATATCGCATTGGATCAAAGGTTGCGTCAAACTGATTTGAATGGAGTTAACCGACGCCTAACAACGGAATTAGTTTATGGTTGTGTGAGAAGACGGCGTTCCCTCGATGCGTTGATTGATCAATTCGCTCAAAAAAAATCTCACCAACAACCACCAGATCTGCGAATTATTTTACATTTAGGATTTTATCAGTTATGTTATCTCAGTCAAATTCCAGCTTCGGCTGCGGTGAATACAACCGTTGAACTTGCTAAAAGTAACGGCTTTTCGGGACTGGGTGGATTTGTGAATGGGATTTTGAGAGCCTATTTACGCCAACAAGAACAGCTTGGCAATCCTCAAATTTTTATTCAAGAAGATCCCAATTTAATTAAAAATTTGGGCGAATTTTACAGTTTTCCCGATTGGATTATTGAATATTGGCTGAATCAGTTGGGTTTAGAAGAAACCGAAAAACTAGGTCAATGGTTTAATCAATCTCCGACTATTGATTTAAGAATTAACCCCTTAAAAACCACAATCGAAACTGTTGAAACAGAACTGAAATTAGCCGGAATAAACCTTAGCAGAATCCCTCATNATTTGGGCGAATTTTACAGTTTTCCCGATTGGATTATTGAATATTGGCTGAATCAGTTGGGTTTAGAAGAAACCGAAAAACTAGGTCAATGGTTTAATCAATCTCCGACTATTGATTTAAGAATTAACCCCTTAAAAACCACAATCGAAACTGTTGAAACAGAACTGAAATTAGCCGGAATAAACCTTAGCAGAATCCCTCATTTACCCCAAGCGTTAAGACTATTCGGAAGTGTCGGAGAAATTCATAAACTACCCGGTTATCCACAGGGATGGTGGAGCGTTCAAGACAGTAGCGCTCAATGGGTGAGCCATCTTCTCGATCCTCAACCCGGAGAAACCATTATTGATGCTTGTGCGGCTCCCGGCGGAAAAACAACTCATCTTGCAGAATTAATGCAGGATACAGGTACAATATTAGCTTGCGATCGCGCTAAATCTCGATTGAAAAAAGTTCAGCAAAATCGAGAACGTTTACAACTCAAATCAATTCAAATTCAAGCGGGTGATATTCGGGAGTTTTCCCAGTATAATAATAGTGCAGATCGAGTTTTATTAGATGCGCCTTGCTCCGGCTTAGGAACCTTACATCGTCGTGCTGATGCCCGTTGGCGACATACACCCGAAAACATAGAAGAACTCTCCCAACTGCAAGCTGAACTGTTAGAAAAAACAGCAAACTTTGTTAANCAATTCAAATTCAAGCGGGTGATATTCGGGAGTTTTCCCAGTATAATAATAGTGCAGATCGAGTTTTATTAGATGCGCCTTGCTCCGGCTTAGGAACCTTACATCGTCGTGCTGATGCCCGTTGGCGACATACACCCGAAAACATAGAAGAACTCTCCCAACTGCAAGCTGAACTGTTAGAAAAAACAGCAAACTTTGTTAAACCCGGAGGGTATTTAGTTTATGCAACTTGTACAATACATCCCCAAGAAAATGAGCAAATTGTTGAAGCCTTTTTAACTCATCATTCAAATTGGAAAATTGATTTACCCGATATTCCTTTAGATGACGTTCTGACTTCAGAAGGATACCTGAAAGTTTGGCCCCATCGACAAAATATGGATGGTTTCTTTATCGTTCGACTCAAACGAATATAATATTTTTTGAGTTTTACTATAGATTTGAACCTAATGCCAGTAAACAAAGTCTAAAAGCAAATTTGCAATTATAGCCGACTCTATCTTGGGATAGAGTTCAAATATTTTTGACTCAATTAACTTGACATTTCTTTATATTTTGTGAACAATCTTAATTATAGGTTTGATAAAACTTTACAAAAAGCTTGGAGTTGCCATGAAAATTTTTGATTTTTCTAATCGTTTCCAGCGAGCTACTCTAGTCGCTATCATCGCAGGAACTAGCCTGATGGCTGTACCAGAAATCACCAACGCAGGCGGTGGCCCCAGTCGTGAGGCAACTCAAAGCCAGGGGCAGACTCAAGCCGCAGCCGGAGATATCGTGGAAACTGCGACCAGTGCAGGTCAGTTCACCATTTTGGCAAAAGCGCTACAAGCCGCAGGTTTAGTGGATGTACTCAAAGGAGATGGGCCGTTTACCGTGTTTGCACCGACGGATGCAGCTTTTCAGGCTTTACCAGCAGGCACCTTAGAAGAACTACTCCGGCCTGAAAACAAAGATAAATTAGCTGCTATTTTGACCTATCATGTTGTTCCGGGTCGAGTCACCTCAACTCAACTCCAATCGGGACAAGTGAAAACGGTTCAAGGAAGTTCAGTTACCGTCAACCTTGATTCCGGTGTGATGGTTGATGAAGCTAAAGTCATTAAAGCAGATGTTCCAGCCAGCAATGGTGTAATTCATGTGATTGATAAGGTGATTTTACCCAAATAGTTTGAGTTCAGATCAGAGGTGTAAAATCCGTTGAAAACCCCGTAAAGCTAGGAATAGCAACGGGGTTTTCTGATCACAGAAGAGCAAATCTTGTTCGACTCAATCCGAGTAGACCTCGCCACAATTGCGATCTGGAGTGCCGCTTTATTTGCTTCTGTAAATTTCGAGACAACATTTTCCTCCAGCAATCACAAATGATTTCTGAGAAATCCCCACACCGAATAAAACCTCTGAAACGATTTCCCCTATGGCCTTCTAAGAATAGATATTTTACACAAACCCAATCGAATTGCCATATCTGTCGTCTATTACTCAACAGGATAGCAACCGATTAAGTTATTAATAGGAGTAGGTTTTTTTGAGAACAGAATGTCAAGTCGATTCTGGGTGCGGAGATGACAGAAAAGAAACTTAAGTATTTGGTATCGAGTCTAAAACTGACGTAAGGGTAACGAGTGAGTCTATGAGTTTGAGTTTTTGCATGATTGTGAAAAATGAAGAGCAGAATCTCTCGCGATGTCTCAAAAGTGTGAAAGATGTTGTTGATGAGATGGTAATACTGGATACAGGTTCAACAGACAGAACTGCGGAAATAGCTCAAGAATGGGGAGCGCAAGTTTATTATTTTGAATGGTGTGATGACTTTGCGATCGCTCGCAATACAGCCTTAAAATATGTCACAGGAGATTGGATTTTAGTGCTTGATGCAGATGAAATCTTAGCCTCAACGATTGTCCCTCAAATCAAGCAAGCGATCACCCGAGACGATTATTTAGCGATTAATCTCGTCAGACAAGAAATAGGAGCCGCTCAATCTCCTTATTCCTTAGTGTCGCGACTGTTTAGAAATCATCCCAAAATTCAGTTTGATCGTCCCTATCATGCTCTGATTGATGATAGTGTGAGTCGGATTTTAAAACAGGAATGTCGCTGGAAAATCGGATCTTNAATCAAGCAAGCGATCACCCGAGACGATTATTTAGCGATTAATCTCGTCAGACAAGAAATAGGAGCCGCTCAATCTCCTTATTCCTTAGTGTCGCGACTGTTTAGAAATCATCCCAAAATTCAGTTTGATCGTCCCTATCATGCTCTGATTGATGATAGTGTGAGTCGGATTTTAAAACAGGAATGTCGCTGGAAAATCGGATCTTTGGCAGATGTAGCGATTTTACATGAAGGATATCAAACCGAAGCGATCGCTCGACGCAATAAACAAAAAATTGCCAAGCAAGTGATGGAAGGCTATCTGGCGCAACATCCGAGTGATCCCTACGTGGCGAGTAAGTTGGGAGGGTTGTATGTAGAAATGGGAGAGATTTCTCCGGGGATTCAGTTGTTGACAAAAGGACTCAAGCAACTGAGTCTGTATTCAAAACATCAGCAACTAGAACCGAATGAAGCTTTACTGTATGAACTACACTATCATCTGGGAATTGCCCATCGGAAAAAACAAAATCTCACCGAAGCCAAACATCACTATCAAATTGCTCTAGACATAAATATTCTACCTCAACTCAAATTAGGTGCATACAATAATTTGGGCAATTTGTTAAAAGATACCGGACATTTGCAAGAAGCAAAAGCAGCTTATGAAACCGCGTTGCANGGGTATGGCGGTGATGTCCGGCTACACCATAAGCTGAAATTGCCCATCGGAAAAAACAAAATCTCACCGAAGCCAAACATCACTATCAAATTGCTCTAGACATAAATATTCTACCTCAACTCAAATTAGGTGCATACAATAATTTGGGCAATTTGTTAAAAGATACCGGACATTTGCAAGAAGCAAAAGCAGCTTATGAAACCGCGTTGCAAATTGATCCCAACTTCGTGCAAGGACACTATAACTTAGGGATGACTTTCCGAGCGATGGGAGAATATCCACAAGCGATCGCCGCTTATCAAAAGGCGATTCTACTTGATCCCAACTATGCTGAAGCCTATCAAAATCTAGGCGTTGCGCTTTTGAGTGCAGGTAAAGTGCTTAGTGGTTTAGAAGCTTTGAAAACGGCGATCGCCCTCCATGAAAAGAGCGATCCCACCGAAGCCAAACGCCTGCGTCAAACTCTACAGCAGATGGGATTTAAGTTGTAGGGTAACAAGCAGCTTGAGAGTTTGGCGGGGTATCGCGCATCCTAAAAACCCTGTTAAAGCCTAAGTCCTACTGATTTAGGGTTCTGTTCCCCAAATGTCAACAGAATACGGCATCATATAACAGTTTGATATAGTTGTCTCACGTCACAGAGGAGTTATGAAATATGGGAGATGCAAAACGGGTATCGGTGGGTATAGTTGGGGCTTCCGGCTACGGTGGCGTGCAGCTTGTGCGATTATTACAAGATCATCCTAATGTGGAAATTGTCTATTTAGGGGGAGATAGCAGCGCAGGAAAGCCTTTTTATACGTTGTATCCTCATTTGAGTCACTGCATTGATTTGATGATTGAGCCGATTGACATTGATAAAATAGCATCTCAATGTCAGGTGGTGTTTTTATCTCTGCCGAATGGCTTGGCGTGTAAAATGGCACCTCAACTGTTGGAGAAAGGATGCAAAGTTCTTGATCTTTCCGCAGACTATCGATTTTTTAATCTGGAAACCTATAAAAAATGGTACGGTAGCGAACGAGAGGATAAAGCGATCGCTTCGACAGCCGTTTATGGTTTACCTGAACTTTATCGCGATCGCATTTCTCAAGCCCAACTCATCGGTTGTCCAGGTTGTTATGTGACGGCGAGTTTATTGGCATTATCTCCTTTATTAAAGCAGGGATTAATTGCAACCGATAGTGCGATTATTGATGCTAAATCCGGAACTTCTGGCGGCGGACGTCAGGCGAAAACGAATCTTTTACACGCAGAAGCCGATAATGCAATTTCAGCTTATGGTGTAGCCGGACATCACCGCCATACCCCAGAAATTGAACAAATTTGTAGTGATCTTGCCGGACATGATGTTAAAGTTCAGTTTACCCCTCATTTAATCCCGATGGCGCGTGGAATTTTAGCAACGGTTTATGCAACGCTGCGAGATCCGGGATTAGTACGGGAAGATTTAATTACTATCTATACCGCTTTTTATCGGAATGCTCCTTGGGTGAAAGTGTTACCCGGTGGAACTTATCCTCAAACGAAATGGGCGTGCGGAACCAATCTTTGTTATCTGGGTGTGGAAGTTGATCAACGGACAAATCGAGTGATCGTCATGTCGGTGATTGATAATTTAATTAAAGGTCAAGCCGGACAAGGTGTACAATGTCTCAATTTAATGATGGGTTGGGATGAAATGTTAGGACTGCCCAAATTGAGTTTTTATCCTTAATTGGTGTATCTTTATTTTTGATCACTCACTCAACCGTTACTGCAATTTACCTCAAACAATTAACCGTTTATAACCGTTTACTCCAAGCGGGAGAGATCTGTAGAGACCCGCGTTTGCTGGTCTCTGCTGTATTGAGGCTCAAAGCTGATATGTTGGTTTTCTATCTATTGGGATTGATCATGCCCTTAGCGGGTCTTATACTAACCCCTGCTGACTCTGCCGAGGCTAACGACTTATTTATCCGAGACGATACTCAGGATAACAATATCTGTCCGCCTGGGGTTCTGTCTCGTTTAAAACGTCATCGCATTCAGTCGGGTGAAACTTTAGAAAGCATTGCCCGTCAATACAATCTGATTCCGGCGACTCTACTGGGGATCAATCCGATTTTGCGATCGCAACAGATCCCCGTCGGACAGGAAATTGTTATTCCCCCCTACAATGGGATTCGTGTGGAAATTCCCGCCGGAAGCACCTTACAGGAGATTGCTCAAGCTTACAATGCTCAGGCGGATGTGATTTTTGAAGCGAATGGCTGTCAACCTCAACCCCAGGTGGTGTTTATTCCGGGGGTGAACTGGACTCCGGGTGGCCCGGTTGCTCCGGCGATCTCTGTTTTGTCGGGTTATCCCCTACCGACAACCGCTTCGGTACAAATGGGTTACGGTTGGCAACTCCATCCTACTATGGGTCGGGTGGTTTTTCATAGCGGGGTCGATTTGAATGCGAATATTGGTACGCCTGTGCTAGCCGTTGGTGAGGGTGTGGTTGCCTTTGCTGGATCAAGAAGCGGTTATGGTAATTTAGTGGTGGTGAATCATCAATCGGGGAAACAAACCCGTTATGCTCATTTATCTGAGATTTCGGTTCAAACGGGTCAGAAAGTTTCATCAGGAGAAACACTCGGAAAGGTGGGTATGAGTGGAGAACCCGATAGCGATCAACCTCATCTGCATTTTGAAATTCGTTATAACTCAGAATTGGGTTGGGTGGCTGAAGATCCGAACCCCTATTTTTCCACCGCCACAACCCCAAATATCAGTTATCAGTGAACCAGTAGGGGTAATTGATCAATTACCCCTAACCGTCACTAAAAGAAGTTGAAATAGTCAGCATTCAGATCAAGGGCAGAATTTCCTTCGACGACGGCGATCAGTTCTTTTGAACCATCAAAATCTTCAAAAATGATTGCGGTTCCTTCCGGTAAATTCACAGAACTCTGGGTTTCTAAGTCCTGAGAATTAACTAACTCATAAGATGTCGCATTCCCGACTAATTGAATGGTATCTTCTTGAGAATTGAAATCTTGAATTAATGTATAACCTTTACCGCGACCACTCACGCCTGTTAGGGTATCCTCGCCGCGATCGCCTAATATTAAATCGCTGCCTGTACCGCCTGTAAGTTGATCATTACCTTGACCGCCATAAACTTGATCATCACCGCGATCGCCATAAACGATATCGTCATCTGAATTGCCATATAAAATATCAACACCTGCTCCACCATAGACGGTATCAATACCCCGATCTCCGAATATTGTATCATCTCCAGAGTCTCCAATCAAGATATCATTATTTTGACCTGCAAATAGCAAATCATCCCCAAATTCTCCATTGAGGAAGTCATCGCCACTAAAACTCGATAGGGTGTCATTTCCCCGACGACCATATATGACATCATTATCGGTTGTACCGAGTATTTCATCGGCTCGAGATGTACCTTCTTGGGTAGGAGGGGGCGTTAATAATAACACATTGATTTGATCGCCATTGTTCCGCAGAGCAAAAGTATCCGCATCTGCTCCTCCTAAAAGGCTATCAATTTCTTCGGTAAAAATTTCGGGCGTTTGATTTGACATGAGGCTTTAAGGGTATACAGCTAGAATGTTTGTTCAGTTCTGTTGATCGAACTTCAGGATTGTTTTTAACACGTTTTTTAGAGTTTGTTTGATAAAAAAATTATAAAATTTATCAACCTGTTGATTTGATCAAAGTCTCTCGATTGTCTGTTGGGGAATTTTTTTGCTAATTTTAACGGATTTCGTTGCTTGCTGCTTGTAATACCTCTAGGGTAGCCGCTTCAAAAACCCATTCTAAATTTCTCGTATTGATGGCTTTGATCAAGATGATATCTTCTGGTGATAAACTGGGAAGGTTAATCTGAGTAGACCAAGAGAAGGTCTGATCCGCAGAAGAATTCTGCTCGGGTTTTACTTGTTTAATGAATTCACCATTGATTGAGATTAAAATCGCTTCGATTTGACTATTGGGGTTAATTTCTGATACCCATCCCCGGATGTGAAGTTCTCCTTCTGCGGTTAAATTAATCTGTTCTAAACGTCCGAAAGGATGATGACTAAAGTTTAATTGATTAAAATCGGGTAGCGGAGATTTGGCGACAATATATAAATCCTGATAGCGACAAATGCCTTGAGGAATGCGTTCACAAATGGCTTGACCTTCACTAACATTTTGAACCGTTTGACGCACAAATTCTTCCCCGACGTAAGAAGTACCGTATTCATTCACATCAAGAGAGTAACTTTCACTTTGGGGGATAAATAATATTTCATCTGATTTGATTTTTGACTCAGGCGGTAATAAATCTCGATCATGAACACTAAACAGCAAGATTCCCTCGGAAGAAATTAAGTGATAAAGTTTTTGCATCCAGAGGGTAAAGGTTTGTTCAGGGAGATGACTAAAAAATGAACAAGCTAAGATACAATCAAACTGTTGATTAACTGAATATTCAGCCGGACTAGCTGTTGAAACAATTCCGTTGACTCCAAACTGTTGTTGTTGAAACTTGACTGCATCCCGATAAATATCTGAGATCCAAACGTTTTGAGGCGGTATTTCTTGAGTCAAAAATCGGGTAAAACGTCCGTAGCCACTGGCAAAATCTAAAAAAGAGTTGAGGCGATTAAAACTGTGAAATTTCCACTGCACCACCTGACGAACTGCATCAAAAATTCGCCGACCATTAAAATAATATCTAATCCGAGCTTTTTCAGGGATTTTATGATTTTCTAAAGCAAACAAATACATCTCATCCTGTTCACTGATCAGAGAGTTAAACTCAAGGGGGAATGGGGCTTGATCTTGGATGAAGGCTTGCAGAGGGGGATGAAGTTGATTAAAATCATTAGAGATCATCTTAAATTTTGTACCAACAGAAGAAAAATATTAAAGTCAATCCTCAAAAAATTAATCTTGGGGGTTCCGAACGTTAATTATACTCCGGGGTTAACACCGATTAAATTGAAACCGCTCCCTAATAATGATATTGTATGGTAGGTAGATTGCTCGTGAGCTAGCGGGCATCACAACAGTATCAAAAAAGAGTTGTTATCAAACGGTCGGGAAGCTATGCGCGTATACGTACTACTGTTTAATGCAGGAACAGAGAACGAAGGAATTCATACCATCCAGATGGGCGATCGTAACACGGTGCTAATGTTTGAGGAAGAGGAGGATGCTACCCGCTTCGGTATCCTACTAGAAGCCCAAGATTTTCCGACTCCCAGTGTCGAAGCCATTGAGGATGAAGAAATTAAGGAGTTTTGTCGCAGTGTCAACTACGACTGGCAATTAGTTCGCTCAGGTGAGTTGGCCGTCCCCCCTGAGAATAACGTAGAACAGACGGAATGGCAACCCGAGTCAAATATCGATGAAAAGCCCTCTGAAAAGCCCTCTGAAAAGCCCGAGTCAGACACCGAATATTCTCAGGATGAACTTGACATGATTCGTCGTCGATTAGAAGGGTTATTATAAGAGATCAAGGTGAGATTGTGATTCAATCAAAACACTGAAGAAAAACTGATCTGTTAAAAATTTAAAGGTTTGAAAGGCGATTATATGAATGATTGGGAGACGCGAGGACATCTTTTAACTGAACAAATTAATGCCAATAGTCACAACTTAGATCAGTTGAGTTCTCTGGAGTTGGTAGACTTATTTAATCGAGAAGATATCCAGACTTTACTGGCGATCGCTCATTCCCGTGAAGGTCTAGCCCAAGCCATTGACATCATAGCAGAAGCGATGGGTCACGGTGGACGCTTATTTTATGTCGGAGCGGGGACTAGCGGGCGTTTAGGCGTGTTAGATGCGGCTGAATGTCCGCCCACCTTCTGCACGCCTCCCGAGTTGGTACAGGGCATTATCGCTGGGGGTGCAGCCGCTTTGCTGCGGAGTTCAGAAGACTTAGAAGATCGAAGCGAAGATGGTAAACAGGCGATCGCTTATCGAGAAATTACNAATGTCCGCCCACCTTCTGCACGCCTCCCGAGTTGGTACAGGGCATTATCGCTGGGGGTGCAGCCGCTTTGCTGCGGAGTTCAGAAGACTTAGAAGATCGAAGCGAAGATGGTAAACAGGCGATCGCTTATCGAGAAATTACCGATCTTGATGTTGTTGTTGGAATTACCGCAGGGGGGACAACTCCCTATGTTCATGGGGCGTTAGAAGCGGCGCGTCAGCGAGGGGCGAAAACGATTTTTATCGCTTGTGTTCCCCAAGAACAGGTGAAAATTGAGGTTGATGTAGATATTCGTTTGTTGGTGGGGGCGGAAATTCTCGCAGGTTCAACTCGCTTAAAAGCGGGAACGGTGACAAAAATGGCGCTGAATATTCTCTCAACAGGCGTGATGGTTAAGTTGGGGAAAGTCTATGGAAACCGTATGATTGATGTAGCAGTAACGAACCAGAAATTACGCGATCGCGCTTTAAGAATTATCGGAGATTTAACCGGAATTAATCGAACGGAAGCGGGGGAATTATTAGATAAAAGTGGTAAGTCGGTTAAATTGGCTTTGTTGATGCACTGGACTGGTTTAGAAGCAGAAGACGGGGAAAAGTTGTTAACAAAATTTAAGGGAAATTTGCGAGAAGCGGTATTAAGTTGTCAGCAAGGTTGATGAGTTTTAGAGAGGCAGAGAAGAGTATTGAAGGCGATTGAATTATTTGCGGGTATTGGTGGCTTTCGCTTGGGAATGGAAGCGGCTAATATTGAAACGGTTTGGGCGAATGATAGCAGTGAATTGAGTTGTCGAGTTTATCAAAGTAATTTTGGTGAAAGTTCGATTGTCTTAGGAGATATTACCCAAATTGATTGTTCAGACATTCCTCAACATGATCTTCTCACGGCTGGGTTTCCCTGTCAACCGTTCAGTCCTGCGGGAAAAAAACAGGGAATTCGAGATCAAGTTCGAGGAACATTATTTGAACGAATTGTTGAAATTATCGCCAGTAAACAACCCCAATATTTTTTACTGGAAAATGTCAAACGAATTTTAACAATGGAACAAGGCTATCATTTTCGGGTGATTTTAAAAGCCTTGGCTTCCTTAGATTATTTGATTGAATGGCGACTGATTAATCCTCTAAATTTTGGGATTCCTCAAAATCGCGATCGGGTGTTTATTATTGGAACAAAATCGACAAAAAATAATCCTTTCCCTAATCTTTAAAACTCCCTAATTCTATTCACTCAAAACGATTGTGAGGCTTGATCAATGGGGGTTGAAAGGTTAGAAAAATGTCTTCAACCGATTGTTTTGGAACAACAAACTAAAAATCATAACTGGGGAATTGCTTACCAAAATCAAATCTATACTCAACAAATTCCTGCTTTGTCNAAATCGACAAAAAATAATCCTTTCCCTAATCTTTAAAACTCCCTAATTCTATTCACTCAAAACGATTGTGAGGCTTGATCAATGGGGGTTGAAAGGTTAGAAAAATGTCTTCAACCGATTGTTTTGGAACAACAAACTAAAAATCATAACTGGGGAATTGCTTACCAAAATCAAATCTATACTCAACAAATTCCTGCTTTGTCTCAGCAAAAACCCCCAAACAAACTCAAAGATATTCTTCAAGATGAACGAGAGATAGATATTCAGTTTGATTTTACCGCAGATACCCGAGAAAGAATCAAAAAAAGTACATCTGTTCATCGATATTGTAGTAGAAACTTAAAAACCCGGTTTCTTTGAGAAACCGGGTTTTTAACCTGTACTTCAAAGGAACGCACACTATATGACGAGAACGCTAACTTTACCCCTTCTCAAAATAGAAGCGGGAAACATTGATCAAGCACAGATTGGAATATCAGGAATTGAAAATCTGTTGACTGGAGGCTTGATGTAAGGTGGGGTTAGGTGGGCCAACAACATATAGCGATCGCGACTCATTGGGCGATCGCAAAATTTTAGAATTCCTATCAGGGATTGAAACGAACCCGTTTGACTGGATCAGGCACAACTAAGGCTGTTATCATCAATAAAAAGACCAATGAGGCATGAAGCGATCGCCAAATTGAAGAAATGGCTTCAAATCAAAAATCAAAATCTAGGGTATTTTCCTAAATGTTTCCCACAAAGCTGGCAGGATTGCTAACATAACGATAAAATCCTGTGTGAGAATGTGAACTCTAATCTTGCTGTTTCTGATTTTGCTATGAACGACATAACGAATGATGCACAAGAAGTGTTGCCCCGTGAGGTTAGGGTTAACCAACTTCGCAATTTGATAGAAACCTTGCATATTGCTGATGAAATTGCCAGCAAGCGGTATTTGATCAGTAGTTCCGAACTCGCTGATCTGATGGATGTCAATGCAAGCGCTGTCACCAGTCGCGGTGATAACTGGGCTTGGCGGAATTGGGAAGTCTCCCGAGTTCGTCGCGAGGGAAATCAAATCCTTTGGCAATTAGAACGGGTAGACTAAACTCTCAAGTGTGTATTTAGCCTCGGAATTTTGGCTGAGTAGAAGATTTAAAAACAGGGTTCAGACTAAACCATGAACCTGTTCTCTGCTACTTTGAAATATTTGCTCNAAATCAAATCCTTTGGCAATTAGAACGGGTAGACTAAACTCTCAAGTGTGTATTTAGCCTCGGAATTTTGGCTGAGTAGAAGATTTAAAAACAGGGTTCAGACTAAACCATGAACCTGTTCTCTGCTACTTTGAAATATTTGCTCTCTATCGGTTTATCTTGATCAATGATCTAAGATTTTATCCCAAAGTTACCAAAAATTGCCGCACAGGCCCCGATCTTTAGATATGGGGATATAAGGCTTGGAAAAAAATGTTATAATAGCCATACTGGCAGGGTATTCAACCAGTTGAAAAACCCAGCATCTAACCGATGCAATTAACCTTGAAAACTTAAGGTATGGGGTTCTTGCTAAGAATGCTTTGGCAGGATAAAACCTTAAAGCACCAAGTACAGAGAACAAAGCATTTTTTTCTCAAGTACGGTAGGGCATACCGAAACTATCTCTGAAATGGGATGAACGACTGGGGAGACGAACCCCTCTGGAGTTGATTGGGAAACCAGTATGCTGTAAGGGTTGTCAATGAACCAGTAATCCAAATCCGCTCGTGGTTTGGAGAATCCCCTTTCTTTAGAAATGGGGAGTATGTCAAATCTAAAAACATCATGATCACAAAACCAACCATCACCCCAATGGTTGCCTCTTTTTCATGTCCGAGACTGTGAGACTCGGGGATGATCTCATCACTAATCACAAATAACATCGCACCCGCAGCAAACGCCATCGCCCAGGGTAAAATCGCTTGAGAAATGGAAACAACTCCTGCACCAATTATACCGCCAAGCGGTTCGACTAATCCGGTTAATAGAGCTACACTAAAAGCAGACCAGCGAGAGTATTTTTCACTTAATAAGGCGATCGCCACGACAAATCCTTCGGGGATATTTTGTAAGCCAATTCCAACGGCTAGGGCGATACCATTAGCAACATATTCGCCGCCAAACCCTACCCCAACCGCTAACCCTTCTGGGAAGTTGTGAATGGCGATCGCAATCACAAACAACCAAGTTCGTTTTAAATTCTGATAATTTCCTTCAGGGCCTTTTATAAAATGTTCATGGGGAAAATATTGATGACTACACCACAAAAATAAACCCCCGAGTAATATTCCGATGACGACAATTAAAGCTGAAAACGTATTACTATTTGTTTGTTGAGTAGCAGCTTCTAAACTAGGAACCACTAAGGAAAATGAAGTTGCAGCTAACATCACACCCGCCCCAAAACCCAGCATCGCCCCTTGAACTCGTTGGCTAATTTTACGGATAACTAAAACCGGAATAGCACCGACACCTGTTCCCATTCCTGCAATAAAACTGCCAATTAATCCTAGATAAACAGTTGGAATATCTTTGATAAAATCAAGCATAGAAATGTTAAAATTTCTGTAGAAGTAAAATGCAATTCTAACTACAGTGTATCAGGATCAACACCTAACTCCCGTAATCGAGCCGCTAATTTTTGATTGCGTTGTTGTTCCATTTCTAGTTGCTGTTCGGTGGCTTCTCGTTGCTGCTTTTCAATTTGGGCAGATTCTTCAGGAGTTGGAACTAACACCCCTTCTAAGCTAAAAAATCTCAATTTCTGTTCATAAACCCCTAAAAACAGTTGTAACTGTTCACTCCAAAACCATCCTTTGTCGTTGGGTTTAATCGTTTGATATTGTCCTTTGACTAACTCAAATCCCTCAAATTCTAAACTATTGGGATCAAACCAAAAATATTCGAGTGTTCTAAAAATATCTTGATAAATTTGTTTTTTTGTTGTGCGATCGACTTGCGCCGTAGAATTCGATAATAGTTCGACAATAACATGAGGATATTTCCCTCCTTCTTCCCAAACCACCCAACTTTTCCGGGGTTTACGTTCAGTATCTAAGACCACAAAAAAATCAGGCCCTCTAAAATATTCAGATTTTTTCTGATTTGGGCTATAATAGATTGTAAGATTTCCGGCTGCAAAATAGTCTTGTTTGTCTTTCCACAGCCAATCTAAACACTTCAGTAGTAGCAACAATTGTTGTAGATGTAAATAGCTTTCCAAAGGTGGCTCCTGACTTTCTAAATCTCCTGATGGATACTCAATATCTTCAAACTCAGGTGAGGGACGAAGCAGGTCTTCTGCGATAGTCATTGGATTAACTGATTGAATAGTGAATTTTCCTCAATTTTATCGTTGATGAATAGAATTGAGGAATTTTCTCATAAATTAAAAGGAGAGACGCTAAAAATAACGCCTCTACCTATCCTGATTAACCTAACGAACAGTCGAAGGCTGTTTGCTAAAAAGTGCTTCTCGAATTTGTTCAGAAATTTGAGAACTGGTTAAGCCTAAATCAACTTTAGACTCTTCAGGAGTCGCATGATCAACAAGCAGATCGGGAATACCAAAGCGCTTTAAGGGAACCAAGATATTATTATCCATCAACGCTTCAGCAACCGCCGAACCAAAACCCCCAATCACACAACCTTCTTCTAGAGTAACAACTTTACCAATCCGTTTTGCTAAAGGTAAAATTAACTCCGTATCTAAAGGTTTAACAAAACGGGCATTAATAACCGTTGATTCTATGCCATGTTCGCTGAGAATTTCTGCAACTTGCATAGCAGAATAAACCATTGAACCATAGCCTAAAATTAACAAGTCATCGCCATTGCAAAGAATTTCTCCTTTTCCAATGGGTAAGGGTTCCCAACCTTCTTCCATTAAGGGAACACCATAGCCTGAACCACGCGGATAACGCATGGCGATCGGCCCATCGGTGTATTCAATTCCGGTAACGATCATTTGCTGCAATTCCGCCTCATCTTTGGGCGCCATCATTACCATATTCGGTAAGCAACGCAGATAGGCAATATCATACATTCCTTGATGCGTGGGGCCGTCTACACCGACAATTCCCGCCCGATCCAAACAGAAGAAAACAGGCAAGTTTTGAATGCAAACATCGTGAACAATTTGGTCGTAACCCCGTTGTAAAAAGGTCGAGTAAATTGCTACAACCGGACGCATTCCTTCACAAGCTAAACCTGCGGCTAAAGTAACAGCGTGTTGTTCAGCAATACCGACATCAATGTATTGTTTGGGGAGTTTGGCTTGTAATTTATCCAAACCTGTTCCCGTTGCCATTGCTGCGGTAATCCCTAGAATTTTAGGGTTATTTTCGGCAAGTTTCACCAAAGTATGGGCGAACACTTTGGAATAGCTGGGGGGTTTGGGTTTGCTGGGGGGTGCCGCTTTTCCGGTGGCGAGGTTAAACGGCGACTGGGCGTGATAGCCGACTTGATCTTTTTCGGCGATCGCATAGCCTTTTCCTTTGGTGGTGGAAACATGAACCATCACCGGGCCAGGAATATTATGAGCTTGTTTAAAGGTTTCGATCAACTCTTCTAAGTTATGACCATCAACCGGGCCAAGATAAGTAAAGCCGAGTTCTTCGATCACCGCCCCAACTTTGGGAACCGCTAACCGTTTCATCCCTTCTTTGAGACGTTCCATTTCGGGGGTAAAGGTTTCGCCGACAAAGGGAATATGTTTAAACTGTTCTCGCAGGTTGTCTTTGAGGAACTGAACAGGCGGGCTGAGGCGCATTTTATTGAGATAACGCGGAATAGCGCCGACGTTGGGCGAGATCGACATCTCGTTATCATTGAGAACCACCATCAGGTTTGTATGCGGTAAATGACCTGCATGGTTAATGGCTTCGAGGGCCATTCCTCCGGTTAAAGCGCCATCTCCGATCACGGCGACAGTTTTAAAGTCTTCGCCCCGTTGATCCCGTGCTAACGCCATTCCTAAAGCGGCTGAGATGCTGGTAGAGGCGTGTCCGGCTCCAAAATGGTCAAATTTGCTTTCACAGCGTTTCAGGTAGCCTGCAATGCCCTCTTTTTGTCGCAACGTGTGGAAGTTGTTGTAGCGACCTGTGATCATTTTGTGGGGATAGGCTTGGTGGCCAACATCCCAGATCACTTTGTCTCGATCTAAGTCCAGAGTTTGGTAAAGGGCTAGAGTCAGTTCAACGACTCCTAACCCTGGGCCTAAATGTCCGCCTGTTGCTGCGACTGTTTCTAAGTGTTTTNATTTTGTGGGGATAGGCTTGGTGGCCAACATCCCAGATCACTTTGTCTCGATCTAAGTCCAGAGTTTGGTAAAGGGCTAGAGTCAGTTCAACGACTCCTAACCCTGGGCCTAAATGTCCGCCTGTTGCTGCGACTGTTTCTAAGTGTTTTTCACGAATTTGTCGAGCAATGTCTTGCAGTTCGTGAATGGATAAACCGTGTAGCTGATTCGGATGAGTAATTTCACTCAAATACATATTTCTAAATACCCGCGCTAGCCATTATTAAGGTAACGTGTTCAGACCAAACACGGATCGGTTTGGCGACCGTCCGAGTTGACGCATAGATGTCATCGTAGCAGGGGAAAGCGATCGGCGATCGAGTGAGTTGTAAATTCGTGATCGATGATATCGAAGTTGAAACTGAGGTTTTCGGTAGCTAAACTGCTTCTGTTCGGGCTTTTTGCTTTGGAAATTTGGGTGAGCGATCGCGAATCGGGCTTGGTGATGCTGATCGCATTCGAGAAAATCTCGGTTAGGATGGCTAATATTCGGAGATTTTATATCATGTCCGGATAATTAGTGATCAAAAACTTTCTCATAATCCGACTCTTTCTTCTTCTTTATTTCCTCCTGACTCCTGACTCCTGANCGGATAATTAGTGATCAAAAACTTTCTCATAATCCGACTCTTTCTTCTTCTTTATTTCCTCCTGACTCCTGACTCCTGACTCCTGACTCGGTGACTCCTCTGTCGTTTATTTATAGCCGGTTGGATAACAAAAGCTTTACAATTCGCCTCTCAATTCTCTATCAAAAGCTGTAGTTTTCTTTAAGAAAAAAAATAACCTATTCTTCACTCTCAAGTTCACTTTCAGGTTCTGCGTTAATATCAGAAGGAGGTATTTTTTCCAATCCAATTAAACCTTCCATCACGGATTTAACAATGGGTGCTGCAACTGTTCCGCCACTGCTTCCCTCTTTGGGTTCATCAACAACCGCAACCACAACATAACGAGGATTATCAACCGTTAAAATCCCCACAAAACTGGTAATTCGAGCATTATTGGAGTAACCGCCTGATGCAGAGGCTTTTTGGGCTGTCCCTGTTTTTCCGGCGACTCGATAACCTGCAATTCGTGAAGCTTTACCCGTACCATCTTCTCCTGCAACTACAGATTCCATCATTTCTAAGACTGCATGAGCCGTTTGAGTGGAGAATACTTGGCGAGCTTTCGGTAAAGCGGTTTCCCAATAAAGTTGTCCTTTACTATTATATAATCCTTTGACAACATGAGGCGTAACCAGTTTTCCACCATTGGCTAAAGTTGCATTTAATTGAGCTAATTTAAGAGGCGTAATCGAAAGACCTTGACCAAAAGCGGCGGTTGCACCTTCAACCGGAACAGTAACAAATTGATGGCGTGTTTTTAAGGTACTGGCGACTTCAAAAGGTAAATCAACGCCACTCCTTTCTCCCATCCCTAAGCGTCTTAAGCCTTCATAAAAAACTTCAGGTTCAAGCTTTTGCATGATGCGAACCATGCCAATATTACTGGAATATTTAATAACATCGGTTATACTGAGAGAGCCGCGAGCGCCAGAATAAGCATAATCGGCATTTTGAATTGTCCATCGGCCCATTTGAATTCGACCTTCATCATAAATCACAGTATCCGGTTGAATTGATCCGGCTTCTAAAGCGAGAGCAACATTAATCGGTTTAAAGGTAGAACCGGGTTCATAAAGGTCAGATAAAGCCCAATTTTTGAAGCGATCAACAGTAGATTTCCAGTATTGATTGGGATCGTAGGACGGTTCATTGACTAATGTTAATAATGCGCCGTTGCTGGCATCCATGACAATCACAGTCGCTCGTTTAGCCCGATGTTCTTCTACACTTTGTTTGAGGATTTTTCGAGCGATACGTTGCAGCCGGGTGTCGATTGTCAGTCGCAATTCTAAATCATCAAGCTGAATAAAACCCGAAGCCAATTTAGTCGGTACCCAATTGCCATTAACAGAGCGTTGAAACTCTAAAGAAGGCATCACCCGCTCTAGTAATTCTTGTTGACTATTTTCGACTCCGGCTTGACCTTTTCCTTCACTATCGACATAACCCACAACATCGGCGGCGATATTTTGTTGGGGATAAAGGCGTTGTCGTTGTTCAATCAGTTCTAACCCATCAATTCCTAAATTAGCGATATGTTTGCCGACTTCTTCACTTAGAGATTCAGCAACTTTAATCCCACTGTCTGCTTGTTTAAACTGTTCAATCAGTTCATCGGGAGTCGAACTCGTTAAGTCATTACGGACTAATACCGGAGCCAATTGTTCGGCAATTTCGCTTGTAGATTGTTGAAATAATTTTGGATGAGCATAGAGCGTATAAACAATTTGATCAATCGCCAAAATATGACCATTGACATCACTAATTGGACGGCGAGGAACAAAGGGCAAATCCCGTTGACTTTGCTGAAATTGGGCTTGCTGTTTGAGCATTGGCCCCATATTAATTTGTAGGCGAAACAAATTCACCGACAGTCCAAACAGTCCCCCAAGCAAAATCAGCCACACCATTCGCAGACGGGAAGATTGGCATTTTTTGATTGTTGGCGGTTTGCGAGGAATAGGCCTTTTGGGATGAGGATGATTTCCTGTCAGACTTGGCTTTTGAACAGAAAATCGAGACGACGGAGGGGCTAGTTTTCCCCCCGGCTGAGAACGAGGAAAACGGGGTTTGTTCACAGGTGATCCGGAAGAAAAATCTGTTGCCATTGTAATCAGTAATCAATTATCAGTTATCAGTTGTAGGGGCAATTCATGAATTGCCCCTACCAGTGATCAGTTATCAGTGACCGCACTTTGCGCTGTTCCCTGTTGCCTGTTAATATCCTAATGGTTTATCTGTTGTTGAAGTTGGACTCAAATTGAGTTCAAGCGGGGGAATCTGTGATGGTACTTCGGGACGGGGTGGTGCTGGACGCAAAAAGATCATGTCCAGGGGTTGTCTCTCGACTAATCCCGTATCGGCTTCTTGGGCGCCTTCAGCAATTTGATGTTTGAGAACTTCATTAGCGGCTCGTAGTTGTTGTTCTTCTGTGCGAAACTGTTCTAGAGTTTGATATTCTAGCGTCCAAGCGGCTTCTCGATAGGCGGTTAANTCGGGACGGGGTGGTGCTGGACGCAAAAAGATCATGTCCAGGGGTTGTCTCTCGACTAATCCCGTATCGGCTTCTTGGGCGCCTTCAGCAATTTGATGTTTGAGAACTTCATTAGCGGCTCGTAGTTGTTGTTCTTCTGTGCGAAACTGTTCTAGAGTTTGATATTCTAGCGTCCAAGCGGCTTCTCGATAGGCGGTTAAGCCGTAGACACTCAGGGTAATACCGACAACTGTCCCCGCCAGAATGGATGAAGCCCGTTGCAGAGTAACCAGCGAAGTCAACCACAAGGGTTTAGGGGGTTGGTTGGGTAAAATTTCGACGACATCGAGTTCAATCGTTTCGGGAGTCGAATTTGATGGCCGTTTAACAAGCGGTTGACTTCGCTGATTTCGTTGAAGTCTTGCTCGTTCGAGAGGAATGATGTTTCCCGGCGTTGTAGGCGTGACGAAAGATTGAGAGAGACGGTTTTGAGTGGAACGGGTGGGTCGGAATGCAACAGTCATAGCTCGATTAGACCTAACGATCGCAAGTAAGTTCAGTCAGTTTGTTGAGGCTGTAGTCAGCTAAAAATTCAGATGAAACAGGATTTCCTCCTCATACTACCACTAGCCTGTTTAAGCATTAAAGGGCAATTGATAGTATTTTGAAGTCAGAACTTAATTTTTAGAATTTCTCAAGCAACAGCTCAATTCTACTGTCTATACTTATGCTTTTCCTGAACCCGCGCGAAACTGATAATAAACAAATCGCGTCGCGGTGCCAATACTTTCATCGAGCCAATCTTCCAACATTAAAGCCTGAGTTTGCAGTTGGGGATCATCAAAATACAAGGGCGGATTGGGACAATAAGACTCTAAAAATTGGATAATCCGGCTAGAATCGGCGATCGCTTTAGTGTAGCGGATCTGGCGGCGGCGGCGTTGTTGAGTCCTCTGGCTTTGATCC
>NZ_LATL02000111.1 GCF_000972705.2 Limnoraphis robusta CS-951 | reverse complement strand
CCCGCCCCTACACTTGGGATGATTGATTAGTCGGATATCATATGAACTGTTGAAATCCCAAACTTTTTACTGTCACCCGCCTTTCCCCTTAAAATTGTAGGGTGAAAACCAACCAAGAACATACAGAGAACACGAATGTTTTCTCTGGTTTTTCTCTGTATTTCGTGGTTTTTATTCATTCAATTTTTCTGTTAACTCCAGAAAAAAATTTACAGGAGAGTACCATTCGGCATGATTGTATTTGCAAAAATTGCTTCTTTCAAATGCTCTTCTGTAAGAAATAAAGCATTCGTTAAATTAGCTTCTTTAAATAGGGCTTTTTTTAATGAAGTTTGAGCTAAATTAGCATCCGTTAGATTAGCATCTGTTAGATTAGCATCTGTTAGATTAGCACCCGTTAGATTAGCTCTTGTTAAATTAGCACCCGTTAGATTAGCATCCGTTAAATCAGCACCCGTTAAATCAGCACCCGTTAAATTAGTACCCGTTAGATTAGCACCCGTTAAATTAGCTCTTGTTAAATTAGCACCCGTTAAATTAGCATCCGTTAAATTAGCATCCGTTAAATCAGCACCCGTTAAATTAGCACCGGTTAAATTAACTTTGCTGAAATTAAGCTCATTAAGCCGACGATTTTGTAAATCAATACCACTAAGATCTAATCCTGGTTTTAGTAGAATTGCTTCTAACTCCGAAGGGTAAACTATCTTAGGAAAGTATTGCCAATTACTATTGAGAAAAACGCCCTCCAAACTCACTCCAGTCAAGTCACAGAGACAAGAATCACTAATAAATGTACCTTGAAGATTAGCGTTGTGAAAAGTTGAGTGACTGAGATTACATCCATAAAAACGCGCATCATAAAAATAGGCATTCGTGAAATTAACTTGGCGCAAATCAACTAGAGGCTGACCGCTCCTACTTGACTCGTGCCACGAAACCTCACAAAAACGAGCGTTACTAAAATTAGCTCCTGTAAAACAGCAATGCCACCAAAAAATAGCATAGAACAAACGTGTATTGCTCAAGTTTGCTTCACTTAAATCACAATAATAAAAATTAACACACGAATCCCCTCCTAAATCGGCATGACTGAGATTAGCTCTTTGAAAGTCTACATCTTCAAAAGCTGACTCTAAGGTCGCATGGCTAAGATTTGCTCCTTGTAAACAAACATTTTTAAGTTCGCTTATCTTGCTGTAGCTGAGGTCGGCTCCTTCTAACAATACATCTTCTAGATATAGTATATTGCTATGGCTGAGATTTGCTCCTTGTAAACAAACATTTTTAAGTTCGCTTATATTGCTGTAGCTGAGATCAACACCTGTGAGATCAACATCTTCGAGATATTCAAAATTTCCCCTCTCAAACTCGGCATGGCTGAGATTTGCACCTTGTAAATAAACATAATACAGATTTGTTATTTTGCTGTAGCTAAGATCGGCTCCTTGTAAATAAACATGATACAGATTTGTTATTTTGCTGTAGCTAAGATCGGCTCCTTCTAACAATACACTTTCTAGATTTGCTATATTGCTATGGCTGAGATTTGCGCCTTCTAACAGCACATTTTTTAGATTTGTTATATTGCTATAGCTGAGATCAACACCTGTAAGATCAATATCTTCGAGATCCTGAAATGTTCGTTGTCCCGCTTGATAAGCATCTATTACGTCTTGTCGGTTCATCGTTGTACTACATCATGTATTCCGATTATAGCACATTTGAAAGATCACAAGAGGTTTCAACTTGATGGGTTATGCTCACGCTAACCCATCCTGCTTTTTAATTAATGTAAGAAATGACGCATTCCGGTTAATACCATAATCACCCCTAACTCATTTGCAGCTTTAATAGAATCTTCATCTCTCACACTTCCTCCCGGTTGAACTATGGCTGTAATTCCGGCTGCTGCTGCGGTGCGTACTGAGTCATCAAAAGGGAAAAATCCATCACTGGCTAAATATCCCCCTTTGGCGTTTCCTCCCGCTTGTTCTAGGGCAATTTTAACCGAACCAACCCGGTTCATTTGTCCGGCGCCAACCCCTAAAGTTGTGCGGTTTTTTGTCACAACAATGGCGTTAGATTTAACGTGTTTAACCACTTTCCAGGCTAACAATAATTCGGCTAATTGTTCGGGGGTGGGTTGTTTTTCTGTTACTACTTGCCATTCTTGAGGGTTTTCTACCGCATCATCGGAAGTTTGTACTAAAAATCCCCCCGCAATCATTTTAACGGTTTGTGACGGCCCTTGCATTAAATCGGGTAAAATAAATACTCTCAGTTTTGATTTTTTGTGAAGAATATCTGAGGCTTCTGGGGTACAACTGGGGGCGACAATACATTCTAAAAAGGTTTGGGTTAATGCCGTTGCTGTATCGGCATCAATGGCCCGATTTAAGGCGACAATTCCCCCAAAAGCGGAAACAGAATCCGCCTCAAAGGCTTTTTGATAGGCTTCAGAAAGACTATTTCCCATTGCAACGCCGCAGGGATTGGTATGCTTTAAAATGGCGGCTGCGGGTTCATCAGGAAACTCGGAAATAATTCGTCTAGCGGCTTCTAAATCCACTAAATTATTATAACTTAACGGTTTTCCTTGTAATATTTTTCCGCCAGCCCAACCTGTTGCAACAGTTCCCGTTTGATACCAAGTTGCAGGTTGATGAGGATTTTCTCCATACCGTAGGGCTTGTAATTCGCTGCCGCTTACGGTATAAACTGAAGGGAGAGGGGTTTCTTCGGGGGTTTCTTGTTGTTGTAAATAAGCTGAAATTGCCTGATCATAAGTTGCGGTATGGCGAAAGGCTTTTAACGCGCAATTTTGCCGAAACTCTAAAGAAATATCGCCTTGATTTTGACGCAGTTGTTCAATATATTCTGGATATTGTTCGGGATTACATAATACCGTTAAATGAGCATAATTTTTTGCTGATGCCCTTAACAAAGTCGGCCCACCAATATCAATATTTTCAATCGCTTCAGCTAATGTTACGCCTGCTTTTGCTATCGTTTGTTCAAAGGGATAAAGATTAACAACTACTAAATCTATCGGGCGAATTTCATGGGTTTCTAACTGTTGTAAATCTTCGGGAACATCTCGACGGGCTAAAATTCCCCCATGAATACGGGGATGTAAGGTTTTGACTCGTCCCCCTAAAATTTCAGGAAATCCGGTATAATCAGAGACTTTGGTAACGGATAAACCTGCTTCTTTCAAGGCTTTTGCAGTACCCCCACTACTGATTAAATCAAACTCAAATTCTTTGACTAAGATTTGGGCAAATTCGATGAGTCCTGTTTTATCGGATGTACTCAAGAGTGCCAAACGTGCCATGATGCCAACTTCCAATCTACAAACAACTTTACTATTTTGACATTGATTCAGCGTTATACCTCATCGATTTCTCTCGTTTGATTCAATCCTCGCTAACATAGAAGGTAATCTGAGTTCATTTGCTGCGGTTTCTCCGTCTTTTGCTATGACTATCTCTCGCTTTTTGCTTCTAATTTTCGGCGTCTGTCTAATTCTGGGGTTGATGATTTGGCTAATCACGTCTATCTCTGGATTATACAGTCAAATTGCTTGGTCTGCTCATCCGATTTTAGCGAATTTGCTGTTGCTGTTAATTATTGTTTTATTGGGGCTGTTAATTTTTGCCTTTTTTTATTATACCGGATTATTCAAAAAAACTGGCAAATCTCGTAAAAAACGCCCCTCAAATTTGCGGGTTCCTGTCGATAAAGCCTCAGCAACCGAAGAATCTTTAAAAACGATTCGCCAACAGGTTGATCACATTCAAGATGAAGTCGCCCGTCAAGCGATTATTAATCGAACAGATGAAATCGCAGAATATATATCTCGGGGTAATCTTAAAGTTGTTATTTTTGGTACGGGTTCTGCGGGAAAAACATCGATTGTAAATGCGTTAATGGGGCGAATGGTGGGAAAGGTAAATGCGCCGATGGGAACGACAGAAGTTGGAGAAACCTATCGTTTGCAATTAAAAGGGTTAGAACGAGAGATTTTAATTACCGATACACCGGGAATTTTAGAAGCGGGAACGGCGGGTTCGGAACGGGGAAAATTAGCGCGAACTTTGGCAACAGAAGCGGATTTATTACTATTTGTGGTTGATAACGATTTGCGACAATCGGAATATCAACCTCTCTATAGTTTAGCAGAAATTGGCAAGCGATCGCTGTTAATTTTTAATAAAATTGACTTGTATACAGAAGAAGATCAAAATATTATTCTTTCTCGTCTAGAAGAACGGCTGCAAGCGTTTATTTCGCCGGAAGATATTGTTAGCGTTGCGGCTAATCCTCAAGCCGTTATTTTGGAGACTGGAGAACAGTTTCAAGCCGAACCGGATATTATGCCGTTAATTCGTCGAATTGCCAAGATTTTACGAGAAGAAGGGGAAGATTTAATTGCTGATAATATGTTATTACAATCTCAACGTTTAGGAGAAGAAGCCCGCAATTTATTGGATACTCAACGCCGTCGTCAAGCGAATAAAGTGGTTGAACGGTTTCAATGGATAGGGGCGGGAGTGATTGCAGTAACGCCTTTACCTGTAGTTGATTTGTTAGCAACTGCTGCGGTTAATGCTCAAATGGTGGTGGAAATTGGCAAGATTTATGGCTGTGAATTAAATTTAGAACGGGGGCGGGAATTAGCCTTATCTTTAGCCAAGACATTAGCCAGTTTAGGCGTTGTGCAAGGGGCGATAAAATTAGTGGCAACTGCCCTACAATTTCATTTTGGGACGATAGTGATTGGCAAGGCAATTCAAGCCGTTACGGCGGCTTATTTAACTCGCATTGCGGGTAAAAGTTTTATTGAATATTTCCGTCAAGATCAAGATTGGGGAGACGGAGGAATAACAGAAGTGGTACAACGACAGTTTAAACTGACTCGAAAAGATGAGTTTGTCAAAAGTTTTATTCAAGATGCGATTGCCCATGTTATTGAACCCTTGAACTTGAATTTATCAGAAGAAGACGAGGAGGAGGAAGAAGATGATGAAGAACCAAAACAAGAATTTAACCTCCCTGTTCAAATCCAAAAACGTTCTGTTAATCCGTTTGAAAATGATTGGATTGATAGGGATTACAAGCGAGAGGATTGGTAAGTCTTGAACAATCAACTATGGCAGGTTATCATTAATCGGTTTTAGGAGATTTGCGTTCGCAAGTAGTCTTGAACTAAAACGCGAGTGTAATAATTTAAAGGATGCTCCTCCAGCGCTTGTTGAGGAGTCACCCACGCCCATTCCTCAATTTCTTCGTTGGGAGAAATGGTTTCGCTTTGACAACAAGCGTAGTAGTTAGCCATAATGAAATGAGCCTCTCGCACGAATTGAGGATCAATAACCGCTTCTTGCAACAATGCAAAGCGCACATTAAATAACTCTAGCCCGACTTCTTCTTTAAACTCTCTGAGTAAAGCTTTTTCAAGGGTTTCTCCCCATTCCACTTTACCACCCGGAACACCCCAAGTCCCTTTCCATTTTGTCGTCCTAACAATCAAAACTCGTCCGCTTGGATGAGCGACTAATGCTCCTACTGTTGTTAAAGGAAATAGCTGGCGAAGAGATTCTCTGACTGTTGAAGTTTGATCTAGCATAACCGAAATTTTCGCAATTGTTAGAGGGGACTAAAACAAATTGTCTCTGGAGCGAGTCAATTCTACAGCAATTTTGCCCGGAAAACCGGGAATAGGCGGCACAACTTTCGTCAAGCGTAGGCAGACTTTCTCGACGCGATCAAGTTGGAGTAAAGACTGAATCATTTGGGTCGCCAAATATTCGATAGTGTCGCTTTTAGAGGTTTCAATTTGCTGGCGGACACAATCAGTGGCTTGGCGGTAATCTAAGGTATCTTCTAAGAGATCACTTTTTCCGACAACAGCTAAGTCAAGCCATAGCGTTAAATCGACTTCAAACCACTGACCCAGTACCTTTTCTTCAGGTAAGTATCCCGTATAACCGTAGTAGCGTAGGCCCACGATCTCGATTTTATCCATCCATCCTCGCTTTAGTTGATTTAACTCTAAAATAACATGAAAACGCTTCAACGATTAACTAAATTGAATGGGCTTTAAAAAGGGTTGAACGTTTTTTCTGTACACCAACTCTATTCAGATTTTATTAGACTCAGATATCTATTATCAATAAGTTTGATGACTTCAGTTCTTGGCCTAAGTTTAGGGACGATAACTATCGCTCAACTGCCTAGACTGAGAGAAAAAAGTTAGCACCTTGCGATCTACAGGATGAGTCCTCTAAGGATTATAATACTGAGAGTCAAGGGCAGTAGAACAGATAAATCTAGATGGATCAAGTTTTTATGAGCGATCGCATATCTTCCTTTGTAGTACCCCGATTTTACCAAACTGCTATTGCCCTGGGGAGCAATTTGGGTGACTCTGGTGAAACCTTAGAAAAAGCCCTGCAAACTCTTGATCACATTCCCGAAATTCGGGTCAAACGGCGATCAAGTTGGTACAAAACAGCCCCCATTGGCCCAGCGCAACCGGACTATCTCAACGCTTGTGCTTTGCTAGAAGTACAACTCACACCTTACCAATTACTCCAAACTTTACTCAACGTTGAAAATCAATTTGGTCGTGTTCGTCAAGAGCGTTGGGGGCCACGAACTCTTGACCTGGATTTAATTTTGTTTGAGGATTTTATCTTAGAAACTCCTGATCTACAAGTTCCCCATCCTCGTATGAGTGAACGGGCTTTTGTTTTGGTTCCTTTAGCAGAGATTGCACCCCATTGGATCGATCCGATCTCCGGGAAGACAATTGCTGAATTGCTTGAACAAGTGGAGCGCTCAGGAGTCAATAAAGTCTTATCCATTTGAAGTTTGGATGTCTTTCTTTCGGTGACTTGATCTAAAAAAAGTCCATTGTATCTAAGACTGCCTTGATTTTCGGAACTTCATGGGTTCTGATCAGATCAGTTTTTCCGAGAAGAGCAAGTACAGCAAAAAAAAGTTGACCATTGCGACGTTCTTCTCCAAAGAATTCAAAGGCATGGGGAAGTTGTTGACAAATCGGAAATCCTAACGTCCTCAGTCGAAAGCTGGTTAGCATCGTTTTCATTTGATAGCGAATTCTCAGCAGACTTTCTTTGAGATTTTGGTATTCAAAACCAAACCCAGCATCGATAAAGATTTTCTTGACTCCTAAGCGAGTGGCGACTTCTATTTCTCTTGCGAAATACTCGTACATTAGCTCAACCGGATCGTCTCCTGCCGTAAAGTTAACAACTTCCCTGGCATTTCCCCCTTGAAGGTAGCAAATGATCACTCCAGCATCGAATTCTGAAACCAGTCGATAAATGGCTTCGCTGTCTTTTGAACCCGTCAAGTTGATTATATTTGCCCCAGCTTGCAAGCATTCTTTTGCCACTTGCGGGTTGTATGTTTCTACAGAAGTCAAAATTCCCCGTTTGTGCAGATCACGAAGCAGAGGAATAATCATGCTGATTTGTTTAAAATCCTCGACTCGCTCTGCCTTGCTACCTGTTGCTTCCGAACCAATATCAATAATATCAGCGCCCCCAGTATTCAGAATAATGCTACGACGAATCGCTTGCTCTGTCGTCAAGCAAATACTTTCTTTGTGTTTGGAATCTTTAGAAAGATTGACAACGCCTAAAATTGCTGATCGCACGTTAAAATCGAAGATCTGATCGCCGATCGCAAATGTTTCAACTTGGGCATCAAGAGCAGGCTGATATTTTTCGTGAATTTCGTAGAGATCCTCAAGCCGAAGCATAGGTAAATCGTGTTAACCGAGATGGTTTTATATTAGGTTCGTTCAAAGCATAGCACCCCATAGACTACAATTTCCAGCCTCCCGATACTTCTAATACTTGGCCTGTGATATAGTCGGCTGTGGGAGCCAGAAAAAACCTAACCGCATTGGTGATTTCTTGCAGGGTGGCGGGGCGTTTACTGGGTAAGCGAGGAATAACCCCTTCTAAACCAACGGAATTTTCAACAACTCCCGGTGCGATGATATTGGCGGTAATCTGATCGGGTATCAGTTCAACGGCTAGGGATTTGGTATAAATAATAATGCCCGTTTTAGCAATCATATAGGGTGTATCGAGGTTTCGAGCGAGGACGTTTTGAGCGCTTGCACAGGCAAAATTAATGATACGACCCCCGCCTGCGGCTTTGAGATAGGGAATGGCTGTGCGAGTTGTGTAAAAGGTAGAATTCAGGTTGGAGTTAAGGATTTCGTGCCATTCTTCTAGAGAAACTTCGCTTGTTTTCCGTTGCAAAAAGTTGCCAACATTGTTGATCATCACTGATAATCCTCCTAAACGATCAGCAGCCTGATCAACGAGTGATTGGGCGCGATCGCTGTCGGTAATATCTGCCTGAAGGGTGATTGCTTTAACGCCATAGGTTTGGGCTTCCTGAGCGGCTTGGTTGGCTGCTTGTTGATTGCGGTTGTAGTGAAAGGCAACATCAAATCCTTGTTGGGCCAGGTCGAGGGCGATCGCTCGTCCGATCCCCGTTGCTGATCCCGTGACGAGTGCTTGTTTTAGCATTCTGATTTTGCTTCTTTATCAGTCATAACATTGAATTTGTATTTTTTTATGTTACCGCAGTTGATTTACGTTAGGATTAATCATCTTAAAGCTTAGAATCAACTGGGGTTTGTTGCTGTAGGAATCAAAATTTTTTCGCCAACACTAATCTGAGAATGGGAGGAACCCCTCAAAAATCTGTTGAAGAATTCGTAACCCAACCATGTTAAAACGATAAACAGCAGAATATCAACAATTAGAGGAGGGGATTTTCGCGTAGACACTCTACTGAATAGGATCACTTCAATAGTAGTATAGATCAACACCACCATGAAACCTATTGTTTTCTGTGATTTTGATGGCACGATAACCGCCGAAGAAACTTTTGTTGCCATGCTCAAACAGTTTACTCCTAAAATGTCGGCGGAGATTATGCCAAAATTGTACAATCGAGAGTTAACCCTACGTCAAGGGGTACGACAGATGTTGGAGTCGATTCCTTCGGTACGATATCCAGAAGTGATTGCCTTTTCTCAAAGTCAGCAGATTCGCCCTGGATTGGTAGAATTGATTGATTTTTTGGATAGTCAAGCGGTTCCTTTTGTCGTGGTTTCCGGGGGAATTCGGATTATGGTTGAAACGGTATTAGGCGAATTAATCAATCGGGTTGCGGCGATTTATGCTGTTGATATTGACAGTCAGGGAGAGTATTGGCGGGTTAAATCTGAGTTTGAAGCTGGCACTGAATTAGTTGCCAAAGTGAAGATTATGGATTTGTATGAAAGTGATGAAAAAGTAGCGATTGGAGATTCAGTCACCGACTTAAATATGGCTCTGAGTTCGCCGCTTGTGTTTGCTCGAGATCGCCTTGCTCAATACCTTGATCATCAGCAAAAATCTTATATTTTTTGGAATGACTTTTTTGAAGTCCGCGATTATTTGGCTCAACGTTGGAATCGCTAGTTGTTCTCGATTTTATTAGTTTGGAGGCTGAATTGATATGGCTAAATTTACTCGGATTTTATCGATTGATGGCGGCGGCGTGCGCGGTTTAATCCCAGCTAAAATTTTGATTTATGTTGAGCAAAAATTACAGGAAAAAACGGGAAATCCCCAGGCTAAACTGGCTGAATATTTTGATTTGCTTGCCGGGAGTAGTGCCGGAGGGATTTTAACGAGCTTATATTTATGTCCTGATCCCAACTCGCCAACTAAACCCATGCTATCCGCAGAGGAAGTTTTACAGTTTTATTATGAGAAGTCTGATCAAATTTTTGCAAAATCCTTTTTGCATAGTTTACTGAATTTTGGAGGATTTCTCAATGAAAAGTATTCTCACTATAGCTTTGAAAAACTCTTGGCTACTTTCTTTGGAGATTTAAGATTGAGTCAACTTTTAAAGCCAAGTTTAATTACGGCTTATGAAATTGAACAACGCAAAGCTCATTTTTTTACTCAACATGATGCACGGCTTGATTCTCGATATGATTTTTTAGTTCGAGATGTTGTTCGTTCGACAAGTGCGGCTCCGACTTTTTTTGAAGTTGCTCAAATTAGATCTCTGAAAAATGAAGTTTATACCTTTGTTGATGGGGGAGTTTTTGCTAATAATCCCGCCCTTTGTGCTTATGCAGAAGTTCGTCATAAATTTAACCGTTACTTTAATTTAGATGAACGTTATGAAAGTGGCCCGACTGCCAATGAAATGGTTATTCTTTCTTTAGGAACTGGCGATGTTAAACGAATCTATCCCTACAATAAAGCGAGAAACTGGGGTAAGATTGAATGGTTAATTCCGTTGTTTGATATCATTATGACGGGAGTATCTGAAACCGTTGATTATCAGATGAAGCAAATTTATGACGCGATCGAAAAACATAGTCAATATCTGCGAATTAGTCCGGTTTTGAAGGATCAAGATATATTCCCGATTGATAATACTTCAGACGTTAATCTTCGGAGTATTGTTAAGTTAGGTCAAGAACAAACCGAAAAATATCAAAATCGTCTGGATGATTTTATTGATTTGCTGTTGATGTAGCGTCAAAAAATTAGTGAAGATTGCAGGAACAATTAAAATCATTCAAACCGTCAGAGATCACTAGACAGCACACCGCCGGATAAACCATGTTTAAAGATGCTCGGAATGCTCAAATTTTGTTTCTTTCCCTCTTTTTAGGTTTAGGGGTTAATACCAGAGACTGGACCATTAAACCTGAATTCATCATAGCAGTGATTGGCACTTGTTTATTAACCCAGGGTTTGATGATTGGGTTACAACAATTAAATTCTCAATCGCTTCAAGTTGGGGACTTTAATAAAGCAAGTTTATCCTCCTGGAAAAGTGCTGTAATTACCGCTTTGGGATTATGTTTATTATTGCGGGCTAACAGTGAAACAACGATGATACTCGCCGGAGTTTGTGCGATCGCCAGTAAGTTTATTTTACATTACCGAGGCAAACATTTCTTCAACCCAGCTAACTTTGGAATTATTACGGCTTTAACCCTCACCTCCGATGCTTGGGTTTCTCCCGGACAATGGGGAACCGAAAGCTGGTATTTTCTGTTATTCTTAGGACTGGGTGGAATGATCTTAAAACAAGTCGGACGTTGGGAAACCTCAGCCACATTTTTAGCCACCTACGCCGGACTAGAAGCCATTCGTCATCTCTATTTAGGATGGAGTTTTGATGTCTATACTCATCAGTTAATGAGTGGGAGTTTGCTATTATTTGCCCTATTTATGTTAACCGATCCTCGTTCCATTCCCAATGCTTCTAAAAGTCGGATCATTTGGGCAATGAGTATCGCTGTTCTCACGTTTATTCTACAGCATTTATTCTTTTTGTCAACCGCTATATTTTGGGCTTTATTTCTCCTGTCTCCCCTAACGCTAGTTTTCGATGAAATTTGGTCAAATCCTCGGTTTATGTGGTTAAATTCTCGTTCAACTCAGTTTTCCCTTTAACCTATTTTTTTTCTTTTGTTGACTGACCATGAAAAAGATTCCTCAACTTTCAATTCTCCTCCCCTTAATTCTAGCAGTTTTTACTCTATTTGCGCCCTCTGCTTGGGCGTTTTGTGGATTTTACGTCGCGAAAGCCGATAGTCGTTTATACAACCAAGCCTCACAAGTTATTCTGGCGAGAAATGGAAATCGCACCGTTTTAACAATGGCGAATGACTACAAAGGAGACGTTAAAGATTTTGCATTAGTTGTTCCAGTTCCCGTTGTTTTAACTGAAGATCAAGTGCGAGTCGGTGAACCCAAAATCATTGAACGAATTGATGCTTTTAGTGCGCCTCGACTGGTTGAATATTTTGATGATAATCCTTGTATGACTTATCCCGGTGGAGGCACCCGAGGCGGCGGAGATGTGTTTCTGCAATCAGCCCCAGAAGCTGAAGCCCAAAGCAATAAAACGTTAGGTGTAACTGTAGAATCTCGCTTTACCGTCGGAGAATATGATATTATTATTTTAAGCGCAAAAGAATCCGATGGATTAGAAACTTGGCTGATTCAAAATGGGTATCAAATCCCTCAAGGAGCGAGTCAGCTTTTACAACCTTATATTCGACAAAATTTAAAGTTTTTTGTTGCTAAAGTCAATTTAACCGAATTTGATCAGGCGGGTTTTCAATCGTTACGTCCATTGATGATGGCTTATGAATCACCCCGATTTATGTTACCGATTCGCTTAGGGATGATGAACGCCACCGGAGAACAAGATTTAATTGTTTACTTGCTTTCTCCTCAAGGTCAAACCGAAATGACCAACTATCGAACAGTGAAAATTCCGTCTAATGTAGACGTTCCTGAATTTATTCAAAATAAGTTTGCCGATTTCTACCAAGCAATGTTTAAAACCGCCTATGAACAAGAACAAAAAAGAGTCGGATTTTTAGAATATTCTTGGAATATGCAAGGCTGTGATCCTTGTGCGGCTGACCCCTTAACCCCTGAAGAATTGAAGCAAGCAGGTGTCTTTTGGTTAAACCCCGGACAACAGACAAATGTGTTTATCAGTCGGGTTCATCTGCGGTATACTCGTGAGACGTTCCCGGAAGATTTACAGTTTCAAGAAACCGGAAATCAAGAGTTATTTCAAGGACGATATGTGATTAATCATCCCTACACAGGTGAAATGACTTGCGATCTCGCTGACGCCTATCAAGAATCTGTTCGCGATCGACAAGAAGAAGAAATCCAAAATTTAGCCCGGTTAACCAATTGGAATATTAACGATATTCGCAGTCAAGCCCATTTACTCCCCGTTGAAGAAAAACCCTGGTGGCGGCAGTTATGGGATTAACGAACCAACTGTGACATTTTATTAAGTTAGATTGAGAGACTCATCCCTAGTTTTTCGGCAGATTTCCTGCTATAAATAGAGTGAATCTCTGCCAAAAATACCCCCATTAGAAAGGCTATGGAAATTGAGCGGACCTATGAACGTTTACCTTTGGAGTGGCACAAAGAAACCCTCAACAATGATCGCCGTTGGTTAGAGTCAATTATTCGCAATGCAGCACCCTTTTCTGACGGATGGACAAAAGCCCGTATTGTGCAGCTTGCTTACACTCAACCCACAGGCGTTAAACCCGAAACGGTTTATGGTTTACCCACCTATGGCGGTTATAACAGAGAACAGGCGATTGTCGAGGCAATTCATTCAACTTGTGATCCGAATGAATACCCAGAATTTGCCAAACAAGTGAATGAAAATTACGTGATTCGCACCCTGAATAATTGGCACAATAAACAGTTTACCCCGGCGGTGAGTCGCAACTTTGAAGTTTTTGTGAATCGAGAATATTCTAACATCTTTTTAGTCATTAGTACAGCCCCAACTTCATTAAATGTGGCTCGAAAATTACCGCCAATCGATCAATTTCGTCCCCTCTTTAATATTGCGGAGTTGGGGATTATCCTGCGATCGCAAAACTTCAAACGCTTGACTCTGAGAACTCATGGTTACTCAACTCCCGCAGAACTATTCTATACATCTTTTGATAGTGAAGCGGAATCCTTGTGCTTGAAAGGGCCGATTAATTATATTGGCACCTTAGAAGATAAAAGTGCTTATATTGGCTATACTTGGCCGGGAGAACAACCCTTTTTTACCCCCGCACTCTGGACAGATGCGCGATACAATTGGGGGATTTTCTTCAAGTTTTTATTAACGATGGCATTATTGGCTTTGACAGCCGGAACAGTGCTTTATATCCTTGCGGCTTTAGCCATTGTTCCCCTCTTACAAACTTTCGGATTTGAACCCATTTTAGATCCGCTTTGGGCTTGGTTCAACTTCTCAAAAATCGGAGCATTAATTGTACAGTGGCAAGCGGTAGTTTTTGTCGTCTTTGTCCTGTGGTTATTATTAATGCAAATTTTGCGATTAGTCGTCTATCAACGCGATCGCTATCGAGCCATTCATTACGGCGCACCAGACTTAGCAGAGTTCTTTTGGCGCTTAGATAAAGTCTTGGGGCAAAATCCTTATATGAGTATGCCGTTTGACCCCGAAACTCAACCTGATCCGACTTTTCCCCCTTTAAACGTCAATTTAATCGGGCATAGTATGGGAGGATTAGTATTAGTCAATGTTTTGAGAATATTATCCGATAAATTCGGCAAAGACGAACGAATTGAAGAACAAAAAAATCAGATGGGAGATTATCTAATTCTAAATAAACTCATTTTATCTGCCCCTGATATCCCCCTAGAATTCCTGCGAGAAGGACGGAATAACTATGTCCGCTCTGCCATTCAACGCTGTCAAGAAATTTACTTATTTTCCAGTGATCGAGATCTGGTTCTCCGATATCTGTCTTTACTCGGCAATTGGTTTACCGAACCCAGTTTAGAAATGTCAGGATTACGGTTAGGAAATGTTTATCTAAAACCGATTAAAACCGTGCAAAATCAAACCGAATATCGTCCTTATATTCGAGTGATGGTAACGACACAACCAGCCGTAGAACCCACTTCAGCCTACGACTTATTTGAAAAGTTCAATTATCTCGACTGTTCCCAAATGAAAGGCGTAAATACCGTTGATTGGCAGTTAAATATCTGGAATGGTTTGATAATTGATGCGATAAATACCATTGCAAATTTTCGCCAAAAAATTGATGTACATAGCGGTTATTACCTCGTTGAGACACCGAGTTTTAAGATCTTGAAATTTTTGATTACCCGAGATGACTTGTCTCACACCGAAGCGAGCGCTGAAATTAACCGTTTAATCAAAGATACACCCATCCGTTTCTGGCCTTGTCAACCGTTTATGAGTCAGGGAACCCGTTAAAATCAAACCCTTTGAAATTCAACTGAAGAAAAACACAAAGGCACAGAGACACAAAGAGCGAATCTTCCTGTCTTTGTTTCTTTGTGGTGAGTTTTCCTTTCTCAACAATGTCATCTGAAGAAAAACACAAAGGTACAGAGACACAAAGAGCGAATCTTCCTGTCTTTGTTTCTTTGTGGTGAGTTTTCCTTTCTCAACAATGTCATCTGAAGAAAAACACAAAGGTACAGAGACACAAAGAGCGAATCTTCCTGTCTTTGTTTCTTTGTGGTGAGTTTTCCTTTCTCAAC
>NZ_LATL02000110.1 GCF_000972705.2 Limnoraphis robusta CS-951 | reverse complement strand
GGACGAAATTACAGCGTACACCTGTTTTTACAGTGGGATCGCGAACAGAGGGATGGGGCGAAACAGTGGATCAAAACCTTTTCCCAAACCCATGTAAAATCGGCAAGACACCAATCCGACGATGCTCTGCGCTATCGAAAAGAAGGGATTTCGGGCGGCATTTTTGCCAACGTTTTCTTAACTCGCAAGGGTTACGAGGCGCTGGGATTTGCGCCCTTTAAAATTCCCAAAAATCAGCCCTTTACGATGGGGATGAAAAACCAGCAAATTGGCGAGATATTGGGCGATCCGAAGGTGGAAGAGTGGGAGGTTGGCTATCAAAAAGAAATTCACGCTTTAATTTTGATCGCCGATGACGACCTAAATAACTTGCTGCAAACGGTCAATCACATCTGTCAAGAACTGCGACAAGTTGCGGTAATTTTGCACCGGGAAGATGGGTTTATTCTCAGAAATAAAGCCGGACAAATTATCGAACATTTTGGCTTTGTGGATGGGGTCAGCCAACCTTTATTTATCAAGCGAGACATTGTGAAAGCGCAAGTTAACGACTGCGGTTTTGATCAGTGGGACTCTCGCGCAGCTTTGGATATTGTTTTGGTCAAAGATCCCAACGGGAAAACTGAAGACAGTTACGGGAGTTATTTGGTTTATCGAAAACTCGAACAAAATGTTAAAGCTTTTCGCGAAGATCAAGAAAATCTAGCCCGAACTTTAAACATAAAAGAAGATTTGGCGGGCGCTTTGGTGGTTGGTCGTTTTCCCGATGGAACTCCCGTCACAAAATCCGATATTCCCACCTATGCGCTGACTCCGACCAATAACTTTAATTACGATGAGGATATTGCGGCGACAAAATGTCCGTTTCACGCTCATGTTCGCAAAACAAATCCTCGCGGCGATACGGGACGGGTAGAGTCTTCCCCCGGTTATGATGAGTCTTTAGGAATAGAGAGAAGCCATCGGATTACCCGTCGGGGGGTTAGTTATGGAGAAAAAGACCCCAACCAAGCGCCGGAAACCGGTTCGGGATTGCTGTTTCTTTGTTTTCAAGCTGATATTGAAAACCAGTTTAATTTTATTCAGGCGAGATGGGCAAATCCCAATCGTTTTGTGAAAGTCGGCGTCGGTCCCGACCCGTTAATCGGTCAACCCCAAGGCAGCCAAAAATGGCCCGAAAAATGGGGCGAAGAGGGTACAAAAGATTACCCTTTCAAACTCTGGGTATCGATGAAAGGCGGAGAATATTTCTTCGCGCCCAGTTTGAGTTTCTTGATAAAATTGACTTAGATTTTTAAGTTTTTTTAGCCTTTATCATTATTTTTTTGGGAAAGTTACCGGATAAAGGCTATCTCTAATTTTTGATTGGGATAGAGCTATCTTTTTGTTTACCATTGAGTTTTCAGGAGAGCTATGACATTATCGACTGTAATCAGCATTGCCATCAGTTTGAGTTTTATCTACTTTGTTTTGAGTTTGATCACCTCAGAAATCCAAGAGGTTATCGCTTCATTTTTGAAATTACGCTCTAAAAATTTGAAAGAATTTATCATACATCTTGTTGGAGAATCCGACAAAACAGGTAATTTAAAAATAACCAAAATGCTTTACGATAAATATTTAATGTCTATCCAAACCTCCCAGTCATATTACCAGAGAAATTCTCCCCAATTAACATACATTCCTCCCCGCCAATTTGCGAATGGCATAATCGGCATATTAAGTGAAGAATTAAAATTGAATAATAAAGAAGAGGATTATTTGGATGATTTAACTAAGGTCGCCGATAAAATTAAGGAGTCCCCTTTACCTGAAAAACTTAAGAATGAGATCATTATAGTCCTAAGAAATGCCAATGCTAAGGTTGTAGAACCCGAAAAGAAATTTGAAACATTACAGCAAGAAATTGAAACTTGGTATCAGAATTCAACAGAATACGCTTCGCGGCTTTATCAAAAAAAAGCTATAATTCTTTCTCGAATTTTAGCTCTTGTCCTGGTAATTATGTTTAATGTTGATACGATCAATATTATCGATCATTTATCCAAGAGTGAAGTTTTATCTTCCACCTTCAGCAGCACAATTATGGGAGTGATTCAATCGAGTGACAGGAGCGATTACTGTTCAGAAAATGATGAAACATTAGATTTTAAAAGTTGCATGGAAGGGATTGAAGATGAAGTTAAAGCCATTTTAGATCGTGTTGATAACTTACCGATTGGTTGGAATTGGTCTGATCCTTGGAAAGAACAGTTTACTCCCTTAAATTCTGGAAATGTAATTAATGCGATAACGGGTTGGATGATCAGTGCTATTGCCATTTCTATGGGCGCTCCATTTTGGTTTGATATTCTGAAAAAATTAACACGCATAAAGTCAGAAAATTCATCAAAAAATGAGTCCTAAAAATTATGATTTTTCCAACCAAGTCAATACAAATAACAGAGTTATGACCAACTTATCTCAGTCGATCAATGTGATAGCGGAATTAACTGTAGCCCCAGGTAATATTACTATCACACCAGAGGGTCGTATTTTTCTCAGTCTTCACCAGTTTTACAATCCCGATTTCCACGTCGCTGAACTGGTTAATGGAAGTTTAGTTCCTTTTCCGGGTGAAAACAAACAAGGAATTACTTTTGAGGCTGTTTTAGGTATTCACTGCGATCTTAATGGTTGTCTGTGGATACTGGACAATGGCAATCAAAGTCAGTCCGTCCCGAAACTGGTGGCTTGGGATCTGGATGAAAATCAACTCGCAAAGGTTATTTATTTACCTCCCCCCATTACCCGTTCTAACTCCTTTGTTAATGATTTAGCCGTCGATTTAACTCGCAATGTTATTTATATATCCGATCCGATTTACGGCACAGAATCGGCCCTAATTCGAGTCGATTTAAACACGGGATTAGCCACACGTATTTTACAAGGGCATCAAAGTGTAATTCCAGAAAATCTAGATCTAATTATTGATGGCGTTGCAGTTGAAATTAAACAACCCGATGGCAGTTTGATTCGTCCTCATTTGGGGGTAAATGGCCTTGTTCTCGATGTTAACAATGAATGGCTCTATTTTAATCCCATGCACAGTACCAGTATGTATCGCGCCAAAAGTGCGGATTTGTGCAATCCCGATTTGAGCGATGAGGAACTAGCCAGTCGGGTTGAACGATACAGCGATAAACCAATTTGTGATGGGATTTCCATCGACCAAGATAACAATCTCTATGTGGGAGATTTGGCTGCTAATGGCGTAGGAGTAATCAAACCGGATCGCTCCTACCAACTGTTAATTACCGATGAAAAATTATCTTGGGTAGATTCTTTTAGTTTCGGATCAGACGGTTATTTGTATTGTAATTGCAATCAATTACACCGTTCTACACCTTTACATGGCGGAAAGAATATTGCCACACCGCCTTATTATATTTTCCGCCTGGAACCTTTAGCGCCGGGAATCGTTGGGCGTTAAGAAACACCAGCTACAAAAGTCAATAGTCTATTGAGGAATAGGTGGGGTAGAAATCACCGATCTACAAGGGATTTTTAGGTCAATTTCAGATGTACACAACACAAAAGGTACTTATGGGGAACTCAAAATCAATAAAATTTCTGACCTCTGTTGTTATTGTCTTGATGGCGATCGCATTGATCGGGTTTAAACCGAGTGTTGCATTGGCAGATAATGCCCTGTGCGCTCCGGGTTTTCCTTCGGTTTGGGCGACTTCAGCTAAAGACTTTCTCGGAACTTCATTGAATCCGAAATCTAACGTCTATTTCACGGGAGCCGAAGGGATTCTCACCGAAGTCTTTTACCCAACAGTAGATCAAGTGCAGAATGTTGATTTGCAATTTCTCGTCACCGACACAGCCAAAACTTGGGGAGATGAAGAACGCAAACAAAAACAACATCAAATTGTTCAAGTCAATAAGCGAGCAATGGTGTGGCAAGCAACCACCACCGATGATGATCGGCGATGGAAAATCACCAAAAAGTTTTTTACCGATCCTGAGCGTCCGACGATGATTCAAAGAGTCACCTTCGAGGCTTTAGAACCCGGAAAAACCGTCAAAGACTATAACGTTTACCTTCTCAGTAATCCTGCCATTAATAATAGTGGCAGTGGCACTCAGCCCAACCAACCCCCAGTCTGTAACGGTACTGCATCTGGAGGTTCAGACAATTCCCGGACGCTCACTTCTGGCGATCATACCTTTTTAGTTGCATCCGAACCCAATTCAACTTCTTCGGCGTTGGCGACTTCTTTACCTTGGAAAAAGGTTAACAATACCTTGATGGTTTCTAACGGTTTCGTGGGGAGCGACGATGGTTATACCGACCTTTTCGGCGGGAGCAACGATAGAACGATGGACTGGCACTATGATGGTGCTTTTCAAGGTAACGTCGCACAAATAGGTTGGATCGATTTTGGCGACAGTGATGAGCGCAGTATTTCTTTTGATGTGGTCTTGGCTTTTGGCAACAACGAAACCGCAGCGATGAATGAAGCCAACGCCACTCTCACTGGCGATTTAGCCGCTTTGGAAAATACCTATACTCAGGAATGGATCGCTTACACTCAAAAACTCAACGATCTCGGTGGCTTGGCTGACGATCAATATTATTTGGCAGCCATGACCCTAAAAATGATCCAAGACAAGAGTAATGGTGCGATGATTGCTGGGTTGGGAACCCCTTGGGGCGAAAGCAATACTGATAGCAACGAAGGTGGCTACCATTTGGTCTGGTCACGGGATTTATTCAAATTTGCTAGTTCATTGATTGCAGCAGGTGATAATGATTCGGCAAATCAAGCCGTTGATTATCTATTTAACGTGCAAATGCAAACAACAACCAGCGATAATCCCTATTCCTATTCCCGTCCCGGTCGCTTTCCCCAAAATACTTTTGTTGATGGCCGAATTTGGTGGAATGGGACTCAGATGGATGAAACGGCGATGCCGATCATTTTGGCTTGGAAACTCAATCGTACTGACTTATGGCCGAAAATTAAATTAGCCGCCGAATATCTCGCTCATAACGGCCCTTTTACCGGCCAGGAACGTTGGGAAGAAATGCCCGGTTATTCCCCTTCTACGATTGCGGCAGAAATTGCAGGTTTGGTGACTGCTGCCGATCTAGCTAATCAAGCTAACGATCCCTTAGCTGCTGAATATTACCTCAAAAAAGCCGATCAGTGGCGCAATAATATCGCTAACTGGACATTTACTACGAACGGGCCTCACGGTAATCATCAGTATTATGTCAGAATCAGTTGCCATGATGTCGATAACCAGACCTGCAAACCCAGCTTAAACCAAGCTGACATCAACGCTAACGCCAGTATTCAACTGAGATACGGTAATGGGGGAGGTACTCACGACCAACGCGATATCGTTGATGGTGGATTTTTGGAATTAGTGCGTATGGGGGTAATGAGTCCCAATGATTGGACAATTTTAGAAACCATTCCCGAATATGATACCCTGCTCAAGCAAACGTTTGCCGATCGCGGAGATGCCTGGTTCCGTTACAACTACGATGGTTATGGAGAGTACAACGACGGTCGTAGCTACGATGGTAGTGGTCGCGGTCGTCTTTGGCCAATCTTTACCGCCGAACGGGGAATTTACGAAATCGCCAAATTAGGTGACGGTTCTGTTGGAGAAAGTTATGCTAAAGCGCTGAAAGCCTTTTCCTCAGAAGTGGGATTTATTCCCGAGCAGATTTGGAATCAAAATGCTAGTATTACGGGCTGGGAAACAACTACATCCGCTCCCAATATCCCCGGTACGGCGACTCGCTCGATGCGTCCCCTCAGTTGGGCTATGGGCGAGTATATTAATCTGTTAACGGCGATCGAGCAAGCAAAAGGGGACGCTCCTAAAGTCGTTTGTCAGCGTTATGCTTGCGACGGACCCCAAACGAAAGTCACCTTTAAGGTTAATGCGACCACCAACCCCGGAGAGAATATCTATTTGGTTGGCAATCATCCCCTGTTAAGCAATTGGGAAAATACTTCTGGTATTAAGTTGTCTCCTAATGCTTATCCTGTTTGGGATGTTACCGTTTCGCTGCCCGCTTCGACAGCTTTTGAGTACAAGTTTGTTAGACTTGATCACAATGGCAATGTTGTTGGAGCAGAAGGGGTACAACAGTCTTTTGTCACACCTTCAAGTGGTAGTATTACCCTTAACGATACTTTATAACTCAATCACTGAGTTGGCGTTCAGAGAATAATATAATTGAGAGCCAAGTTCGGGAATTTATCGATTAAGTTAACTCCTGAACTTGGCGAAAATATTGAACCTAATACTAAATCCGGTTGTCATACCCCCCTAAATAGAACAGAGCCAATGATAGTTAGTTAAATTTCTAATTTCCTCCTTCATGTTACTCAAAACATTACAACGTTTGACTAACAACTCCTCGATTTCATCCAGGCTCTCAAAACACTCATTGACTAAGGGTTCATCTACTAATTTCCAGAGTCAATAGCCGGTTGTAATTCGGTCGCTATCATTAAACGGGGGATTTGCCAATATAAAATCCGCCTTCAGGTCATAGCATCTGGTGCGCCTTGTAGAACAGCTTTCTCGTAAGTTTTAGAGCGATCGCGTGAAACGATTTCTACCCCTGGATGCTCTTTTAACCACTCAACTAAAGTTTCGGCTTCACGGTCTTTTAATAGAGTTATTGGTTGACTTTTTTCGCTTGTCAACTAATATTGTAGCGTAAGTATGACGTTTACGGAAGGCTCAGTCGTCTACTCCCAAAATTCGAGGTGTTTTAATCGGGGCTAAGGGAATTCTACGCACCAAGTTTAACAGAGTATTGCGGCTGACGAGCGAAACCGAAATATTTACTTAACCTGACACCAGCATTTCCAGCTAAGGCTAAACCGATAGCTGTTAACTGTTGAGTTAGCCGTTGCGTTTTTCTTGCCCAAGAGACCGCTACATCTGTAATTCTTTCGGCAAATATTCGTCGTTGACAGCCGGGATTATTACAGAAAAATTTTCGCACATCTAGTTTTAATGTTACCCGAAAATTGGCCCAAGACAAATCACTTAATGTTCGTTGGTATTGGCTGTGAACCCGATAACTGAGTACCGAACAAACTGGACATCTGACTAAATTTTGTATTCAGGTAGCATGGACTGTAATGTGAGTTCCTGCCTCATCTAACTCCCAATTATTTAATTGGAGAATTCTTGGATCGGGTAGTAAACTTGGAACAATTTCTTTCAATGTTATACTTGTATGCGCTTCCTGAAGGACACCCGATTATAAGAATGTTGAAAAATCACTTTCTGTAACGTTCTTTTCAAGTTCATGTCGCGCTCGTATCGAGACTCAGGGCGCGAGTCATAGGCGAGTGTCCCCCGGTCGGCGCAATCCCTTCGGTGTGGGCGATTGCGATCGCCATCTACTGCGATCACCAAAAGTTGCCAAGACCCCTAATGTGAGCAGGAAATTGTCTTGTTTGCGAGCATGGGCGTTCTTATTTGCAAACAACTACAGTTAGGAGTATTTCCCAAAATTCGGGTTTGGGTGGGGGTGGAAGTTCGATGTCTAACGCGGCTTGCATGGAACTGACTTTACTGCTGAGTTTCTCAATTTCTTTTTCTAATGTTGATAAAGACTGTTGTTCGTTCTTGGCTTTGTAAGCGGCGGCGAGTACCACCCAATACCACCGTTGAAAGAGTTCGGGTTGGTAATATTCCAAGATTTTTGCGAGGCGATTTGTATGACATTCTTCCAGGAGAGATTGGAACTCAAATTGACCGTCTGACCAGGATATTAACGGGGTATCCCAGAAAAATCCACCGAATAAACCCGCAATAAATTATTTGAACGATCTGATAGACATTGGATTATTCTCCTTAATAAAGTAGATATTTTGCCGGGTGAATTATGCTGAAATGTTGTCAACGATATTGCCCCCAAACCCCAAAAATTGGCAGGGCTGTTTCGCTCGTCGGTAAACATTTGCTTAGAACCTCTCCCTAACCCTCTCCACCTCTCCCTGCCCTCTCCACCTCTCCCCATCCCTCTCATACCTCTCCCTAACCC
>NZ_LATL02000109.1 GCF_000972705.2 Limnoraphis robusta CS-951 | reverse complement strand
CTGGTCACTCTCTTACAAACTTTGCTACCGACGGAAACCGCCGGGTCGCAAGTTTGCGCTGGTCACTGGTCACTGTTCACTGTTATTGTTCGCCTGTATTTCGCACGTTAATTATTTTTTTGAGAAGATCAAACCAGAAGGAAGCTCCCATTGAAATCGCGATCGCTGTGATCATCCATCCTAATATTGCCTGAGCAATTTCAAAACTCATTAGCCCGGCTTGAATCTCTCCAGAAATCGAACTGTTCCATCGTTTTAAATCAAATTGTTCGTTTAAATTTTCCCTTGTCCATCCGATAGGCAATGAGGCAAAATCAACGATAAATTGACTAAAATCTTGCTCGAGTTCAGCCCCATGTTCTTGAGGAGGTTGAGACTGTTGTGAAGCTTCATCAGACAAAAAGAACGTCTGATTTTCATAAAAATTCTCAACTTCTTGAATTAACTGAATTTGTAAAAAGGGTTCCTTGTATAATCGGCTGGCAATATTTAAAGTATCCGCATTTAAAGCAACAGCCAATAAAAACCCCAAAACCAAGGNATCTTGCTCGAGTTCAGCCCCATGTTCTTGAGGAGGTTGAGACTGTTGTGAAGCTTCATCAGACAAAAAGAACGTCTGATTTTCATAAAAATTCTCAACTTCTTGAATTAACTGAATTTGTAAAAAGGGTTCCTTGTATAATCGGCTGGCAATATTTAAAGTATCCGCATTTAAAGCAACAGCCAATAAAAACCCCAAAACCAAGGTTTTCCATTTAACTTGACGTTTATAAACACCCGAAGTTCTCTCCATTGTCTGAGAAAACCAATTCATTATTTCAGCTTCTAAGGCTTCCAGATAGGTTTTAAACCCATCTTGCTTGAGATCGGCTCGAACGGCTAACACTTTAAACAGCTTAATTTGATCAGGTGGAAGTAGGGCTTGAATTGGTGATGATTCTAAGGACTCAACAAACTGTTCTGACTCTAAATCAACCGGATTTAACTCGACTAAAGATTGTTCAAGAATACTATCAATTAAAGCCGTTGAAAAAATAGCATTAGGAATGTAAGAAGGCCCAACAAAGTTATCGCCCTGTCCGATTTTATAATCTTTCAAAGACTTAATTAAAGGATGATTGTATAAAAATTCAGCCATCTTCTCTCCTAAAATAGCTCGAATCGAACCATACAAATATTTAGCTCGACTATCCCAAAATAAGGTTGATAAAAGTTCTTGGATATCTGAAACCAATAAACTCAAAAGCAAATAAACAAAAAATAAACCCAGAGCAATATTCAGAACAGAAGGTAAACTCATATAGCAATCCCATTTGAGTTATATAGTTAAAAGGGAATAGAAAATAGTTTTTTACGATTTCCCAATTCCCTTCTTTGTGTCTTCGTGTCTTGGTGGTGAACAAATAAAGACTCAATCTTGGTGACTCAGACATTCCGTCAATTCCTGTAACGCTTCTGAAACTTCAACTTCAAACAAAATCGGATCATCCAAACGTCTCACTTCAGAAGAAAGACTCGCCACAGAAGCAGCCGTGCGTTTTGCAATAACATCCAACGCTTCAGGAGAAAGAATGCGTTCACCCTGTTTCATCACCAACTGCATTAATTCTACTCGATCAATTGACTGACCATTTCCTGAACTCACTTGTGATCTTTCCTGATCAACTAACACCAAACAGTCGCTTTGAATTTGTCCTTGCTTAAACTTACGAATAATTTGCTTTCGTCCCGGATAAGTTCCCTTCCCAGTCGATTTTTTCATCACCGGATGACTATCAACTTCCACCAACTTATAAACCCCATTAACCGGAGTTCCCGTTACCAGTTTAGTTCCCAGTCCATAGCCATCAATTTCAGCCCCTTCTGCTTTTAGCCTCGCAATTTCCCATTCATCAATATCCCCACTGGCAAAAATAGCAACTCCCGGTAAAAGCGATCGCACTTGTTGAGATAACTGTACCAAATCTCCCGAATCTAATCTTACTCCTTTTAACTGCATTTCACCCTGTTTAACTTTCTCTGCTAACCGTTGCGCTGCTTCGACAGTATTGTAGGTATCAATTAACAGTGTCGCACCGGGAAAATAGCGATGAAATGCTGCAAAGGCTTCATCTTCTCCCCCTTCTAAAGCACCCACCGCCATCACTAACGAATGCGCCATTGTTCCCACAGGTTCACGCCCCAATTTTAACGCCGCCAACACGTTAGATGTCGCATCCAGTCCCGCCGCTAAAGCCGCTCTCGCCGCCCATACTGAGGCTTGAGGACTAAAGGCTCGCCGAGTTCCAAATTCTAATAATTTTGCTTTTGAGCCTGCTACATCGCGCAGACGTGCCGCTCGAGTGGCAATTAGAGTTTGATAGTTGAGGGTATTGAGGAGAAAGGTTTCCACAATTTGAGCTTGCCACAACGGGGCTTCAACCCGCAAGAGGGGTTCATTCGGGAAAATAGCAGTTCCTTCGGGGACAGCCCAAACGTTTCCTCTAAATTTGGCATTTTCTAATAGTAGCCAAAAGGTTTTAGGGGCGTGAGCAAATATTTTTAGCGATCGCAATGCTTCAATTTGAGCGCGACTAAACTGAAACTTTTCTAAATAGTCTAAGGCTTGGGCGAGTCCCATTGCTATTAAATAGCCGTAGTTTTCCGGGAGTCTGCGGGTAAACAGTTCAAAACTCGCCCATTGTTGATCAAGTTGTTCCCCTGCATAACAAGCCGCCATTGTCAACTCGTACAGGTCGGTTAACAGGTTATTGTCCTCGCAGGTGAGGGTCAGTTCTTGGTCTTCCGCTTCTTGGGGTTTGCAGGACAGATGTNCGAGTCCCATTGCTATTAAATAGCCGTAGTTTTCCGGGAGTCTGCGGGTAAACAGTTCAAAACTCGCCCATTGTTGATCAAGTTGTTCCCCTGCATAACAAGCCGCCATTGTCAACTCGTACAGGTCGGTTAACAGGTTATTGTCCTCGCAGGTGAGGGTCAGTTCTTGGTCTTCCGCTTCTTGGGGTTTGCAGGACAGATGTTCTGGATGGGTTCTCATCGGATGACTCCTTTGCTGATTCTTGATTAGATTATAGTAATACTTACCAAATATGTCTAGTCTCTCTCTAGAATAATTCATATATATTCGGGAATTTTTAGGCTTTTTATAGAAAAACAGCCTAATGAGATGTTTAAAGTCGCTTTTAGTTTTGGTGATTTTAACTTTAAGTTGGATGAACTGAGGGACAGACTCAGGATAATTTTTCTGTTGTTAGACAGATGTCAATTTTAGAGATTTGGCTTAAATTTACAACAAGCGTAGGGGCAGGTTCCGCGTTAATCTATTTCTCCCATTAATAACCTACATCAACCCGCCCCACAGTCAGGAGTGGCGTGTCGGGTGTCAGGTTTCGGTGTAAAGGTGCTAAACCACAACTAGGAACTTGCGAGGTTAATTTTTGTGTTATATTAAACGTAGTCGGAATGAGTACGACTTAGCAATCAAGTTTTGGACAATATTATGGTAAAAATTGTAGGAATTGGTGGAAGTCTGCGTTCAGAGTCCTATAGTCAACAGGCGTTAAACGTCGCAGCCCAACGGGTAGAAGCCTTGGGTGCGGAAGTGGAAATATTAGACTTGCGTCAAATGCGTCTTCCGTTTTGTGATGGCGGAAAGGAATATCCCGACTATCCCGACGTCGAAAAATTGCGGGAAACAGTTAAACAAGCGGATGGGTTAATATTAGCAACACCAGAATATCACGGGAGTGTTAGTGGTGTGATTAAAAATGCCTTAGATTTAATGAGTTTTGAACAACTTGATGGTAAAGTTGCGGGTTTAATGAGTGTGTTGGGGGGTCAAGTTAATAGTAATGCTTTGAATGACCTGAGATTAATTATGCGATGGGTTCACGCTTGGGTAATTCCCGAACAAATTGCCATTGGTCAAGCTTGGAGTGCTTTTAACGAAGAAGGAAAATTACTCGATGAAAAGTTATCTGAACGCTTCGATAAATTTGCCCAAAGTTTAGTGGAGAATACCACAAAATTGCGGGGAAATTAGTTAAGAATTACTAAGTTCGTAGTTGGGCTTCAGGCCTTTTTTAGAGCTAAAGCGCAACAACGAACTAATAATCATCTATTTTGGAGTTGCGATGAGCGCCCTTTTTTAGAGCAAAAGCGCAACTAGAAGCTTTTTTTACCCCAACGTGACACAAATGAGTGACACACAAAAAAGCGAATTGCTATTTAACGACAAATTGCCTAAAATGAGACATGATCTTTTTTATCCTGATTTAAGGGAAAATAGCCAATGCTAAATAATATCAGTCATGCCGGGGGAGTCAACCCACAAGCCAAAGAGAGAAGGGAACAAACCGAAGAAATTCTGTTTAGTACACCGTTTGGTTATATGTTTCCCGACTTGGTAATTGGGGAAAATACAGAGAACAATAAATTACCCGTAGCCGACAGTACAATTCCCGCTCTAAAAATGCTCGGGGATGCAATGGCTGACTTGGGAGAACCGAACAAAGAGATGAAGGAGTTTAATTCTAATATTCCTTCAGTTTTCACCTATTTGGGTCAGTTTATCGATCACGATATTACCGCTCGAACAGATCGCGAAACAGAGATCAGTATGATTAGCATTGGCGATAATGTTAACGATGCGCTACAACCTGCTGACCCGCAAGTGATTATAAATAAGCTCAAAAATGGGCGGCGTCCTCAGCTTGATCTCGATAGTCTTTATGCCGATGGGCCAGCATTAATACCGGGCGGACAAGTTGGAGCAAGTACAGAAGCTCAGTTTCTTTATGACGATGAAACTCTACTGCTAAAAGTTCAAGAATTAGATCAATTTGTAGATTTACCTCGGGCTGATCGCAAAGCAAAAATTGCGGATATGCGTAATGATGAAAACGTGATTATCAGCCAACTCCATGCTGCATTTTTGAAGTTTCACAATGTAATTGCTTGTAGTTTACCGCAACATTTATCACCTCAAAGCCGGTATATTTATGCTCGTCAGTTCGTGCGTTGGTGTTATCAATATGTGGTAGTCAACGATTATCTCAGGGCGGTTTGCGAACCGAATATAGTAGACGATGTTCTTCTCAACGGGCCGCGTTTTTATAGTCCCGGCTTTAGTGGTAATTCGGTATTTATGCCCCTAGAATTTTCCGTTGCCGGATTTCGTTTTGCTCACTCGATGATTCGTCCGTTCTATCAACTCAATCGTCAATCTAAAGTCAAAATTATGAATCTTTTGGCTGTTTCAAAAGAAAGACCTCAAGAGTCTGATTTACTTGAAAAGAACGGTGACAATTACCAATTGAAGAAACAGTTTAGTATTGATTGGCAAAATTTTGTTCAATTTGCACCGAATGAACCGATTCCCAACGTCGCTCGTAAAATAGATCCTCAAATTTCTCAAGGGTTATTCGATCTTCAACTGGACGGAGTGGGGGCGAATACGTTCATGTCTCATTTAGCTCAACGAAATTTAGTTAGAGGTTATTCATTGAGTTTACCAACCGGACAAAAAATGGCTCAAGCATTTGGTTTTCAACCCCTAACAAAAGAAGATTTAATCGATAAAGAAACCAATCCCAAACTGAAGCAAGCACTTGAATATGGGGGCTTTGGAGACCGAACACCTTTATGGTATTATATTCTCAAAGAAGCCGCATTACAAACTGGGGGAAATACCTTAGGAGCTTTGGGCAGTAGTATTGTTGCAGAGACGATTATTGGTTTAGTCAAACAAGATCCCAATAGCTATTTAAACCATCTGCATAACCCCGCCATACAACCCAACGGAATTCGCATTCCTCGCCCCAATGGTCGCCCATTGCTGATTAACTCTATTGGAGATATTCTGGCTTGTGCAGGAATTCGCTAAGGGCAAATTTAGATGAGTTAGAGTTGGAGTTTGAACTGACTTGATTTGAAGGGTTTATTCCCTATACATCTGGATGAGAAAATCAAAGGTTGTAACAATCTTTGTCTCGTCCAGATGATATTATAAAAGAGGGTTAATCCTTTACTTCACCACAACCGTTAAACGACGTTCTCGATCAGCAGCAAACTCCAAACAAGCTCTGATATCTTCTTCTGTTAATTCGGGAAAATCATCTAAAATTTCACTGTGAGACATTCCCGAGGCCAACCAGCCCAAAACATCGTAGACAGTGATACGCATTCGTCTAATACAGGGTTTCCCGCCCCGCTTACCTGGCTCAATGGTAATGATGTTGCGATCGCTCATAAATATAGCAATAGACTATCTTTGTTTTCAGTTTACCCGAGTTTGGGGATGTAAACCCGTTAAGAATACAAGAAAAATACAGTAGATCGCATTTTTCAGAAAAACTCCGTATTTTCACTGAGACAGAATCGAATTTAAGCACTTCCAAAAATTATCAAATATCAGTAATTACACGCTGTTCAATCTTGGATTTTCAATTTAAGCTAGATGTAGAGATTTGAAAAGTCTAACACCCTCTACCTCTAGGAGAAAATATGGGTTTATTTGGTAAAGCACGTTCATCTGGCAGTCTCAAAACTGACACGGCTATGAGTCCGGCGGAAGCTTTTGCAGGTATTGCATTAGCAGTTGTTGCTGCTGACGGCTATCTTGCAGACTCGGAATTAGATGTATTAATAACTTTGCTTGGTCGGATGCACCTTTTCCGTAGCTATCCGTCTGAAGTAATGAGACGTATGTTTGACAAAATTTTCGGTATTATCAAGCGTCAGGGAGTTGAAGCACTGGTTGATCAAGCTATTAAAACCCTTCCCCATGAATTGTACGAGACAATGTTTGTTGTTGCCACTGACTTAATTTTAGCAGATGGTGAAGTGAGCGATGAAGAAGAAAGTCTATTAAATGATCTCTGCAATTCCTTTAAAATTTCTCAAGAAACTGCCAATGAAATTATTCGGGTAATGTTGATTAAAAATAAAGGATAGAGTTTTCAAATCTTTCAAGATAAAATCCCCGGTTTCTCGAAGAAGCTGGGGATTTAAAAATATTCAAATTTAGAAATTACCAGCCTCTTGCTCCTCTTTGCTGACAAATCACTCCCATAGATTCTTGAACGAGAGATGTAGCAGGTGCAGAAGAAACCTCTTGAACATATTTTTTGGATTGAACTCGACCTTCATCATTGAGTACAACATCCATCTCAAAAATTCTTCTTTCAGAACAACTAACTTCATACCAAAAACTAGCAACACGACCCAAACGAGTTTCGACTAAAACTTGATAAAGTCCACTATGGCCTTGAGGAGATTCTAAATCTATATAAACGGGATCACCGTCTGATGTATTTCCAAGTGAAATAATTTGTTCTCGGGCTGATACTGTAGAATCAATTCCAAATAAAGTTATCAACACTATTGAAGATAGGGCTAAACTCCAGGTCAAAAACGGTTTTGATACTTTGGATATCTGTTGATTGATATTCATAACTATTGATCCTGAATTGATGTGTTTTAAATCGGAAACTAAATCTATAATAAGCTATCGGTTTGCGGAAATCAATTCGTAGAAACACTGAATAATCGAATCAATACTTAGGAAATATTCGTGAAATTCTCAGTGGATTTACATAGATAATTTTT
>NZ_LATL02000108.1 GCF_000972705.2 Limnoraphis robusta CS-951 | reverse complement strand
GTTTGCCTTGACAATGTTATCTGGGCTTGTTGGGTCTAACTCACTAACTTAACCCGATTAAATCTGTTTAAAGTTAGACGACAGAGCTAAAAACTGGCACGCATTCTTAGGTGTCTTGACCCAGATAACGGAGTTCTCTAAGAACTTAGTCTGGTCACGTTTGGACTTTTTCAAGCCCCCGTTATACCGCTTTCGCGGTTAACGGCGGGTTCGTGACTGCCTTCAAACTCGTTTTTCCCGGAAATTTCGCGATTTTTTTTCAGCAGACCCTCTTGACTTTTTCCGCCTGCTCCGGGTATGATTATGTCATAATAGGATTTTTGTGAAAAAAATATTTTTTGCAACACCCGATTATAAAAAATACTATCCATAATTTATCAGAATGAGCCGCCCTTTGTCAACCCTCACACACCTGGGAATCTGAGATCATTTCTAGGCGAACCCAAATACCCCATTCCCTGAGAAATTCCGAGTTTTGTATAAAGTTCACGATCGCGATCAACTTTAATCTATTAAAATGACACGAGAATGAGTGAGCGAATATCAACGTTTCACTGAACACCGAAGATTGACAAGGCGACTATGGAATCACTGAAAGGACGAGATTTCCTCAGTTTGGCTGATGTGAGTGTGGATGAGTTGTACTCGCTGCTAGGGTTAGCATCGCAACTGAAGTCAGGAATGGTAAAGGTTCAACGAAATAAGGTGTTGGGCTTGATGTTTTCTAAGGCTTCAACCCGAACAAGGGTTAGTTTTACCGTAGCCATGTATCAGTTAGGCGGACAGGTGATTGATCTCAACCCCAGTGTCACTCAAGTCAGTCGAGGTGAACCTTTAGTGGATACGGCGCGAGTCTTGGATCGATATCTTGATATTATCGCGATTCGTACCTTTGAACAAAAAGATCTCGAAACCTTCGCTGATTATGCAAAAATCCCGGTTATTAATGCTTTAACTGATCGCGAACATCCCTGTCAAGTTCTCGCCGATTTAATGACGGTTCAGGAATGTTTTGGCAAGCTTTCGGGTTTAACGTTAACCTATTTTGGCGATGGTGCGAATAATATGGCGCATTCGTTGCTATTGGGTTGTGCAATGGTGGGAATGAATGTGAGAATAGCCGCTCCGGCTGATCATCAACCCAATCGTGATATTGTTGATCAAGCGATAGAAATTGCCAGCAGCAAAACCGAAGTGACTGTCACCGATGACCCCATAGAAGCGGCAAAAAATGCCCATGTTATCTATACTGATGTTTGGGCGAGTATGGGTCAAGAAGAAGAAGCCCGCACCCGCATTCCTCTCTTTCAACCCTATCAAGTTAATGAACAATTAATGGCAAAAGCGGCTAATAATGCTATTGTTTTGCATTGTTTACCCGCCCACCGAGAAGAAGAAATTACTAACGGGGTTATAGAAGGAAAACAGTCACGAGTTTGGGATCAAGCTGAAAATCGAATGCACGCCCAAAAAGCTTTACTCGCGGTTTTATTGGGATAAAAAAGAACAACACGAAGACACGAAGACACAAACAGATCAAATCTTCGTGACTTTGTGTCCTGGGGTGAGGCGTGACTATTCCTGTTGGGATTTGAGATTCTCCACAAACCCAAAACTTAAGGTAGGCGGTTCGAGGTTGGGAACGAGAATATCCATCCCAGGCGGTAATGGGGGTAATTTAGGTGTTCCTGTATTCGCATCAACGGTTTCTTGGGGTAAAGCTGCAATAAAGCTTTCTGGCGGCACTTCTGCGGTTCGCATCGTGTTCAACAATTGAGCGAGAGCAAATTCTAGATCGGTTTGTGGGTTCACCGCTACCCAACCTTGATCGGTCAATTTCCGCAGTTCAAAGTGTAGGTGTGGCCCGGTAGACATTCCGGTACTTCCTACCCGTCCGATGACTTCTCCTTGTTTTACCCAATCTCCGGGTTGCACAAACAGCTCTGATAAGTGAGCATAAAGGGTTTCGTTAGATTTTGCCCGGTGATCAACAATCACCGCCAGTCCGTAACCGCCTAACCAGTCTGCGATCGTGACTTGGCCAGAATAGGAGGCTACCACAGGCGTTCCCGTATCAGCCCCAATATCAATTCCGGTGTGGAAGCGACCAGACCCTAATACCGGATGGGTTCGCCAACCAAATAAAGAGGTAATTGGTGCCGGAATACTCAAGGGAAATAATAAATTAGTATCGCCATTTCCAGGAAGCGCAGGGGGTCGCATCGTGCGGTTATAGTAACTCATCCCAGAATTACTCATCGCACTCACACTCACTGGTCCAACTTGAATGGGACTCAAACCCGCTACAGGAACTTGACTGGGTGACTCTCCATACCATTCGGGAGCAGGTGCAGGTGCGGGTTCCCAAGCAGGACCGCCACTGTAGCTATTCCCCGCATAGGCGTTGTTATTGTTGAGTTCAACGGTATTGCTATTAACCGGAGGATTGCTGTTTCTCACCAGAGGATTACGACTACCGGGACTCGGCGGGAAACTCTCCACAGGATCGCCAACAGTCCCGCTATCGACAACAATCGGATAAACGGGAATACTATCAGCCGTGTAAGCCGGACTTTCGACAGGTAAACAAGCCCCATCTGGAATAGTACCCCCAACGCCTACCGCAAATTCACATCCGGTTGAACGTTCCGAGAAAATTACCGTATTCGGTGATTCATAACCATCTGTCGCCCCAATATTGTATTCTGTCGGATCAATATAGTTGTTTCCGGCTGCATCAACAGAGGGATCGACGGGGGGTTGAGCAACAGGTTCTTTAATTGGGAGAGACAGAGAATCTTCCTGTGAGGGAATGGTTGCTTCTTTTAGGGGTAACTTGAGCGGTTCGGATGGCGGAGGAATAAGATCGGGAATTTCCAGTTGAGGCGGTTCTGCGTAATAGCTATCTACAGGTGGAGGTTCAGTCGCCGCAGGTTCGAGATAATCGGGTTCAGGCGTTGACTCGCTGTATCCTCCGACTGGCGCTTGATAATCGGGCGCTGGTATGGGTGCAGGTGCAGAGTAGTCACCCATTTGAGAATCATAACCCGATGAATAACCATAGCCACCAGTGGGGGCGGAATAGGATTCTGGGGCGCTGTCGCTGGGAGCCGAATAGGATTCCGGGGCGCTGTTGCTGGGGGCCGAATAGGATTCCGGGGCGCTGTAGCTGGGAGCGGAATAGGATTCCGGGGCGCTGTAGGCTTCCGGTGCAGTTGCCGGAGTCCCCTCGTAGGGTTGAGAGTCTACCGGGACAGAAAATTCTTGCGTGGCGATCGCACTACCGCCGAGCATCCCTAAACTGGTAACACAGCCTAAACCTAAAATGGCTGAACTGCCTGCAATCAGACAAGAACGAATTTTGCTAATGTCAGCTAGGTTAGATGATTGCTTTGGCTCGCTTACACAATCCGAGGATCGGAGGCGTTGGTTAGAGTACCGAGATTCCGTCATTTTCCTCACACAACCGATGTCAATAGGTCAAGATTTGATATGAAATGATTCGTCTGAACCATAGCCAAGTCTTATTTTACCTGGCTCGATGCAAATTTCTTGGGCTTTATTGGCATCATGGGGTTCAAGCCGTATCCGTAGTTCCCCTGTTGCATTCACTCCAATGATCACACCAGAGCCTTCTGCTACTCTAACTTGATGCCCGATACAGGTTAAGAGCTGGGAGTAGGATGTCAGTAAATGTTCTATTCCTACTGTTGACAGTTGCCTCAAACCGATTCTCAATCCTTGCAAAACCAGTGCGGCTAACATTTCCAGGGAGTACAGCTTTGCTAAATCGGGATTTTGAGCAAAATAAGTTTGCAGATTAATTCCCGTTTCTGGGATAGAGTTTGCCCAATTGATGCCGACCCCGATGAGCGCTTGAACAATTTGCCCATTCTGAACTTTTGTCTCTGTTAGGATACCACCTAATTTGCGTTCTGTCAGGATTAGATCATTCGGCCATTTTAAACGAACCGGAATATGATAATCCCGCAGGATTGTCGCAATTCCCCATGCACTACTCAGCGTCAGTTGGGCTTGCTGACTGGCCTGAATTTGGGGATTGATTGCCACCGACAAGTATAACCCACCTTGGCTTGATTGCCACTTTCGCCCCCATTGTCCCCGTCCGGCTGTTTGTTCGGAAGCTATGACTACTGTTCCGGCTTCTGCACCTGAATTGATCAGTTGCCACAAGATTTGATGGGTTGAAGGAATACAATCAAATAAATGTACGTTAAAACTTGGAAGCGGATCGTGATCACAGCTATTGTTGGGTTCAGCTAACTCTTGTAAGGTTTCCAGGATGGCTTCTAGACGTTGGAAATTGAGAGTCACAGTCAAATTCCGATAATATAGCAGGCAAAAGGCAAAACTGGTCACTGGTCACTGTTCACTGGTCACTCTAAACTGAAATATGCACAATTGGTACTGGCAGCACTGGCAAGAATTACCTTATCTCAAATGTAGTTTACTCGATTCGGTGCCTCATGGCTTTCTCAGTCGTCATTTTAGTCCAAGGACTCCGGCTGAGTTAGTCAAGATTTTACCGAATTCGACTTCAGCTTACCGTGTTAAACAGGTGCATGGTAATTTAGTCTTGAAAACAGACCAAGTTCCGCCTTTACCGTCTCCTGACTCGACTGACTCGGTTGAACTTCTCGAAGCTGATGCTTTATTAACTCAAAAACCTCAAGAAGCGGTTTGGGTTGCCAGTGCTGACTGTGTGCCTATTTTAATTGCAGATACGCAAACCGGAAACGTGGCGGCAATTCATGCGGGTTGGCGAGGAACCGCCAGTAAAATCTTACCTCAAGCGATCGCTCTGTTTCAAGCTCAAGGTAGTCAATTGGTTAATCTGAAAATTGCGATGGGGCCAGGGATTTCTGGGGAGGTTTATCAAGTTTCCTCTGATGTGGCGGCACAGTTGGGAACAACGATTTTACCGATAAAAACAACAACTGCGGTTGAGGAGGTGTTAGCGGCGTTATTTTACTTGGCGGAGTCTCCCGTTTTAGCAGACCCCGAACCGGATAAAGTGCGGGTTGATGTCCGTCGGGTGAACGCTTTACAATTGGAACAACTCGGGATTAGTCCCGAACAAGTCGCTATTTCTCCCCACTGTACCTACAAACAACCTGAGTCTTTTTTCTCCTATCGCCGCGACAACCTGAAAAACGTTCAGTGGTCAGGAATTGTTAGCATTCAGTCTTAAAGTCACATCCACCCAAGGCAGCGTCTTGTATACTGGTCAGTATGGACTGTCTATGTCTATTTTTAGAAGTAAACCCCTTAACTTGATCCTCTATCTTGATAGGGATCGCGTTAAGCTTACATTAGAGAAAAAGTTTAACAAACTGCGATGAGTGAGCAAAGTCCCTACGAACAGCTTGGGGTCACTGTCGATGCCTCCTTTGATGAAATTCAGGATGCACGCAATCGCCTGAGAGAGCAATGCAGTGGTGAGCGCCAGCTCATCGAGTCCATTGAAGCGGCTTACGATGCCATTTTGATGGATAGATTGAAATTGCGTCAGGAAGGGAAAATTAAGGTTCCCGAACGCATTCGTTTTCCAGAACGGGTGCTGCAAAAACAAAAAACCTCGACGGCTGAGGTGCAATCGTCTAACACCTCAAAACCTGCTTGGTTACAACGAATACTCGACACTCCCACTCGCTCAGATGTGTTATTGACATCGGCGATTTACGGGGGATTAAGTGTTCTGAGTCTCTATCCGGGAATGAATATCCAGTTGTTGCAGCTTCCTCTGGCTTTAGGTGTGGGAGCTGGTTTGTATTTTCTCAATCGTAAAGAAAACCAATTTGGTCGAGCCGTTTTGTTGACGGTGGCGGGTCTAATTCTTGGCTTGATTTTGGGGAGTTTACTCACTCCAATGGCGGGTCTGTTAGAACCGGAACGATTTATTACTTTGGTGACTTTGATTGTTTTATGGTTGGTCTGTTGTTTTCTGCGGTAGTCCCTTGTTTGAGGTGAACAGGAAAGTTTGAAGTTTAAAGCCTTTTTCTGTGGAGGACTTCAGACTTTCTTGTTTGTCAAAAAGTAGGGTGCGTCAAACGGGTATCTGTTGATTGTTGCGTTTGAGTTCTGGGCCTGAAACACTTTTAGCCTAGAAATATTCTATATTTTTAGAAAATGTAGAGTTAGAGATTTTTCTGGTGTAATGAAATCAATCAATCGTTTGAGATGGGTGGCTTTAGGTGCGGCTCTATTTCTCAGTATCAACCTGTTGTCTAGCGGGGTTCCGTTGAGTTGGCTGACGGGCAATAAAGCGATCGCCACGCCTCCGGCTCATCCCCTTTCCTCTATTGTTATTTTAGCAGAAGATGGCGTTCTCAAGTCGGATGTCGCCCCAGGATTTAGTCAAAATTCTTTTAATTCTCATAATTTTACCGCAAGAGCAGGTCAATCTGTCACCATTACGGCGGAAAGTTCTGATTTTGTTCCCGTTCTAATTTTACTCGATCCTCAAGGAAAAAACATCGCTGTCAGTCGTCAAGTTAACCGGAATCAATTTCAGTCAGAACTTAAAATTACCCTTCCTCAAAATGGCGTTTATACCCTACAAGTTGGGGGTGCTAATTCGGCGGTTCAGTCGGGTAAATATTCTCTAAAAATTGCCAATTTAGAACCGTTATTAGTTTCGACAGGAAATAAAAAACAGACTCCAAAAGTTGAAAATGAAAACAAACTGCAAAATCTGGAGGAGGAATTTAAACGTTCAGAACGATTTACGTTATTAGCGCAAGCCGATCAGTTTTTTCAAGGTGGAAATAAAGCAAAAGCCGAGCAACTTTATCGACAAGTTAAACGACCTTTTGAGCTTGAACAAATTTCCCAAATTTTACAACCCATTACCAATCCTAAACAGTTAATTCCCGAAGGACAATCGCTGTGGATGCAATCACAAGCGGTTTGGAAAGAAACCTCTGATCCGAGTTCATTACAAAAATTTGTTCAACAATATCCTGAATTTATTCCCGGTCATTTACTACTGGCTGAAGCTTATAAACAACAACAGAAAACTGAACAATCGCTCAATATTTTAGAACAAGCGACAAGTTTATTTCCCGATTCTTATGAACTCATTTTAGCACAAGTTAAAGCTTTAGAAGCCGATAAAAAATATTTAGAAGCTTCTATTGCAGCGCGTCAATTCACCCTCATTCAACCCGAACATCCCCAAACGCCAGCTTTAACAGAAAGTGCAGATAAAAACCTGAAAAAATTTCAAGGAAGACTGGAAGGACAAATGGTGAGACGGGGAATTTTAGGGACTGCTGTGCGTGTGGGAGGATGTGTTCTTTTAGGAGGATGTAACCCAGTGGGGGCTATTGTTGGAGAAGGGGTAAAAATGGGGACGCTTTTAATTCAAGGAGAGTCAGGAATTGGGAATGAAATTGCTGGAATGTATAAACGAGAACTACCCATTGTTCAAGAAGGTGAAATCGTTGACTATGTGAACGAATTGGGGAATAAAATTGCAAAATACATGGGAAGAAATGATTTTAAGTATGAATTTTATGTGGTTGAAGATGAAGCTTTGAATGCGTTTGCATTACCGGGAGGGAAAGTTTTTGTGAATACGGGCGCGATTTTAAAAACGAATTCTGAAGCGGAACTTGCGGGTTTATTAGCCCATGAAGTCAGTCATGCGGTGCTGTCTCATGGCTTTAAACAAGTGATTACCAATAATGTGTACAATAACTTGGGAGAAATTGTGAATGCGGCTTTAAACAATACCGTTCCCATCGGAAATATTATTGCAAACTTGATTAATTTAGACTACAATCGTGACCAAGAACGACAAGCAGATTTAGTCGGAACTCGCGTATTAGCAACCTCTGGATATGCGGCGGATGGCTTACATAACTTGATGATAACATTGGCAGAACAAAAGGGTTCAAAAGGCGGGACTTCGTTTTTCTCAAGTCATCCCGCAACCAATGAACGAGTGGCTTATATTGAGGAATTAATTCGACGCAATGGTTACAACCGTTATGCGTTTGAAGGAGTAGAAAAACACGCCAAAATTCAGGAAAAAATTACCGCGTTGTAAGGATTCTGTAGGGGCGGGTTAATTACAGTTTACAGTTTTCAGTTCTGTGAGGTACAGCACCGATTGGGTAGAAACCCGGTTTCTAGCAGAAACCGGGTTTCTGGTTTGTACCTCATATAGCAGAGAAAGAGTTGATTAGGACACTGTTTTTCTGTCAAATCCTTTTATGATAAAGGTTTCAATTCTGTCTCCTGTCTCCTGTCTCCTGATTTCTGCTATAGGAGCGCACACCGCTATATATTCACTAATTATCTTCGGAAACAGGAGGCTCAGGTTGATTAGAAGTTAACTGTAATTGTGTCACCTGTTCAACGGATAAACCTGTAAAATTAGCCACTTGTTCGAGACTCATTCCACTCCTCAGTAAATTGAGTGCTACTTGTTGAAATCCTTGTTGAAGTCCTTGTTGAAGTCCTTCTATTCTACCTTCTTGAAGTCCTTGTTGAAGTCCTTGTGTTCTCCCTTCTTGAAGTCCTTGCTCACGAGCTTCTCTTCTAAGTTCTTGATAAGTTACAGACTCCTCCATAATATCCCTCCTCAGAATTGTCTGAATAATCTCCTTCTCTAATACTAACCCAGCCAGAATAAAAGCAGAAGCCCCTACATTCGACTGAACTCGTCTATCAGAAATCGCCTCTACTCGACGCGCCACTTCCCGCAACACTTCCACTTTTTCATCAGTTCGACTTAATACCGCAAAAGGTAATAATCCTGGTGAATTCAGAAATTGTTCGGTTGGCTGTTCCCACAAGCGAATAACCTCAAATTCATGGCGAGTTCGAGTTAGGGCGAACGTATTTTGATAAACTAACTCTGAAGCCGTTTGTTTGAGATAAATGACGACTTGGTGCATTTCTTTATCAGGATAACGCCGATACACTCGCAGGCGATAGTCTGTCATCCGAAAGGGAATTGTGGCTTCTGTTTTAGTCTGAAATTCGACATGAAGAACTAAATTATTAGACTGTTGTAAAATTAACGCATCGGTGCGAATGGGTTCTATCGAAAGTTCTTTGGGGCTGAGTTGAGTGAGTTGGATGGGTTCACCGAGTAACCAACTGGCTAAGTCGGTGGAAAATTCTTCAGCAATGAATTTACAAATATTGTCGTACATGAGATTAAACTCGCCCCTCAAACTTTCAATGAATGATTGTTAAACCGTTGCAGGAATAGCAACAGGTTTTGATGGGGTTCGTCGCCCATTCATCATCATTTTTATCCCCCCAACAGGCGATAATGTTACTCCTCGACGGGCGGGTTTAACGGGATGTTTTTCGAGTAAAGTTAGGTGATAATTTTGAAGAATATAGGCGAGTGCTAACTTCATTTCAAACTGTGCTAAAGCCATCCCAATACATTGACGCGCACCTGCCCCAAAGGGTGAAAATTCATAGGGGGAAAACTTCCGTTCTAAAAATCGTTCGGGTTTAAATTGTTTGGGTTCTGGATATAAATCTTCTCGGTGATGTAGTAAATAAATACAACCGACTAAACTCATTCCGGGTTCTAATTGATATCCCATAAATTCCATCGGTTCATGTACCATTCGGGGAAAGGTTAACATCCCAACGGGATAAATTCGCAGGGTTTCGTTACAAACTGCGGTTAAATAAGGTAGCCGAAAAATCGTCATTGGGTCAGGATTTTCGGGTAATGTTTCTAACTCTTGAATCAGCTTTTGATAAACTTCCGGTTGTCGATGTATCCAATACAAAGCCCAAGCCATTGCGGTGGCAGTTGTTTCGTGACCTGCAAATAATAATGTTAATAATTCATCCCGCAATTCTTCATCGCTCATCGGTTGTCCGTCTTCGTCTCGCGCCGCCATCATTAAGTTTAAAATATCCGTGCGATTTTCATCCCAATTTTGACGACGGTCTTCTATTTCTGCAAATAATAATTGATCAATTTTTTGGCGCATTCGTAAAAATCTACCCCAAGGACTCCAAGCACCCCAGTCTTTTTGTAGGAATTGAAAAAACAATAAACTTGAACTAATTGGAGAGTCTGTCACAGCAAGTAATGAGGCGATTAATTGCTTGAGTTCGTCATAACGTGACCCTTCATAAATCCCAAAAACGGCTTGTAAAATCACCGCTAATGTGATTTCTCGCATGGTATTTCGGGCGATCAACGGTTGACCCGGTTTCCATTTTTCGGTGGCTTGTTGAGTAATTTTGAGGATTAATTCACCATAATTTCGCATTCTGTCGCCATGAAAGGGAGGCATTAATAATTTTCGTTGTCGTTTATGGCGATCGCCATCTAATAGAATAACAGATTGATCACCGAGTAAAGGTCTTAAAATACCATTGACTGAACCGGGGGCGGAAAATTCTTTGGTATCGTGAGTAAGTAACTTTTGTATTCCTTCTGGGGAATTGACAAATATTAACCGACCAGCAACACTGGTTGTGAAAATATCCTGATGGTGTTGGGCGTTGGTTTCCATGTACTGAATGGGGTCGAATACCCATTGTAGACGTTGAATAAAGTTGTTTGTTTTGAGGCTGTTTAATGGTTTCATAGTTGTTTGAATGGTGTTTGTTTAATCAGCAGCAATAGTGGAAAATGTTAAAGGTATGCTTATTCTTGTTTTAACAGATTATGACGATTATTTGTACTGCACAACGATAAAGGGTTGAAAATACAGACTAAACTCCCGCTTCACTTCTGTTCATTGTGCCATTTGGCTAACTGTCACAGTATTGTCAAAGCTTTCAAAAGATAAAAACCTTACCCTATTCTAAGGGAAACCCCTTTCTACTCCTCTATTTTCTCTCCTCATCCCTCCGCCTACGGCACCTCCCTTAAAAAGGGAGGCTTGGGAGGCTTCGGAGATACAATTTTCCTGTCTTTGTAGGAAAGGCTTAGGGAGAAGTCAACGAGAGGCTGCTACCTTCAGCATCATTTTCTACACTGAAACGACAGTGGCTTTCAACTCAAAAATCTTTTCAATCACATCTTCAACGACTTTATCTGGTGTTGAAGCCCCAGAGGTAATTCCAACCACAATTTCTCCATTAGGTAGCCAATTTTCTGCGATTTCGATATCCTCTTCTAGGGGCTTATGTTCAATGCGATCGCCAGAAATAATGCGTTCGGGGCTATCAATATGATAGGATGGAATTCCCCGAACAATTGCCATTTCTTGGAGATGGGTTGTATTAGAAGAATTAAAACCGCCAATGACAATCATTAAATCCAGTTTTTCTTCTACTAAACCTAACATGGCATCTTGACGTTCTTGCGTGGCGTCGCAAATGGTGTTAAAACTTTGGAAATGATCAGTTAATTTGTCAGGGCCGTATTTTTGCATTAAAGTATGCTCAAACAGCTTCCCAATGTGTTCTGTTTCACTTTTTAACATCGTGGTTTGGTTGGCAATTCCCACACATTCCAAGTCTTTATCGGGGTCAAACCCTTCTGAATAAGCCTGTTTGAATTTGGCTAGAAATTCTTCCCGATTTCCGCCATTTAGAATATAGTTGCAAACATATTCAGCTTGGGCGAGGTTCAACACCACTAGATATTTATCCGCAAAAGAACTGGTTGCGACGGTTTCTTCGTGTTTGTATTTGCCGTGAATAATTGAAGTGTAGCTTTTTTTCTTATGCTTTTCAACCGTATTCCAAACTTTAGAAACCCAAGGACAAGTTGTATCTACAATTTTGCAGCCTTTGTCATTGAGAATTTGCATTTCTTGAACACTGGCACCAAAAGCAGGTAAAATAACAACATCTTCTGTTTTCACCTGAGAAAAATCCTTTTGTCCATTAATAATCGGGAGAAACTCAACTTTTTTATCAAGCAAATGTTGATTGACAGAAGGGTTGTGAATCACTTCGTTAGTAATCCAGATGCGTTCTGTGGGAAAATGTTGACGGGTCTCATAAGCCATTGCTACCGCCCGTTCAACGCCCCAACAAAAGCCAAACGCCTCTGCTAGTCGAATCGTAACATTTCCGCGTTGGAGGGTGTAGTTGTTCTGACGAATCTGTTGAATTAAACTGCTTTGATAAGCTGACTGCATGACCTCTGTGACTTCTTCTTCATGTCCGAAGCCTTTCCGGTGATAGGATTCTGATTGTTGCAGTGATCTTCTAAACGCTTTTGTATCCATACAGCCTACACATGACGATTTCTCTTTTATGATATTGTAAAACGTTCTCTGACAGATCTCTACATTTTTTGAGCTTTTTAGTTTAACTGTTTCAGAGCAACTAAACTCAACTCAGCAGGAGGCGATAACGTTAGCCCTCGACGAACGGGTTTATAAGCTTTATTGTGGGGAAGTTGGAGTTGCCAATCTGATAATATTGTTGCAAGAACTAGCTTCATTTCTAATAAAGCCATTGCACTCCCAATACAGCGACGATGACCCCCACCAAAAGGGAAAAATTCATAGGGGGAAAATTGCCGTTGTAAAAATCGTTCCGGTTTAAATTGTTTGGGTTCAGGGTAAATATCTTCTCGTTGATGTACTAAATAGGTACAAGGAAAGAGTACGGTTCCCGGTTCAAAAGAATAACCCCCTAATTCTAAAGGTTGTTTTAAAACTCGCACCCCGGATGTTAATGTCACTGGATAAATTCGTAAGGTTTCATTACAAATAGCTGTTAAATAGGGAAGTCTCGCTATCTCACTGAGATCGGGATTTTTCCCTAAATTCGCTAATTCAAATCGTAATTTATCTTGAACTTCTGGTAGATAATGCGTCCAATAGAGCGCCCAAGTTAAAGATGAAGCGGTGGTTTCATGTCCAGCAATTAATAGTGTCATTAATTCATCTCGAAGTTCGGCTTCACTCATCGCTTCCCCGGCTTCGTCTCTGGCTGACATTAACAACGTTAAAATATCATCACCGGAAAAATCATTCTTTTGCTTTCTTTCTCGAATTTCAGCATAAATCATCTCATCGGCTTGTTGTTTGTAGCGCAAAAAACGCCCCCAAGGACTCCAATTTCCCCAGTCTTGACGCAAAATTGGAAAGAAGATTAAACTCGCCGCTAAAGGAGAACCAATAGCCTCCATCATCGCACTTAAAAGATGTCGTAATTGTTCATAACGTTCGCCTTCTGATAGCCCAAATACTGCTTTCAAAATGACTCTTAATGTGATATCCTGCATTAAAGCCCTCACTCGAAAAGCTTGACCCATTTTAACTTGTGACATCACTTGTTTGGTCATCTCACAAATAAGCTGATTGTAGGTTTTTAAGCGCTCGCCATGAAAGGGAGGCATTAAGAGTTTACGTTGACGTTGGTGGCGTTCTCCATCGACAATAAAAACAGAATTTTCTCCCAATAAAAATAGTAATACTCCTCCTCCATTTCCCGTTCTAAACTGTTCGGGACTAGCGGTAAAAATCTTTTCAATGGCTGCGGGATGGTTAACATAAATTAGGGGAGTTTCTGACTGCCCAATGCGAATAAAGTCACCGTAGCGTTGATAATAATCTTCTAAATAATCGAGGGGACGAGTAACGAATTTGATCATTCTGAGAACCCGAGGCGTTTTGGGGCCGTTTGGTAAGGTCATAAATGCTTTCCTTCTTGTGATTTTGCTCTTTATTTATTATGACAAATTATTGTCATTTTTTCATCCCTTTGCTTGAATGCAGTCCGGTTCGTCGTGGGTGGGTTTGTTCACAACGAGGTTAACGGGATAATGCTTCAAAGCCGCTTGAGAAGTTAATAAGGGTAAAATCTCTTGCGGTTCAGTTAACTTAGGGTTAAGCCACTGAGAATATAGGTTTTCAGGAATAATAATCGGTTGACGATGATGTATTGAACGCATTTCCTCATGGGCTTCTGTGGTTAAAATGGTACAGGAAATTATTTCTTGATTTTCGGGAGATTTCCAACGTTCCCAAAGTCCGGCAAAAGCAAAAGGTTGATGGTTTTCGAGATGAAAATAATAGGGTTGTTTTTGGTCTTTTTCTGTTTGCCATTCATAAAACCCATCAGCGAGAATTAAACAGCGTCTCTGGCGAATGGCTTGGCGAAATGATGCTTTTTCGGTGACGGTTTCTACTCTCGCGTTAATCAATTTTGCACCCATTTTTGTATCTTTCGCCCAAGACGGAATTAAACCCCAACGCATCCAGTTAAATTGTCGGTTTTCCGACTTGGAATTCTGACTAACCGTTGCAATGAACTGAGTCGGCGCGATATTATAACGAGGGGTTAGTTCAGGAATTTCGGATAGCAGAAAGATTTCTGCTATTTGTTCGGCTGAACAGCTTAAACTAAATCGTCCACACATAAACTAAAAATCTAGAAATTTTGAAAATTACACTCTTTTTATTCTGACATATTTTTTCTAAATTGAGGTTGTGCAAACCGTTGAATATAAAAAATTCAATCATATAAAGAAGTCAATCGTAAACTAGAGATGTTGAAAAAAGTTCAAGAACAGCCAGGAGGAGATGAATGAAACTTCATTATACAATTGTGATTCAATGGTCAAACGAAGATCAATGTTATTTAGTGCATTTACCTGATTTTCCCACTCAAGAATTTCACACTCATGGTGATACCTACGAAGAAGCATTAAATAATGCTCAAGAAGTGTTAGAATTGCTGGTTCAAGACTATCAAGAGGATGGTAAACCTTTACCTCAACCTAAAACATCAGAAAACAATTTTAAGTCGGCATAAATTATACAAGACTTCAAAAATTTAATCTCATGGAATTAAAAAGGTCTGTTTTAGCCTAAAATAATATTGTCAAATCAAATTTTACTCTTCCTATGTCTTATTATATCTCTCCCAGGTTTCTTGACAAATTAGCCGTTCATATCACCAAAAACTTCTTAAAAATCTCTAACCTGCGAGTTCCCCTGATTTTAGGAATACATGGACGCAAGGGAGAAGGAAAAACCTTTCAATGTGAACTGGTGTTTGAGAAACTAGGATTTGAACCTGTTACCATTTCTGGGGGTGAATTAGAGAGTCCAGACGCCGGAGATCCTTCACGGTTAATTCGACTGCGATATCGTGAAGCCTCGGAACAAACGAGGGTAAGAGGTCAAATGTGTGCATTATTTATTAATGATATTGATGCGGGTGCAGGACGTTTTGACTCGGGAACCCAATACACGGTTAATACTCAGTTAGTTAACGCCACTTTGATGAATATTGCGGATAATCCGACGAATGTTCAGCTACCCGGAAGTTATGATGCAACGCCATTACAACGGATTCCGATTATTGTCACCGGAAATGATTTTTCAACACTTTATGCGCCTCTAATTCGAGATGGACGGATGGAAAAGTTCTATTGGGAACCTATCCCAGAAGAACGGGTTGAAATTGTGGAAGGAATTTTTCAACAAGAACTCTTAAAACAGGATATAGTGAAGTTAGTTGAAGAGTTTCCCGAACAGTCGATAGATTTCTTTAGTGCATTGCGATCGCGAATTTACGACGAACAAATTCAACGCTTTATTCATCAAGTAGGAATTGAACAAATTTCTAAGCTCATTGTCAATAGTACAGAAAAACCTCCCGAATTTAAAAACCCTAATTTTAGCTTCTCTCATTTGTTAGAAATGGGTCATCAGATGGTAAAAGAACAGCAACGAATTAAAGAGTTGAGATTAGTCGAGGAATATAACCAATACCGCATCTTTCATCCCGAAGTAACACAACCCCAACCCCCATCAAATTCGGTTCAGCCACCAGCAAATTATACTCAAAAAACTCATCTTCCTTATAACCCAATTATGCCTCCTCATCGGTTTGATAGCAAAGTGAGTGCTGTGATGCAAGGAGATAGTAAAGGATCAACTTTTATTAGTGAAGGTCAAGCAGTGACAACGAAACTGAGTTTAGACGTTCTTGAACAAATTGAACAGATTTTAGAAGCAGGATATCGAGTCGGTTTGGAATATGCTGATCCGCGTCGGTTCAAAACAGGATCTTGGAAAAGTTGTTCAATTATTGATAGCAGTCATCACTCAGAAATTATGGCAGCAATTGAGGCTTGTCTATCAGAAAATCCCAATGATTATGTGCGTTTAATTGGGATTGATACTCAAGCTAAACGACGGGTAATTGAGACGATTATTCAACGACCTAACGGTTCAAATTGAAGCCAAAAACCCGGTTTCTTTTACAATGCACATCGTCAATTTCAGAAAGCCTTTGAAGAAACCGGGTTTTTTAGTCTCTAGAAGCCAAAAACCCGGTTTCTTTTACAATGCACATCGTCAATTTCAGAAAGCCTTTGAAGAAACCGGGTTTTTTAGTCTCTAGTATGGGGTTTCTTTT
>NZ_LATL02000107.1 GCF_000972705.2 Limnoraphis robusta CS-951 | reverse complement strand
AACTAATCTGTCCATTTATTGCATTAAGTGATGAGGTTGAAATTTCAATATTTCCCCCATCTCCAACAGCGTTTTCTCCAACATCACTGAAAATACCACTATCTGCTAACTCCACCGAATCGGTTGCAAAAATTGAAATTAAACCAGCATTTCCTTGTCCAAAGGTACTGCTTTGAATTCGTCCTCCTTCTGTTAATCGTAATTGTCCAGTTTCTATGTAAATATTTCCTCCATTACCCATCCCTGTTCCATTAACATCAGCAAAAAAACCACTCGGAAATTCACCATCTGCTGTTGTTCCGGTAAGCGCGACGGATGCAGCTTTTACAATGATACTGCCTGCATTTCCTTCCCCGGAAGTTCTAGTAAAAATTTGCGCTCCTTCTGACAGCAATAAATTCCCTGTATTAATTTCAACTATTCCTCCATCACCCCTTGCACCTTGTTCAACATCACTAAAAATAAAACTACTTAATAATTCAACAGAATCTGTCGCTAAAATTGAAATTAAACCAGCATTTCCTTGTCCAAAGGTACTGGATTGAATTCTTGCTCCTTCTGTTAATCGAAATTGTCCAGTTTCTATGTAAATATTTCCTCCATTACCAATACCTGTATCATCGACATCCGCAAAAAAACCACTAATCAACTCACCATCAGCAGAAGTTCCTGTGAGTTCGATATTATCAGCTTTTACAGTTATATTACCTGCATTTCCTTCCCCGGAAGTGCTAGTAATAACTGGTGAACCTTCAGATATCAATAAATTACCCGTATTAATTTCAATTGTTCCCCCATTTCCAACTGCACCTTCTTCGACACTACTCAAAATATTACCATCCGATAACTCAACAGAATCCCTAGCTAAAATTGATACTACACCTGCATTTCCTTGTCCAAAAGTCAAAGCACCAAGTCGAGCTTGATTACTCATTACTAATGAGTTTGTGACTATATTAATGTTGCCTGCATTTCCTTCTCCAAAAAGGACTGTACTGAGAAATGCTCCATTATTCATTGAGAGTGAATTAGCTGTGATGTTAATATCTCCAGGTTGACCGATTCCATCAATGTTAATACTGTTTCCAATTGAACTGCCTGCACCTGTTATCAAAACATTATCCTGAACATTAATATTAACATCCCCACCTTCCGCTTCAATAGAACCCAATCCATTATCTATTCCCGCTCGAATAACACTACCACCCGATATCTCAACATTTCTTGCATTAATATTAACGTCTCCGCCTCCATCCGCACGAACGTTTATTTGTGATTCATTGGTTAACGCTACATTTCCCCGTTGAATATTATCGGGAAAGGTGAAACTATTATCAGGATTAATTTGTACAATTCCCGGTTCTGATAATCCTCCTAATTGAATTCGACTCCCTGGAGAAATGGCAACGCCTCCATCAAATATTACATCTCCGCCTATTAATGCTAAGGTTTGATTTCTGGGAACGTTTAAGCCTTGCGGAATCAGAAATCCTGCATCATTTCTTAACGGACTTTCATCCAACCGAACGAGTTGTGGTAACGTTTGATTAACAATAGCCCCAGGATTTTCCCTAATATTCAAACCCAACGGCATATTTATCGTTAATAATGGCGGTGCTTGGGGGTTAGATGCTGCAAATTCAAAGCCATTTTCAAATAAGATTCCATCGGCTGTTGTGGCAAAAAATGAACCGCCTACATCTAATCTGGCATTGGGTCCAAAAACTATCCCCGCAGGATTAATTAAAAATAGGTTAGCATTCCCTAAAACCCCTAACGTTCCGAGGATTTCTGAGATATTCCCCCCGGTAACGCGAGTTAGTATATTAATAATATTATCGGGATTAGAAAAATAAGCCCCCCGTCCCTCTCTAATATTAAATTCTTGAAAACTATGAAATAAGTTAGACCCCCGAACCGCTCCCCCGTCTATGCGATCGCTATTAATTCCGCGTATGTTAACATTAGGAGTAACTACCGAGTTTTCTGAACCGAGTGTGTTATCGGGGACTATTTGTGCTAGGGCTGTTGATGGAGAGGTAGCGAGAACAAAACCCGAAATCCCTATCATTAAACCCGGAGTAAATGAGAGTTTTACGGAGTGAAAAAACATGATTTTATCCGGCAGTAGATTGAGATGAAAAAGAGTTTGATTGAGAAATAAAGTAATTCATCCTGCACCCTTGACTCAGTAATACTTGTAAATTAAAAAGGGATTAGAGTGAGGAAAATCTAAAGGAGATTTAGCAGCGATCGCCTTTTTGAGTTTTCTTTTTCCCTAATCCCTAATGTTTAGACAATTGAACGATGCAATTGAATTATGCAACCGATACAACTTCAGAAATTTCGGGAATTTTTTCCCGTAAACGACGCTCAATTCCCATTTTTAACGTCATCGTTGAACTAGGGCAAGACCCACAAGCCCCTTGCAGACGTAATCGCACAATCGGGCCATCGAGTTCGACGATCTCAACGTTACCGCCATCGGCCATGAGATAGGGGCGAAGTTCATCTAGAACGGTTTCAACATTTTCTGGGGTTAAAGCTAGAGTTGTCATGGCTTACCTATTGATTTTATTTCAGAACTTCAAAACGATCAACCTAAACTCATCTTAATCGTAACATCACAAAAGAAACATTAAGACTTCAAAATTTAGCTGACTGTTGCAGGTTCTAACAGTTTGATATTGGAATAGTTGAACTCGGTTGTTGTTACTGTTCCATTTTCCTTGGAATGAACCACTTGACGAGTCATCACATAGTAATCGCCAATTTTTTCAAACTTATCCTCAAATTCCAATTCTCGCATGATTTCATTGGTTTGGGGATTGCGGAAAACCGCATCGTAGTGACTCGCAGCATAACCTTCCCCGGTATCAAGGCTTTCGTGGGTATTGATGACAAACGCCATCCGCCCCATTACCCGACTGACCAAACAAATTTGATCGCCTCGGACTTTGTAGTTGGAACCCATCGAGTCCCCTTGAACTAAAATCTCTACAGCGCCCGTCTCGTCTTTTTCGCCAAAACTAAAGCTATTTTTGCCGTGAGAGTCTTCAAAGGAAGTGCGTTTGCGGTGTGTGATAATATCGCGTAATTGAGTGTAAACGCTTTGTTTCACCTCTTCATCTTCAATCCCCGTTATTTCTGCACTCATGTCAGGATTGATACGAATCTGACCATTGTAAACCTCCGATCCCTGCTTGAGTTCAATGTCAGCACTATAACCGGGGAAATTGGAGTCCCAGGTGTAGCGGTGTTCGTAAGCCGCTTTAAAAAGGTCACGAGCGTTTGTTGATTCGGTCATGGAAGTGTGGTCGTCAAAAACTAACGTCTATCTATTATATAATAGACATTGAGTTTTATCAGAATTTACAATTATTCCCTCTCAAAAGAAATTAAATCTTGAACTTCAAGGAAAAAAAAGGCATAATTTCTCCGTCTAATTAACTCGGTAAAGTCACCCTAAAAATAGTAATTTTACTCTCCATTAAAAACTCGTATTTTTATCAAAAAATTATCATGTCTCAACGTCCAATCTATCTCGATAACAACGCAACAACACCCCTAGATAAACGGGTGTTAGAAGCGATGATTCCCTATTTTACCGAACAGTTTGGCAATCCGGCCAGTGTTAATCATCTTTACGGTTGGGAAGCCGAAGCCGCAGTTAAACAAGCCCGAGAAATCTTAGCAAATGCTATTAACGCGACACCCGAAGAAATTATCTTTACAAGCGGTGCAACAGAATCGGATAATTTAGCCATCAAAGGCATCGCTGAAACCTATTTTAGCAAAGGTCGTCATCTGATTACTGTTGTTAGCGAACATAACGCTGTTCTTGATCCGTTACACTATTTAGAAAAACTTGGCTTTGAATTAACTTTACTTCCCGTTCAAACGGATGGTTTAATTGACCTCAACTTAGTTGAAAAAGCCTTTCGTCCTGATACCATCCTCCTCTCAATGATGGCGGCGAATAACGAAATTGGCGTCTTACAACCCTTAGCTGAAATTGGGGCGATGTGTCGCGATCGCAATATTTTCTTTCATACCGACGCCGCACAAGCTTTGGGTAAAATTCCTCTAGATGTTGAGGAAATGAAGATTGATTTAATGTCATTAACGGCCCATAAAATTTACGGCCCAAAAGGCATCGGCGCCCTCTATGTTCGTCGTCGCAACCCCAGAGTTAAACTCGCCCCTCAACTGCATGGAGGCGGACATGAACGAGGAATGCGATCGGGTACATTATACACCCCTCAAATTGTTGGTTTTGCCAAAGCGGTTGAACTTGCGTTAACAGAAATCACCTCAGAAACCCAACGTTTAATAAAATTACGACAACAACTTTGGGAAAAATTAGCAACGCTTGGGGATATTTATCTCAACGGACACCCCAGCCAACGTTTACCTGGAAATTTGAATGTGAGTGTCGCAGGAGTCGATGGTCAAGCATTACTTTTAGGACTACAACCTGTAATGGCGGTTTCCTCCGGTTCCGCTTGTACTTCCGCCAAAATAGAACCTTCTCATGTTTTAGCGGCTTTAGGACGTTCCGATGCGTTAGCTTATGCTTCTATTCGCTTTGGTATCGGTCGGTTTAATACACCCGAAGACATTGATCAAGTCGCCGAACACACTATTTCTACAATTCAAGCTTTACGGAAAGTTCAAAACACAAAATTCCTGGCGAAAAATGGTTCAGGAGTTCCTCAGTCTTCTAGCTAATTTTTCGGTTTTCCTCCCCTTAAGTTCGGTTTTCCTCCCTAAAATTAAACCTTCAGAATCAGTGTGGAAACCTCGCCTTTAAGGTGGGGTTCTCTACTCTTTAAGATGGCTGATTTTCCCTGCATGATTAAAACTGTAAGCAAGAAAAACAAAACTGACTTGGAGAAAACAATATGATGTTAGTTACTCGTTACAACCTCTTCGCTGAAGTCGAAAAAATGCAACAGCAATTTGATCATCTCTTTACAGAAATTACCACAGCCACAACAGAGACCCATTGGACTCCCGCAGTTGAGTTACAAGAAAAGTCTGATCACTTGATTTTACGGGCGATCATTCCGGGTTTAGATAGTGAAACCCTCGATATTCAAGTGACAAAGAAAGCCATTGTCTTCTCGGGAAAAACAGCAAATCCCCAACTGAGTGAAGGAGAAAAATGTCTCTTCAGTGAATTCCCAGTGGGTGAATTTCGTCGGGTCATTGCTTTACCAGAAGCGATTATCAATACCGAAGTTAAAGCCGATTATACCAACGGGATTTTAACCCTGACTTTACCGAAAGTTCCTGAAGTTGTCAATCGGGTTGTCAAGGTTAACTTAATGGAAACCCATCAAGCAGAAGAGTTAGAAGCCTCTGACGTTCAATAACTCCAAATGACCTGTAGGATAGGTAGGGTACGTCAAACTCGTTGATTTCATAGAAGAAAAAACGGTGATCATTTGACAAACCCTACTCTTTTTTATAAACTTAATCTACAGTTCGATACCAAAGTTTATTATCAGAAGTCGCAGCGTATAATTTTCCATCCATTCCCGCCATTGCCACAACGTTATTCCCATGACCGATTTCTTGCCATTTTATCCCGTCAGGAGTGAAATTAACCAGCCAAAGTTTATGATCAAAAGTAACGGCATAGAGTTGATTATTTGTGGCGGCTAAAGCCATCACAGAAATGCCTTTTCCAATCGGTTTCCAATTCAGATTAATTTGACCATCTCGAACCCAAAATTTATCATCTGAAGTCACTGCATAGAGTTGATCATTCATAGCAGTCATTGTTACCACATTCTGAGCAGAAGCGATCGCTTGCCAACCCATATCTTCTGTTATAATAGCTCTCATCCACAGTTGACCTTCAGATGTCGCAGCATAGAGTTTTTCATTCATTGCCGCCATTGCAACTACGTTATTCGCATGACCAATAACTTGCCAGTTAATATCACCGGGAATAGCGACTCGTACCCAAAGTTTATTTTCGGAAGTTGCAGCATAAAGCGCTCCATTGAATGCCGTCATTGCAACAATATTATTGGCATGACCAATAACTTGCCAATTGGCTGAATTAATACTCATCGTGAGTGATCCTTCTATATCCTATTAATAAGACCAATCCAGTATATGTTAGGATACTTCCGGAAAGGTTAATCAACTTTCTAGATTAACAGCTCTTTTAGAGACCAACCATTTGAACTTGACAAAGGGGGTAAATATGGCCCGAGGCGATCAAATTTATGCTTATCGAGAATTTTTAAATTTAGATGGCGTTTATGAGCATCATGGAATAGACTGTGGAGATGGTACCGTCATTCACTATCGCAAACCGAGTGAAGTGATTGAACGAACTTCTCTAGAAACGTTTGCGCGGGGAGGTCTAATTTATATTAGACCTTATCCTGTGCGTTATATTCCTGATACCGTAATTCAACGAGCCGAGAGTCGTTTGGGAGAGCGCAAATATAATCTATTATTCAACAACTGCGAACATTTTGCGACCTGGTGCGTGACGGGTGTTAATGATAGTCGTCAAATTAGAAATTTTGTTCCGCTTCTCAATCAAATTGATGTTGATCAATGGTATCGACCCATTCAAGAAGCTTTAACCGGGATTAAAAAAGATAATGCACCCCTCTTATTAGATAAAGCATTAGGCGACATCCGCACGGCTTGGGATGATGTTCATCCTCAATATAAACAAGCTCTCGAAGAAATGAAGAGTTGGCAAAAAGTTGCGAAGGAAGCTTTAAAACGGAATCGAGAAGATTTAGCTCGTCAAGCTTTGCAACGAAAGATTTTTTATGAAAAACGCGCTCAAGAACTTGAAGAAAACTTAGAGAATTTAGCCGCAATGACTCAAACTTTAATTATTAATCAGAAAAACTTACAAATTCTTTAGAAAGCCTAGCTGCTGATTGAGAATCTTTCATCTTCAAATCATTAATTCAGTTAAATGTTTACACCGTAAATTGCTCAGATATTGTTTGAAAAAAATATTGGCAGCAAATCTATCACGAATTTAAGCCTTGTTATCTGTAGCAAATATTGAAGGATTTCAGAGAACTCCCCTCGCCATTGATTAAGAGTCCTGATCAACAGACAATTTCGTTAATTTTCAGGGGGGTGGCTTGATGATTTTATAGAATGGGTTAGAGTTTAATATTAATACCAAATTCGATTGCTAGAGTAGCACTTTAAATTCCTCCCAAATTTTGCATGAACGCAAGATGGCCTTTTGCCTTTTGCCTTTTGCCTTTTGCCTTACCTGATTGATTATTGATTGCAGTCCGGATGAATTGCACCTTGATTGCACAGATAGTTAATTTGCTCTGAACTGAGATTTTTACTCTTAGAAAAATTAACTCCTTTCATGCGATTTGATTGAGTCTGAGTTCCCACATCTTCAATAAATGGGTCTGGATTTTTCTGTTCCGGCTTACTCCAAGAAAAGACTGCCCCTTGAAAATCTGCACCCCTTAAATTTGCTCCTTTCAAACTCACTAAACTCAAATCAGCCTTTTGTAAATTGGCATTTCGCAAGTCAGCATTTCTAAAGTTCGCACCTGTGAGTAAACTCGAACTCAAGTCAGCATTCTTTAAATTCGCCCCCTTCAAATCTGCACCAGAAAGATCAGCATTTTGTAACAGACTGTCCTCTAAATTAGCAGAAATGAACAAAGCGCCTTGAGCATTCATCTGATTCAGGCTGGCATTTCTAAGATTAGCATTAGACAGGTTCGCATTCGCTAAATCGGCGCCTGTTAATTTAGCCTCTTTTAGCTTCGTTTCTGCTAAATTCGCTCCGATTAATTTAGCACTGCTGAGGTTAACTCCGGTTAAATCCGCTTGAGATAAATCGGCTTTATTTAAAGTGGCTTTGAGGAGATTCGCCCGTTTCATATCAATATGACTGAGAAAAGCACCGCTCAAATTGGCTTCCGTTAAATCCGCGCCGCTTAAGTCAGAAATCCAATCATCAAATGTACCGTACCGACCATCTTCACCCGTGCCATAAAAGGTACTATTTTTGAAGTTAGCATTGTTGAGAATACTGCTTCTAAAATTAAAACCAGATAAGTCAATTTGCTCCAGAATTAATGTAAATTGGGTCGGAGGTGTCGTGGATTGACCTAAATTAACACGACTGAGATCAATATTGTGAATGTTTCCTTCGTGAACCGTGAGAATTTTGGCGATCGCTCTTTGGGTGGCTTGCTGACGTTGAGCAACGAGCTGTTTATCTTTCGCATTTGCCCCAAATTGCATTGATTCTAAATCATTTTTCAGGGCTTGATTTAACTGTCGCAAATAGGGCAGAGCTTCTGGCCCTGTACTCACGAGCGCTTGTTGAGCCGAGTCTAATAAAAGAGGATTACTTTCTTGTCCCAAATAATCAACTAATAAGGGAATGGCACGGGAATCATTCAACGTTCCCAAGGCTAAAATCGCCCCTCGACGTTGAGCCGGATCAGTGGGCGCACTGGGCGAAAGTTTGCTGACCAAGGCTAAAAACACTTCATTATCTTGGTGTTTAAATTCCCGACGATTGGCTTGATTTTGAATATAAACCTGAGTTCCGACAAACGTTCCCAATACCGCCGCCATACTCGCACTACTCACCGCTATTAGAGTCGTTCCGGGATGTTGGCGCATCCAAGCCCAGAGGTTGATCGCCGTCCCCCCTTTTTCCGAGCGGAAGACAATCGCCCGAACTGCTTCTTGAGAGCTACTCCAGTCGTAGCTGGTAAAGGGATTAGAACTCGGAAGATGAACTTCTCGCACCCTCGTTCCCGCCCAAAGATCATGTCCCGTTCGACCCTGGAGGCGTTTAGCGATTAACCCATCAGCCAATATCATCAAACCCGATAAGCCTGTGAGGATGACTAAATTCGGGAAAGCCCCTGTTGCTCGCCAAATGATATAGGCAATTCCCACCGGAATTCCCCAACGCCCCACACTCTCACGATAAAAAGCCCGCAGCAAGCCCGGAGGAGCGATAGAAGACCCATTAATCACCTGTACCCCAAACCACCGTTTGGGTAGAGTTTGTCCGCGTGTGGCTAATAAATAAACCTGCCATCCCCCGATAACGGTGGGTGTCAACAACGCCCCCCACCAAAAGAGATTCGTTAAAGGATTGACTTGGGGATTGCGATCGCGCACAGGTAAGCCTAATGTCGCGCCGACAGCTTGGCCTGTGGTGCGGAGAACCGGATTGAGAGGCACGCTTGGAGTACGGTTAGCTAAGGCACCCAGACTGTAGGGAATCACCCCACTGACGACGACTAATGAAACTTCGACAGCCCAAGCCCCGCACCTACGAACCCACAGGGGAAGTTGTCTGACTTGAAGAGGCCAAGACGGATCGGATGAATGAATCTCTGTATCTCTGCTTGCTGTTGGGCTGGTCATAGTTGAGTTGTTGATAACGGGCTAAACAAGAATTCTCTATTTTGAGAATTTGGATGATTTAAAGATTTTGTATCCTATGTACACGATTCCCCCAACAACTGCAAGACTTATAGCTAAAGAAATTAATTCCGCCAGAGTCCGCAGTAGGGTTAACCCCATTGCCAAACCGACGACAACAATAGCCGCTTGTCCAAGTTTGGGAAGTTCTTTAAACCAGACCAGGAACTGATTATAGAGGGTTTTGACGGTTTCGATGAAATTGGGGCTTGAACTACTACTACTGACCGGCTGAGGTTGCTTGAGTTCGGCTTCTAGCTCTTCTAATCTGCGCTTCACGTTAGGATCGTCTTGTGGGTAATTCATAGGAGTTTGTTTGATGGAGTTTTAAAGGTTCAAGTTCAAAGTTGACAACCAGGAGAGATTCCGATGAGTTGAGGTTTTAGGGTCTTGCTTGAAAATTTTAAGAGATTTAGGCACAGACTGTTGATACAGAAGGTTACAAAAATTGATCTTTTTCATCAAGGTCTAACTCGACTCCGCAAACTCACCTGCTTAAGTTCTTGACTTTCTGTATTTTACTGAGGGCTTTGTTGCTATTGAGAGGAGGAAAAAATGAAGTTAGGCTATTTGGCTGTTGTTGCACTGACTGTTGCCATCCATTTGGGAACGCCTGATCTCGCCCTTGCAGACCGACAAACCCTTACTCCTGGGGCATCTTTGACGGCTGCGGGGACTTCGGGTGGACAAAGTAATAGCGGAGATTGTGGTTTTGTTGCTGCCGCCCCCAATCATACCATTGATGTTGCTGAAGATTTAGCCTATGTGCTAATTCGGGTACAAACTTCAGGATCGCCAACCTTGTTGATCGAGGGACCTGCTGGACGCTATTGTGTCTTACCAGAAGGAGCGGGCGGAAATTTACAATTTTCAGGATATGCTCCCTCTGGGACTTATAACATTTATGTTGGCGATCGCGCTTCTGGTCAGCATTCCTATCAGTTCTCAATTTCTGGACAAGCTAACTAATTTCCCTGAGAGAAACGAGTTTCACTTTTCCTGAGAAATCGGGAAAATTTTTTAAATTTTAGTCGTTGAGAATGACTTTACTTTTAACTTCGCCCTTGGCATCAATTTCGTACACAATGGGTACACCTGTTTTCAGTTCTAACCAACCTGTGAATTTATTAGCGGCATTCCACAGGCTTTGACCATGACGCAAGAGTATTAACTGAGACATATTTTAGCACCTTTTATAAATTTTACTTTCCTCCTAATTTTATTATTTTAAACGGTTTTGAGAATTGTTGATTACGGTTAACCGTTCTTTTTGTAGACTAAAAACCCGGTTTCTTTGAGAAACCGGGTTTTTCGGGTTTTTAATTTGAGTTGAGGTGATTTTAGTTAAAAAAACCCGGTTTCTGTTTTTAGGGGTTTTAGGGTTAAGTTCGTAACACGCGACTCGCATTTAAAATCGCCAATAATGCCACACCCACATCAGCAAAAACCGCCTCCCACAATGTCGCAATTCCAATCACACCCAACAGAATAAATAACCCTTTTATTCCCAACGCAAACAGAATATTTTGCCAAACAATTTTGTGGGTTTTTCTGCCAATTTTAATCGCTTCTGCAACTTTAGAAGGCGCATCCGTCATAATCACAATATCTGCCGTTTCTATCGCCGCATCCGAACCTAATCTGCCCATTGCTATCCCCACATCTGCCCTGGCAATAACCGGAGCGTCGTTAATTCCATCACCCACAAAAGCCACTTTATTTTTGGCTCCCGTTTCGTGGAGAATTTGTTCAAAAGAGTCTACTTTGTCTTCCGGTAATAGTTCGGCAAAATAGCGATCTAAACCCAATTTTTCCGCTACAGACTGAGCAACGGTTTTGTTATCTCCCGTCAGCATTATTGTTTGTTCAATGCCGATTTGTTTCAAGCTATAAATTGCTTCTGCTGCATCTTCTTTCAGTTCGTCTGCAATCACAATATAACCCGCATATTGCCCATCAACAGCCAGATGAACCACTGTTCCCGCAACGTTACAGCTATCAGGGTTAATATTTTCTCGATGTAAGAGGCGATCATTTCCCGCTAAAATAACCTGATTTTTGACTTTTGCTTTAATTCCATGACCTGCAATTTCTTCATAGTCACTAACTATTTTATCATCTATTTCTTGACTGTATGCTTCTCGAATAGATTGGGCAATAGGATGATTAGAATGTGATTCAGCATGAACAGCTAACTTGAGTAATTCCGTTTCATTAAAGCCATTTTTAGAAACAATTTCAATCACTTTAAATACCCCTTTTGTTAGCGTTCCTGTTTTATCAAAAACAACCGTTTTCACCGCAGTTAACGTATCTAAAAACGTCGCTCCTTTCACCAAAATTCCATTTTTAGCCGCCCCTCCAATTCCCCCAAAATAACCGAGAGGAATACTAATCACCAACCCACAAGGACAAGAAATCACCAATAAAATTAAAGCCCGATAAACCCATTCGGCTGAAGTTTCACCGGGAATAAATAAAGGCGGTAACAGCGCAACAGCCAGAGACAAAAATACAACAACTGGTGTATAATATTGGGCAAACCGAGTAATAAATTTCTCCGTTTTTGCTTTTTTGCTGCTGGCATTTTCAACTAAATTCAGAATTTTGGCAATGGAAGATTCCCCAAACGTTTTGCTGACTTTTACGGTTAAAACTCCGGTTTGATTAATCATTCCCGCCAATACCGTTTCTCCAACTTTCACGGTACGGGGTACGGGTTCACCCGTTAAAGCCGAAGTATCAATTTGAGAATTCCCCTCGATAATTTCCCCATCTAAGGGTATTTTTTCACCCGGTTTAACGAGAATAATATCCCCAATATTAACGGTTTCGGGAGAAACTTTTTGAACCGAACCATTAACTTTTAAATTGGCGGTATCGGGACGAATTTCTAACAGCGATTTAATCGAACGACGGGAACGACTAACGGCTAATTCTTGAACTAATTCCCCAATTTGATAAAATAGCATAACACCAACGGCTTCGGGGAGTTGATGAATCGCGATCGCTCCCAATGTAGCAATAGTCATTAGGAAGTTTTCATCAAAAATTCGCCCTCGTAAAATGTTTCTTCCCGCCTTGGTTAAAACAGTCCAACCACTTAACAAATAAGCGGAAATAAACACAATATATTCACCGATAGAAAAAGGCGTTGCTTGAAGTTTTTCTTGGAAAATTAACCCAATTCCTAACAAGACAACAACCGCAAGAATGGGAAGAAGTTCTTCTTTCCGGTCAAACTCTGGGGTAAAATTAGAATTAGGCTTATTATCTTGATGGCAACTACAACAACCTTGGGATTCTGACTGGGTATTCATTTACATTTTTATCTATAGTTCAATACATGAACAGTTTTTCATAAGTATTAACAAAAAAAAGTATTTTCGACAACCATCAATAAAAATTATTCATTTTTCGAGAATTGTATAGCAGTTTTCAGTTTTGTGAGGTACACCGATTCGGTAGAAACCCGGTTTCTGGTTTGTACCTCATACGAGCGCACACCGCTATAATCATTGTCTAATGATTAATAAAAATTAACAAAAAAGCAGTCAATCGATGAATTCAAGTTAAATCCGCAAGCGTTGGAGGTAGCCTTTTCACAACCTCGGGGCGGGTTTAAACAGTTTACAGTAGACAGTGAACAGTAGACAGTGAACAGAGAATCTTGATCACGAATATCTGCAAGAACTGTAAACTGTTTTCACGCTCTCACTGCATAACTGATAACTGATAACTGTTCTGAACCCGCCCCTACAAAAATTTGGCCTATTGCCTTCTTAAAATTATGTGAAATTAGCCCAGTTGAGGGATTTCATAGTAAAATCAACAGCAACTCAACTATAATTCATCAATAGAGGTAAACGAGCGTGAGGGAGGGTGACAATGCCTCAAGAAACAACAACGATGAACCAAACAACTCAAACCCTGTCAGAAGAACAACTGATTAGAGATCCAGCATCCATCGAGATCTACGCAGATCGACTGATGGACGATATCTTTGATGATGTTGAACGAGTTCTCGACGGAGGCGCTAAACTGCCCAAAGACCCGGTAGAACCCGAGTTCATCTCCCTCAAATCGATAAAAGTTCCTCAAATTATACTCCCTCCCCTGGCGCGTCGGGATGGAGAGGATGGAGCG
>NZ_LATL02000106.1 GCF_000972705.2 Limnoraphis robusta CS-951 | reverse complement strand
AAGCGACCCAATGTTTTCATTTACGATGATGCTGAATCGATTCAACGTTGGGATGAATTTATGTTAGCCGCAGCACCCGAACGACTCAATCGCAAATTGCGACTTTATGGCGCTCATCGGCGTTTTTGTGGGTTTGATGGGCCTTTTGATCAGTTCATCTATATGGATGCAGATACACTGGTAATGAACTCTTTGGATGCCGTGTTTCAAAAACTAGATGAATATGATTGGATTGTTTATGATTTTCAGTTCCTTGATCCCACAAAAGTTTATAATTTACAATCTCCCAAACTTCTGAATGTCTTTGAAAAAGAGCGGATTGATTCAGAGATTTTTTGTTCGGGCTTTTATGGTGCTAAACGAGGCTTATTTAATCAAGAAGTTCGTGATTTTATACTATCAAACTTGCAAAATGGAGAATATGATATTTTATATGATGGAGCCGGAGAACAGCCCTTATTGAATTATATGGTGATGCGTTCAGGAATTCCGAGTTATAATTTTGCCTATAGCTTACCAGAAGGTGAGAAAACAGGGTGTAGCGTTACTTCTAAACATTTCCAAGAACAAGATCACATTTTATATGACAAAGGAAATCGACTCACCTATTTACACTATATTGGAGTCAAACCTCAAACGATTGAAAGTGTGTGTCAAGGCGAAAATTTAGCCTTTCCCTACCGTGATTTATTCCTGTATTATCGCTATCTTCACGAACCCGAAAATCGTCCTGTTTTTACCAGTCCACCCCCGGAGCCGAAATCCAGTTCAAAACCTAATTTATTGAAACGAATTTTGAGAAAATTAAAATTAACCCAATGAGGAGCAAACATCATGCGTGGAATTTATATTGTTGCCAATGATCGAGTGATGGAAAATGCGATCGCTTTACTCAATAGCATTCGCTGTTATAATAAAACTGTGCCTATTTTTCTGATTCCGTTTAACGAAGACTATCATCAAGTGGCTGAAACGTTAGGTCGTTTACATGACGTTAAAGTTTTTCCTGATTTAGATTTTCTTGAACAGTTAACGCAACAAATCGGAGAAATTTTTGATCGAGATTTTCTTAAACTTCCCAACAAAATGCGAAAGCTAGCTGTTTGGTTTGGGCCGTTAGATGAATTTCTCTATATTGATACAGATATTGTTGTTTTTGAGGATATTGTCGCGAATTTAGACTATCTTTCTGAGGTGGGTTTTTTCTGTTGTGACTATCATTTTTCCGGTCAAAAATTGCGGAATATTTTTTCCCCGTTTGTTGTAGAACAAAATATTTTCACCGAGAAAGAACTAGAAGATGTTTTTAATAGCGGGTTTTGGGCTTCTAAAAAAGGGATAATTAGCCTAGAACGACTCTATGAAACTTTGAAAGAATGTTCACAACATCGAGAATATTTTGATTTTAGTGAAGGTGTTACCGATCAACCTATCCTCAATTATTTGGTTCTCAAAAACATTCCCAAGCGGGGAAATTTAGTTAAAATACCCGAAGGCGGGCCAGGAAGTTGGGCAGGTTCAACTCATTTTCAAGAAAAAGATCATATTCTTTATGATCATGGGAAACGTCTACAATATATTCATTGGGCGGGGACTCGAATGCAGCCCGGTTGTCCCTACTGGAATATTTGGGAATATTATCGCTATTTGCATGAGGGAAAACCCGCATGGCAAAGAAAATTAAGCCGTTTTTTACCTTTTTTAGCAACTCGGACTTAACATTAGGAGTAAACCCATGACTAACGGTATATACACATTAGCGAATGATGTGGTTTATGATCAGCTTGTTTCTTTACTCAACAGTATGGAAGTTAACGGAGCCAAAGAACTTCCGGTTTGTGTCATTCCTTATGATAACCGATTAGATAAAGTCCGATCAGAAATTGCATCCCGAAGCAATGTTACTCTTTTTGACAACTTAGCATCCATTGAGTTTTGGGAAGACTTTGCAACTCAGGCTTGGACAGCCCACGAAAAAGCTCAAAAAGCTTGGAAACTTAAAGGATGGAAACAGGTTCATTGTATGGGAATGCACCGAAAATTTTGTAGCTTTGATGGGCCTTTTGAGAAATTTGTTTATTTTGATGCAGATACTCTTTTAATGAGTTCTCTAGATTATATCTATGAAAAATTAGAAGAATATGATTGGGTGGCTAATGACTTTCAATATCGCTCTGATCCCAATTATGTTTTTGATTTTTCATCAAATAAACTCGCTCATATTTTTGATATTGAAAAGCTTAAACAAGGAATTTTCTGTGCGGGTTGGTTTGCCTCTAAAAAAGGAGTTTTAAATCGAGGAAATTTGGCCGATCTGTTAAATAAATTAAAAGCAGGAGAAGCGGAGGTCATGTCTCTTAGAGGAACAGATCAACCTTTATTTAATTATCTCGTTGCTCGCAGTGGTGTTTCCTTCTATAATTTTGCTTATCATGGCATAGAAACGGCTACGGGAAGTCATTGGTCTTCAAAATTTGATGAGATTGAGCATGTATTGTATGACAACGGTAAACCCATCACTTATCTTCATTATATGAGCGTTTCGTCTTCAAAATTTACGAAACTCTGTGAAGGGGAAGATACAGGTATCCCCTATAAAGATTTATTCTTGCATTACCGCTATTTGAACTCTCCAAACGAACGCCCAACACTCAAGCATCCAAGTTGGTTGGAACAGAAAAAACGAGCTGTTTCTAAGTTTTTAAATCAGAAAATTGACAATTTAAACTATAAACTTCGTCAGCTTCAAAGTCGAGAATAAAATCCGGTTATGTAGATTGTTGTTCCGAAGTTAATTCAACTTCTTGCTGTTTTTCCTCCTGTCCTTCAAACACCTCCCAAAGAATCGGCGAGATGTTATTATCAAGACGACCTGAACGAATTAACTCTGCATAGGTATTGGCTTCAATATCAACCATTTCTTCTAACAACAACTTGAGACTTATTTCTTGGAGTTGGGGATGTTGTTCTTGAAGTTTATCAAGTTTCTCTTTAACTTGAGTCAGTTCTGAATTGACTAATTCGGCTTGATATCGATAAAATTCTGGCTCAACTTCTTGTCGGCGAATGACATCTGATAAATGATTTCTGACTCGGTTTAAAGCTACACGACGAGCGAGTAATTCTTGATATTCTTGTTGCAGGGGTTGATCACCAATTAACCCTAAGATGTTTAATAAAGGTTGGGTGGTTAAGCCTTGAACCAATAGCGTAAATAATACGACTCCAAAGACAGTCGCAATAATTTCATCTCGTTGTTGTAACGCAGTCGGGACACTCAACGCCAACGCGATAGAAACCGAACCCCTTAAACCTCCCCACCACAAAATCGTTTGAATTTTGAAATTGATTTTAGAATTGGCTAACCCATTACTGATCGCACTTAAGCCATAGGTACTCATTGCTCGAGTAATAATCATCCCCGCAATTGCAATGAGAATGGGTTGAATATTAGCCGCTAAACTGGGAAATTGAATCTGATCGCCAATCAACAGAAAAACAATTGAATTGACAAAAAACGCGAGAAATTCCCAAAATTCACTCACAATAATCCGAGTTCGGGGATTCATGCCAATGCGAGAACCAAAATTCCCTAAAATCAAACCAACAANTGCTCGAGTAATAATCATCCCCGCAATTGCAATGAGAATGGGTTGAATATTAGCCGCTAAACTGGGAAATTGAATCTGATCGCCAATCAACAGAAAAACAATTGAATTGACAAAAAACGCGAGAAATTCCCAAAATTCACTCACAATAATCCGAGTTCGGGGATTCATGCCAATGCGAGAACCAAAATTCCCTAAAATCAAACCAACAATAACGACTCCAATCACACCAGAACCGCCCAACTGCTCCGTAACAACATAGGTGCCATAAGCAGAAACCAGAGTTAAAGACTGTTCAACTAAGGGAGAATCAAACCGTTGAGTTAAGTAAGAAATTCCAAATCCAATTAAACATCCAACTCCCGCCCCAATTCCAACAAAAGTAAAAAATTGTAGTAAGGTTTGGGACACTGAAAACTCAGAGGTTCCCATCGGTATCGCGACTAATATACTAAAAGCGACAACCGCCACTCCATCGTTAAAGAGACTTTCTCCTTCCATTAAGGTTTTTAGACGTTGGCTAGCGCCTAATTCCTTCAATAACGCGACAACAGAAATCGGATCAGTTGCAGATAGACTCGCCCCGACTAATAAAGCGATCGCTCCGGGAATTCCTGCAAACCAACTTAACCCGAAAGCGATACCAACAACCGAAATAATTACCCCAACAATGGCAAACAAGGTAACGGGAATTAAATCTCGTTGCAACTCCCGCCACTTCATATTCCAACTCGCTTCAAACAGTAACGGGGGGAGGAAAATTTCTAAAATCAATTCTGGGGAGAGGTTGACGAGGCGAATATCCTCAAATGCTAGAATTAATCCGACAATGACTAACAGCAGGGTAAAAGGAATCCGACGAAACCAAACAAACAGCCGGGATATTGTTGCGACACTCAGAGAAACCAGTAGAACCAATAAAAATTGCTCTAGGTTTTGCTTGATGGCGATTTCACTTAGGGCGGTTTCTGGAGTCATAGGATTAATTAGGGGACAATAAAGCCAAAAACACTCCCCATCATACCAAGCTCTGGGAATTCTCCCCAAACTCAAAACCGACCATCCTCTAAAAATGAGAGAACAGTCGGCAGATGCTATTTGCGAGTCTGAGTCTTATTTGCTACTCAAAAAGGTTTGAGCTTGTCTGAGGGCAGCGGCACCAACATTAAACAAAGCCCAGCCTCCAGCAATCAAGAGCGGCAGTAAAACCACAACGAGACGAAAATCGAAATCCATTTGTTCTCCTCCAGTTTCTTAAAAAAATTCTCATAACTTTATTTTTATCTCATTTTTTGCTTTTGCTCAATTAAAAAGTTTTATAGGGTGTCAGGTGTCAGGTGTCAGGTGTTGGGTAGGGGCGGGTTCTACCCAGATCTATGTTTTCCTAAAAATAACTCAGATCAACCCGCCCCTAGACTAACGGCTTATTGCTAGCTTGCCTTCCTCCGATGAACCAACGCTAATTGCTCATACTTTTGGGCGTGTTCGATCAAGTCAGCCGCTTCGGCTTCTGACACCTCTCGCAAAGATTTAGCAGGAACACCCGCCACCAACGTTCGGGGAGGAACATCTTTCGTCACAACAGCGCCTGCTCCGACAATACTACCACTACCGACTCGCACGCCATTTAAAATCACCGCCCCAATGCCGATCAAGCTTCCTCGTTCGATATAAGCTGAATGCACGACTGCTCGATGTCCAACGGTGACAAAATCTTCTAATACTGTCATCTGGCCTGGATCACCGTGTAAAATTGCGCCATCCTGAATATTGGTACTCGCTCCGATAATAATCCGTTCAACATCTCCTCGAACCACTGCTGAGTACCAAATGCTCACCCCTGAAGCCACTTCTACCCAACCCATAACCATCGCATTAGGGGCGATAAAAGCCGCTTGTGAGAGATCAGGAACAGGCCAGTCTATAGGATGATTACAGAAAGATTGATCGGCATGATTATTCATGGCTTAATCATTAATTGATGGCTAATTCGGCAAATATTCACCGGGAGGAAAGAATCACCCCCGCTATAATAGAGTCTACAAGCTCTGGTGCGAAACGTATTCACCATGAATTCTGCCTTGCAGTACCCTATATTCGGCCCGGAAATTCGCTGTCCTCACTGTCGTCAAAAGATTCCTGCTTTGACGCTGACAGATACCTACTTATGTCCTCGTCATGGCGCTTTTGAAGCTGATCCAGAAACGAGTGAATTAGTCCATCTTCAGTCAGGACGGCATTGGCGTGAGTGGAATGGGGAGTGGTATCGACAACACACCCATCCTGACGGGATTCGATTTGAAATTCACGAGGCGTTAGATCGGCTCTATACTCAAGGCTATCGTGCCACTCGCGTCATTATTGCCCAACGCTATCGAGAGTTGATTAGTTCTTATCTCGAACGCAGTACCCCTTGGCGAGAGCAGTCGGATACCGCTCAACCCAAACTCTATGGTTTACCTGTTGATTTTAGTCCTGATCCTCAAGATGAACCTTGTTGGAATGTGATTAATTTTGATTTAGAAAAAGAACAAGATGTGCCGATTCCCTATCCTTATTTTCGCTTGTTTGAATAAATCATGGTAAATTGATCGCCGTTTCTCAGCTCACTCTAAACACTCAACCCCCCATTTTTCATGCACCATGCCTCTATTCGCACTGCTGATATTCATCGGGCGATCGCTTTTTATCAACAGCTCGGTTTTCAGGTTTGTGAACGGTTTACAACAGGTTACACGTTGGCTTGTTGGATGGAAGGATTAAATGGGCGAATTGAATTGATTCAAATTCCTCAGCCCTCACCCCCACCCGATGCTTTTGGCGATGAGCATTATGTGGGATATTATCATCTTTCCTTTGACTTGAGTGCCGCTACTCCCGATTTACCTCAATGGTTAAATCATCTCAAAGAACAGTTTCAGAAGGCAACTCAAGAACAACCGGATTTATACCAACCGTTGAAGATTCTACTCGAACCGACTCAGCAAATGATTGGAAATTCGGTTTATGAAGTGGCTTTTATTGCTGATACAGATGGTTTACCCTTAGAGTTTATTCGCTTACTGAAAGCGGAATAAAAAGAGTTAATCGGAAATCGCGATCGCCAGTAGTAAAATACACAATTCAATGGGTTACATTTGATTTCCCCTCCCGTTCAATTTCCAACCTTTTCTAGAGTTTTACAGGTAATTTCGGCTAAAGTAGACTGTGAATGTTCAGTATTTACTACGGTAAAGGCAAAACTTTAATTTGTCGTTACAGAAAATCTCTGAACTTTAATTAGAAGTGATAATTCTCAACTGAAGTGATTCTCAGGTTTTCTCAGGTTTTCTCAGGCGCCTATAAATTGAAGTTGATCGGAAAAACCCGATNCCTTTTCTAGAGTTTTACAGGTAATTTCGGCTAAAGTAGACTGTGAATGTTCAGTATTTACTACGGTAAAGGCAAAACTTTAATTTGTCGTTACAGAAAATCTCTGAACTTTAATTAGAAGTGATAATTCTCAACTGAAGTGATTCTCAGGTTTTCTCAGGTTTTCTCAGGCGCCTATAAATTGAAGTTGATCGGAAAAACCCGATCTCTCAAGAGAAACCGGGTTTTTTAGCTTTGAATGTTAACCGACGAAATTTTAGGGAGTGGGGAAAAATCCCCCATCTCTCAGGTGATTATTCACCTAGTTTCCGCCAAGTGTATTTACCCACAATACCGTCAACTGTTAAACTTTTATTGGCTTGGAAAGTTTTAACGGCATCCAGAGTTTGTGGCCCAAAAATGCCATCAATATACAGCCAAAAGAAACCGTGGTCATACAGACGCAATTGAAGACATTCAACCGCATCACCGACATCACCTTTGGAAAGGACAGGCATCTGAACATCGTAGGGATAGGATGTAGGTACAAACGGAGAATAGAACTTCTTACCGAGAGGAAATTCTTGTCCGCACAGCGCCCGCCAGGTATATTTCCCGATAATTCCATCAACAACTAAGCCACCATAATTCGCTTGAAAATGCTTAACAGCCTCTTTCATTTGGGGGCCAAATTGTCCGTTGAAACCGATGTTATATTTGTAAGCGATTAAACGTTGTTGTGCGAAACGAACCGCCTCACCTGCGGCACCTAATTTTATAAGAGGTAGGACAATTCCGCTCGATTTAGCCGCAGCATATTGAATCGGTTCAGAAGCGGGAATAGCAGTAGCAGTTGCAATTGCTTGTCCGTTGGTTTCGATGTTGGTCGTTGCACTCATGGTTGATCTCCTAGACTAATAAACAAGAGTTAATTGTGTTTTGTCTTGTTTGCTTTACAACTCTAATATAGCCGCTATAATTGCCAGGTTAAAAGTCGCTTTTTTGTGTTACTTTAGTTGAGTTATCAACAGTTATTCAATTGATTTAGCTCATCTAAACTACAGTAAAAACAACATCATTAAACTCAAAAATAAAATCGATAAACTGGAATGAATTGTGTGTTTTAACCCGGGCCGCCATACAGAAACCCGCTTTCAAAGAGAAAACGGGTTTTTAGGGTGTGTTCCCTTCTACAAACGAATGGGCTTAATCGGGGGATTTCCCCCCATTTCGAGGTGATTATTCGCCCAACTTACGCCAAGTTTCTTTCCCAACCACACCGTCAACTTTTAAACCTTTATACCGTTGAAAAGCTTCCACTGCTTGGCGAGTTTTTAGACCAAAAATGCCATCAATATACAAGGGATAGGAAAGTTTGAAATCAATGTCAGACAGACGCAATTGGAGACATTCAACCGCATCGCCGACAGAACCCTGATAAAGTTCAGGCATATTCACATCGTAGCGGTACCGTGTCTCTACAAACGGAGAATAGAAACTCCGACCCAAGCGACGAAATTCTGCGTCACCGTTACACAGCGCCCGCCAGGTATTTTCTCCGATAACTCCATCAACAACTAAGCCACCATAATTGCCTTGAAAATGCTCAACAGCCGCTTTCATTTGGGGGCCAAATTGTCCGTTAAACTTAATTGGATATGCGTTAGCAATTAAACGTTGTTGGGCGAAACGAACCGCCTCACCTGCTAAACCTAATTTTAAAAGAGGTAAGTCAATTCCCCGAGATTGAGCCGCAGCATATTGAACCGGTTCAGAAGCGGGGATAACAGCAGCAGTTGCAGTTGCTTGTCCGTTGGTTTCGATGTTGGTCATTGCACTCATGGTTGATCTCCTGGATTGATAAACAAGAGTTAAAGTTGTTTTCCCTTGTTCGATTTATGTATCTAATCTAATCGATGAGATCGAAGTGTTAACAGTCGCTTTTTTGTGTTACTTTTGATAATTTTGCGAACTGTAACACAAGTGAATTAACTCATTTGAGTCACAGAAATAAAACACATTGTAGAGGCATAAGGCTTGCGCCCTAAATATTAAAGCTTGATCAATATCTCTAACTTTTAGCGGGTGTCAAGGCTATAGCGCTATGCGCTATATTTGGCGATACTACTTTACAGCCATTGAATAATCACCTCCTCACTCAAACAGGATAACGGTCTTCTAACTGTTGAGCTAAATTGAGAATATCGTCTTTTCTCGCCAGTACCTCTACCCATTCAGAGGGAATATTTTCGAGTCCATAATAAATCCCCGCTAATCCTCCGGTTACGGCTCCGGTGGTATCGCTATCATCGCCTAAATTAACGGCTTTGAGAACAGCTTCAGCATAGGAAGATGTGGTCAACAAACACCACAAGGATGCTTCTAAGGTATGCAAAACATAACCACTCGATTCAATATGTTTACTGTCTAACGTCTCAATATCTCCGGGGAAAACTCGTTTAAAATATCTTAATTGCTCGGCAAATTCTCCTTGTTCATACAAGGGTTTAATCCGTTCAAGACCCGTTAAATAAGCGTCTTTGAGCGTCATTCCTTCCAATAAGCTGATGGCGATGCTAATATAAATTCCGCAAGCCATTTGCGATCGCGCATGAGCATGAGTGATTTTAGAACAGTCGTGAACTTTAGCAATTAAATCTTCAAANTATCTTAATTGCTCGGCAAATTCTCCTTGTTCATACAAGGGTTTAATCCGTTCAAGACCCGTTAAATAAGCGTCTTTGAGCGTCATTCCTTCCAATAAGCTGATGGCGATGCTAATATAAATTCCGCAAGCCATTTGCGATCGCGCATGAGCATGAGTGATTTTAGAACAGTCGTGAACTTTAGCAATTAAATCTTCAAAAGACTCTTGTTTGTAGAGGAAAGCGAAGGGCAAAATTCGCATCAAAGAACCATTTCCATTACTGCGATCGCTGGTTTCTCCGGCTTCAGTTGGGGGAACTCCTTTTCGCAAACGATTAATCGCAATTTGAGTCGTTACCCCAATATCAAATACACCGCCTCTAGCCGTCCAAAATCGCTCTCGATACCACCGACAAAACGAATCTGCGATCGCGTCTAAATCATAGCCTTGATGACATAATACATCCGCCAAACAAAGCGTTAGAGAACTATCATCAGACCAAGTTCCTGGCGGTTGATTATAAGTACCGTAGCCAGTCATCGTCGTAACGGGGTGAAGACGTCGTTCAGATCGCACATGAAATTCAACCGGAACGCCTAACGCATCTCCCACACATAAACCAATTAATGCCGATGCGATTTTACCCATGACATCAAATTCAACCTATTCTTTTCTACTATTTTACCCCTTGTTAATTTCTCTGAAAAAAAATTAATCAAATTCTCTTAATTGAGGGGCTGAACCCGATCCAGCCAAGCTTGTAATTCTTCCCCTTCGACGACTTCTGTTGCTAATAACTGATTAGCTATTTCATCTAACAAAGCGCGATTTTTCTTTAAAATATCCAACGCCAAGTGATGGGCCGCATCCACAATTTCTTTAACTTCTAAATCAATCGCTTCGGCTGTTTTTTCACTCATATTTCGACGACTATTGGATTCATTTCCTAAGAAATTTGCTTTGCCCCCTTTCCCATAGGCTAACGGCCCTAAAACCTGACTCATGCCGTAGGTTGTCACCATCCGTTCCGCTAGGTCTGTCGCCCGTTGGAGGTCATCAGAAGCGCCGTTTGTGACCCGTTGAAAGACTATTTCTTCAGCCGCCCGTCCGCCTAATAAAGTGGCAATTTGTTCGCGAAATTCGGTTTCATCCATCAAAAATCGGTCTTCTGTTGGCAGCTTTAACGTATAGCCTAACGCCCCCATTCCACGCGGAACTATCGAAATTTTAGCCACCTTTCCACCACCCGGCATTAACGCCCCAATAATCGCATGACCGACTTCGTGATAAGCAACAATTTTCTTCTCTTTTTCATTGAGAACCCGGCTTCTTTTTTCTAACCCGGCAACGACTCGTTCTATCGCTTCTTTAAAATCTTCTTGGGCAACAGTTTTACGTTGATTTCTGGCTGCTAATAACGCCGCTTCATTAACTAAATTCGCTAAATCTGCACCGCCAAAACCGGGAGTTTGGGTGGCAATTTGATGTAAATCAACATCGTCTCCCAGTTTAACTTTTTTCGCATAAATCTCTAAAACGGCTTTACGCCCCGCCAAATCTGGACGGTCAACTAATACCTGTCGGTCAAACCTTCCCGGCCTTAATAACGCCGCATCTAATGCTTCTGGGCGGTTGGTTGCGGCGAGTACAATGACTGTCTGATCTCCAACGGTAAACCCATCCATTTCTGTTAACAATTGATTGAGGGTTTGTTCCCGTTCATCGCTGCTACCACTCTGCATCCCGCCACTACTTCTTGACTTGCCAATAGCGTCTAATTCATCAATAAAAATAATACAAGGAGCCTTCTTTTTCGCCTGTTCAAATAAATCTCTAACCCGTGCCGCGCCCGTCCCGACAAATAATTCTACAAACTCCGAAGCAGAAATACTAAAAAAGGGAACTCCCGCCTCTCCAGCTACCGCTTTCGCCATCAACGTTTTACCTGTTCCGGGCGGCCCAACTAACAATACACCTTTAGGAATTCTTGCCCCAATTTCGGTATATCGTTTAGGATTTTTGAGGAAATCAACAATTTCTGCTAATTCTGTTTTAGCTTCTTCAACGCCAGCAACATCGGCAAAAGTAATTTTATCAGAAGCCCCCTCAACATAAACTTTCGCCTTACTTTTACGAATTGACAGGGAACCTCCTGAATCCCGTTTTCCTAAAAACTGAAAGGCTGCGACTAAAATTAACGGCGGAATAATCCAACTCAACAGCACATATAAGCCACTATTTTTCGGAGGCGGTGCCGCTTGAAAAACAACATTATTTTGTTGTAAACGTTTGGCTAAATCGGGGTCAAAAATCGGCGTAGTTGAGAGTAATGGCCCTAACTCATCTTGCTTTTCTCCTTTGAGGCGATAGCGAATTTCATTATCCCCCACCTGCACCCCGGCAACTTGCTTGTTTTCGAGTTGTTGAATAAAAATACTGTAAGGCACACGCGGCACTCGTTGTTGACGAGGTAAAACTAAATAAGCCGCAAATAAAAGACCGGAAATAATTAATAAAATTTTACCAATTTGTTGGGAGTCGGGGAATCGAGATTTCTTTTTTTTAATACTCATTGCAAGTTTAGGGGTAGCGGAGAATCAGTAGGGGTTTTATCCCCCTAAATCCCCCTTAAAAAGGGTGACTTTTAAGTTCAGTTCCCTCGATTTTAATCGGAGGTGAGATCCCCCTAAATCCCCCTTANGACTTTTAAGTTCAGTTCCCTCGATTTTAATCGGAGGTGAGATCCCCCTAAATCCCCCTTAAAAAGGGTGACTTTTAAGTTCAGTTCCCCCCTTTTGAAGGGGGGCTAGGGGGGATCTAATTTTCAAGGGGGGCTAGATGTAAACCCCTACTCTTATTATTCTAAGCAATCGTTGCAGTTTTTTTGTGTTCAAATTGAATCTGATTCAAGAAATTTTGCAACTCATCCCCTTCAATCACCTCAATATCCAGGATTTTTTGGGCAATGGTTTCCAATAAATCCCGATTATTTTTGAGAATATTCAGGGCTTTGTTATGGGCAGATTCAACAATACCTTTGACTTCCGCATCAATCGCTTTTGCTGTGTCGTCGCTGACATTACGACGGGGGTTCATCATCATATTATCGCCTAGAAAACTATTTTGTTGTCCTTTTTCATAGGCAAGCGGCCCCAACACCTTACTCATGCCGTACATTGTTACCATGCGTTCGGCCAGGTCTGTCGCCCGTTGTAGGTCATTAGCCGCCCCAGTGGTAATACTGCCAAACACAACTTCCTCGGCGGAACGTCCACCCAATAAAGTGGCAATTTCCGCTTGAATTTCTTCGGCACTCATCAAGAACTTGTCTTCGGTGGGCAGTTGTAGGGTATAACCCAAAGCCGCCATCCCACGAGGGACAATGGAAATTTTAGCAATTTTCTTCGAGTCACCCACAGCTGCGGCCACTAACGCATGACCAACTTCATGGTAAGCAACAATTTTCTTCTCTTTTTCGTTGAGAACCCGGCTTTTCTTCTCTAACCCGGCGACAACTCGTTCAATGGCTTCGGAAAAGTCTTCTTGGGCGACAGCTTCCTGACGACGACGGGCGGCTAACAGGGCGGCTTCGTTGACGAGGTTCGATAAGTCAGCGCCAGAAAAACCAGGAGTTCTAGCAGCAGTTGCTCTGAGGTTAACATCACTACCCAGTTTCACTTTCTGGGCGTAAATTTCCAAAATTTGCAGACGTCCACTCAAGTCGGGGCGGTCTACTAAAACTTGTCGGTCAAAACGTCCGGGACGCAACAAGGCGGGGTCGAGAATTTCCGGGCGGTTGGTTGCGGCTAACACAATAACCGTTGCTTGTCCGGCAGAAAACCCATCCATTTCGGTTAATAATTGGTTGAGGGTTTGTTCGCGTTCATCATTTCCCCCGTAGACACCCCCGGCATTTCTAGACCGACCAATGGCGTCTAATTCATCAATAAAGATAATACAAGGCGCCTTCTTTTTCGCCTGTTCAAATAAGTCTCGAACTCGCGCCGCACCTGCCCCAACAAATAATTCTACAAACTCCGAACCGGAAATGCTAAAAAAGGGAACTCCCGCTTCTCCGGCTACGGCTTTTGCCATCAAGGTTTTACCTGTTCCGGGCGGGCCGACGAGTAACACGCCTTTGGGAATACGCGCCCCAATTTGAGTAAACCGTTGGGGAGATTTCAAAAATTCGACCACTTCTTCGAGTTCGGTTTTGGCTTCTTCTACGCCTGCAACATCTTTAAAGGTGACGCGGGTTGATTCGTTTTCAACATAAACTTTTGCCTTACTTTTGCTAATGGAAAGCGCTCCTTGCGGCCCTCCAAAACCACCGCCTCGACTTTGTAAAAAGCGGCCAATCCCAATCCAAATTCCCACAAAAATTAACGGGGGAACCACCCAACCAAGTAATGTAGTAAACCAGTTACTCTGAGGAGGCGGGGCGGCAGCAAATTGTACGTTTTTGGCTTCTAAACGTTTGGGAAGTTCCAGGTCAAAAATCGGCGTTGTAGACAGAACTTGTGGTTTTTCTTCCTCGCCTTGGGGTTTGAGTTGATAACGAATTTGAGTTTGGTCAATGTAGGCTTGAGTTACTTGTCCGTCTTCAACTTGTTCAATGAATAGGCTATAGGGAACACGGGGAATATTTTGTCCGAATAAACTGGGTAAAAAAGTATTGACTAGCAGGACTAAACCTGCTAACCATAACAAGATACTTCCCAGGGGGATATTATTCGGGAATTTGGGTTTATCGTCTTTGACTGCCATAGTTTTACTATTCTGTGGTCGATTTTTTTGGGTGTATCAATTGCTAAACTTTTGGCAATTTTCAAAAAATTAGGTTGAATCTACCCTACCTATGTTTGGAAATTGTCAACGTTTTGGCAACTTCTACAAGGTTAATGGGTTTGATGCACGGTATCCGTCTATCTTTAGACAGAGAAGAAATCGCAGAAATTTAACAAGATTTGTTTAAAGGCTTTGATTATCGAGGATTGAATAGACAAAGGTCTGTTTTCAATCATAGAAATTGCTCGATATCATTCTTCAACATCTTGCATCTTGACGATTTTTTCTCTA
>NZ_LATL02000105.1 GCF_000972705.2 Limnoraphis robusta CS-951 | reverse complement strand
GAATATATTTATACCGATATTTCCCCTCTATTTGTTAATAAAGCAAAACAGAAGTTTCAAGACTATGATTTTATAAATTATCAAATTCTCAATATAGAAAAGCCTGTAGAATCACAAAATTTTGAAAGTCATCAATATGATATTGTGATCGCGGCTAATGTTTTACACGCTACCTCAAATTTACAGCAGGTTTTAGATAATATTAAACGTTTACTGGTTGCCAAAGGATTGCTGATTTTGTTAGAAGGAACTCAACCTTTACGTTGGTTTGACTTAACCTTTGGTTTGACAGAAGGATGGTGGAAATTTAATGATCAAGAGATTCGTCCCAACTATCCTTTAATTCCTGCTTCTCAATGGCAAAATCTATTACAAGAAAGTGCGTTTTACAAAGCTATAACCTTAACAGAAAATTATAATAAACCTCTTGAACAAGCAGTTATTATCGCTCAAAATAGTCAACTCAATCAGTCAGAATCAAAGGAATGGTTAATTTTTGCAGATCAGCAAGGAATGACTCAACAACTTGCTCAACTTTTGACAGAGCAGGGAGAATCTTGTACTTTAGTGTTTGCAGGAAAAAAATACCAACAAGTTAATCAGCGAACCTATCAAGTTAATCCTAATAAAATAGATAATTTTAATCAACTTTTTGCAACTCTAACAGCGAAAAATATAATCTGTAAAAAAGTTGTCTACCTATGGAGTTTAGAGACTTCATCACCTGAAGCTTTAAGTTTAGAAGAATTGACAACCACCTCAAAAATAGGCTGGGAAAGCTTATTAAAGCTAACTCAATCACTGGTTAAAAACTATTCTCAACCGCCATCTTTAGCAATTGTTACTAAAGGATCTGTTGCAACTGGAATAGAAACGAATTTGTCGGGAATAGCCTATTCTCCCCTATGGGGACTGGGGAAAGTTATTGCTTTAGAACATCCAGAACTGCATTGCATTCAAGTAGATTTAGACCCAGAAAAATCGCTTGAAACTCAAGTCAATATCTTGTTAACTGAACTCAAACACCCCACAGCAGAAAATCAAGTAACATTTCGTGAAAATACTCGGAAAGTATCTCGATTAACTCGCTATAAAACAAACAGTTTAAACCAATTAGAACTTACCAAAAATAAACCATTTAAACTGGGAATTTCCAAACGGGGAACACCGGAAAATATGAACTTACAACCTACAAATCGCCGTCAACCGAAAGCACAAGAAGTTGAAATTAAAGTAAAAGTAACTGGACTGAACTTTATTGATGTTTTGGATGTATTAGGTGTACTTCCCTTTGAAAGAGATTGGTTTGGGGTAGAATGTGCAGGTGAAATTGTAGCAGTTGGAGAGGGTGTCGAACACCTCAAAATAGGTGATAATGTTATCGCTCTCGCGCCGGGAAGTTTTAGTCAATATGTAACTGTTAACGCTCAATTAGTCACGTTGAAACCTGTTCACTTAAGTTTTGAGGAAGCGGCTACAATTCCCGCCAATTTCATAACAGCTTATTATGCCTTACATCATCTTGCAAAAATTTCCGAAGGAGACAAAGTTTTAATTCATTCTGCCGCAGGGGGGACAGGAATGGCGGCTGTAAAAATTGCCCAAGCTGTGGGAGCAGAAGTCTTTGCAACTGCAAGTTCTAGTAAGTGGGAATTTTTAAAATCATTAGGCATAAAACACATTATGAACTCGCGAACGTTAGAATTTGCCGATGACATTATGCGGCAAACTCAAAACCAGGGAGTTGATATTGTTTTCAATTCTTTATCGGGAGAATTTATCCCTAAAAGTTTATCGATACTTAAAGAAAATGGACGTTTTATCGAAATAGGGAAGCGAGAAATTTGGAGTTTAACTCAAGTCAAAAACATCAAGCAGAATGTCTCTTATTACCTAGTTGATTTAATGACTACCGCCCAAGAAAATCCTAATTTAATTCAGTCACTTTTATCAGAAATAGTGCAGAAGTTTACCACCCAAGAATTACAACCATTACCCCACAAAATCTTTAATATTAAAAATGCACCTGCTGCTTTTCGATATATGCAGCAAGCCAAACATATCGGTAAAATTGTCATCACAAACTCAACTCAAGAAAATCGGAAAGATTTCTCGGAGGGAACCTATTTAATTACAGGAGGTTTGGGAGGATTAGGACTGTTAGTTGCTCGTTGGCTGGTTGAAAAAGGAGCGAAAAATATAGTATTATTAAGTCGTCGTCATCCCAACTCAGAAACTCAAACAACACTAGATGAATTAGAAAGACTTGGAGCGAAAGTTATTATTACTCAAGCCGACATTTCTGACGATAAAAAAGTCACTAAAATTTTCCAGAATATTAAACAAAATTTACCTCCATTACGAGGAATTTTTCATGCGGCTGGAGTATTAGAAGATGGTGTATTAATGCAACTCAACTCTGAAAAATTTGAGCGCGTAATGAAGCCAAAAATGCACGGAGCCTGGAACTTACACCAGTTAACAAAAGACATCCCTCTCGACTATTTTGTACTCTTTTCTTCGGCTGCTTCGCTGTTAGGTTCACCTGGACAAGCTAACCACGTCGCAGCGAATACTTTTCTAGATATGCTTGCTCACTACCGCCAAATGTTGGGCTTACCCGGACTCAGTATTAACTGGGGTGCCTGGTCTGAAGTCGGAGCCGCGGCTGAACGTCAAGTCACTCAGCACATGAGCCTCAAGGGAGTAGGAACGATTTCTCCTCAGCAAGGGCTAGAAATTTTAGAGGAATTAATCGCTCAACCCGACCCACAAGTTGGGGTAATTCCGATAGATTGGTCGCGTTTTTTACAACAAGGATTAACTTCCCCTTTCTTCTCAGAAATTATCCCAACAGAAGCACAACCAAAACAGACAAAAAACTCAAAAATAATCCAAAAATTGGCAACCCTTCCCGCTAATGAGCATGAATCTATTTTAATTTCTTATTTGCAAGCTGAAGTCGGTAAAGTGTTAGGACTGCAACCCTCTCAATTTCCCGATCCAAAGCAAGGCTTTTTTGATATGGGGATGGACTCTTTGATGATAATTGAACTCAGAAATATTTTGGAGAATAGTTTGGGAAAATCTGTTCCTTCAACTGTGATTTTTGAATATCCAACTATCAAAGATTTAGCCGAATATATTAGGACTGAAATCCTACAAACTCACCCCTTGATTAATTCCAATAAAAATGTTAGTCTTATTACGCAAGAACAGCCAGAATTTACCGTAAATAATATAGAAAATTCTATTACCAAAGAACTTGAAAATTTAGAAAAATTATTAGGAGGTTAAACCCATGAATAATCTATCTTCATCTGAACGAATACTTGCCGCTCTTACAGAAGCTCGAACCAAGCTCGAAGCTGTAGAACAAGAGAAAAATGAACGAGTCGCTATTATTGGCATGGCGGGCCGTTTTCCTGGCGCTCAAACCGTTGAACAGTTTTGGGAAAATATAAAAAATGGGGTTAACTCTATACAATTTTTATCTGATGAAGAATTAGTTTCATCTGGTGTGAGTTTAGATGAAATTAATGCTCAAAACTATGTCAAAGCATATGCGAGTTTTGACCAGATTGAATACTTTGATGCCGCCTTTTTTGGTTACTCTCCCCGAGAAGCAGAACTGATTGATCCTCAACATAGAATTTTTCTAGAATGTGCCTGGGAAGCTTTAGAAAATGCAGGCTATGACCCCGAACGCTATTCGGGTAAAATAGGAGTTTATGGAGGTTCAGCTTTAAACAATTACATCATTAATCTTTACAACAATACTGCTTTAAGAAAATCGGTAGACTCGGTGCAGTTTGTCATCAGTAATGTTATGGGTTTAATGCCCACTAGAGTTTCTTATAAATTCAACTTAAAAGGCCCGAGTTGTGGGATTCAAACCGGATGTTCGACATCATTAGTGAGTGTTCATATCGCTTGTCAAAGTTTACTGAAACAAGAATGTGATATTGCCTTAGCAGGTGGAGTTACAGTTAATTCCGCTAGAAAGTCAGGTTATCTTTATAAAGAAGACGGAATTGCTTCTCCTGATGGTTATTGTCGCGCTTTTGATGCGAATGCCAAAGGAACAGTTTTCGGAAATGGAGTGGGTATTGTTGTCTTAAAACGGCTGAGTAAAGCCTTAGAAGATGGCGATCAAATTTATGCCGTTATTCGAGGTTCAGCTATTAATAATGATGGTTCTCAAAAAGTGGGTTTAACTGCTCCTAGTGTAACAGGTCAAGCGGAAGTTATTGCAACCGCAATTGCAAAAGCCGATGTAGAACCTGAGACCATTAATTACATAGAAACGCATGGTACTGGAACAGCATTAGGTGATCCGATTGAAATTTCTGCTTTAACAAAAGTTTTTAATAAAAGTAATAAGAAATCTTGTGCTATAGGTTCAGTCAAAAGCAACATCGGACATTTAGATGCAGCCGCAGGAATTGCAGGATTAATTAAAGCGACATTAGCCCTCAAAAATCAGCAAATTCCCCCCAGTTTAAATTTTGAGAATCCTAACCCTCAAATTAACTTTGCTGACAGTGCATTTTATGTCAATACTCAACTGTCAAACTGGCAAAAAAATGGCAGTCCTCGCCGTGCTGGAGTCAGTTCTTTTGGTATGGGAGGAACGAATGCTCATATCATCCTTGAAGAAGCTCCTCAAGTCGAAATTTATAGCAATTCCCGTCCTTGGAAATTGCTCTTACTCTCTGCAAAAACGCCATCAGCTTTAGAAACAGCAACAACTCAACTTGCAACCCATCTCAAACAGCATTCAAATTTAAACTTAGCAGATGTAGCTTATACTTTACAAACCGGAAGAAAACATCACGAATATCGCCGAATCTTAGTCTGTAAAGAGTTAAAAGATGCTATTGAAACCTTAGAGAACTCTGAAAATAAATCCCAAAAATTATTAACAAAGTTCTATCAACATAGCCCCCAAACCCTTGTTTTTATGTTCTCGGGGCAAGGGAGTCAATATATTAATATGGCGTTAGAAATCTATGAAACAGAACCTATTTTTAGACAAATAATTGATGAGTGTAGTGAACTGATAAAACCCCATTTACAGCAAGATCTAAGAGAAATAATCTATCCAAAACAGCATCCAGAAAACAACTTAATTAATGAAACAGCCTATGCACAACCCGCACTATTTATAATAGAATATGCTTTGGCTAAACTGTGGATAAGTTGGGGTGTAAAACCTCAAGCAATGATTGGTCATAGTATTGGAGAATATGTTGCTGCAACTTTTGCGGGTGTGTTTTCTTTAGAAGATGCTTTAGCCTTAGTTGCAACCCGAGGAAAACTGATGCAAACCTGTCCATCTGGGGCTATGCTTTCGGTTTCTTCAACACCGGAAACAATACAATCTATCCTTCCTAAAGAATTAGTAATTGCCACGATTAATTCTCCCGATTTATGTGTTGTTTCCGGTTCAAACACTGCGATTGAAACGTTCGAGCAAGTTTTGATTAAACAAAATATTACCTATCGTCGTTTACATACATCTCATGCTTTTCATTCTCCTTTAATGGAACCAATTTTAGACGAATTTAAACAGATAGTTACCAAGATTAACCTAAATCCTCCTGAAATTCCCGTCATATCGAATGTAACAGGAACTTGGCTGACTGCAACTGAAGCAACTCAAGCCGAATATTGGGTTCAACACTTAAGAAAAACGGTGCAGTTTTCTGAGGGAATTAAACAGGTATTGCAAAAGCCAAATCCTCTATTATTGGAAGTTGGGCCTGGACGGACATTGACTATCTTTGCCAAACAGCATCAACCTGATATAAATGCCTTAACAACCTTGCGTCATCCCCAAGATAAACAGTCAGATCATGCTCATATTTTAGAAACTTTAGGGCAACTTTGGCTATCGGGAATAGAAGTTAATTGGTCGGCACTTTATCCGAATGAACGACATCCGAATGAACGACGCCAGCGCGTACCCTTACCCACTTATCCTTTTGAACGACAATATTATTGGATTGAACCTCAAGCTGAAACTAATAATTCTCAAGAAAAACCTCAACAACCGCAGAAAAAGCCTAATTTAGCTGAATGGTTTTATGTTCCTTCTTGGAAACGTTCAACCCTTCCTAAGCTTTCATCTAATACAGAACGTAAATGTTGGTTGATTTTTGTGGATGAAATTGGATTGGGTGAAAAAATTGTTCAACGCTTAATAGCAGAAAATCAAGTTGTAGCTGAAGTCAGAATTGGAGAAAAGTTTATTCAACTTACTGAGACTTTATTTGAGATCAATCCTGAAAAATTTGATGACTATCAATATTTAATAAAAATCCTGAAACAAAACAACTTTGTTCCCAATGAGATACTTCATTTTTGGGGAACAGAATCAGCAGAGCATTTCAATTCGACTTTAGAAATTGATTTTGAATCTTATCAAAATAAAAGTTTCTATAGCTTACTCGCTTTAGTTCAAGCAATTACTCAACAAAACATTGATACCCTTGTAAAACTGACAACAGTTACGAATAATATTCACGATGTACTCGGTACAGAAGCTTTCAATCCCGCTCAAGTGACACAACTCGGGTTATGCAAAGTTATTTCGCAAGAATATCCCCATATTACCTGCAAAAATATTGATGTTGCTCTTCCCGAAAATTCGGATTTATTCACAAAAGGGATCGATCAATTGATAGCGGAATTGCAACAAAATTATACAGAGCCAGTCGTTGCTTATCGAGATCGATATCGATGGATACAAACATTTGAATCGGTGTTATTACCCGAACATTCTGCAAAAGAAACACGATTTATCAAAAATGGCGTATATTTAATTGTAGGAGATTTAGTTGAAGGATTAGGATTAGTTTATGCACAGTATTTAACTCAAGAATTAGAAGCAAAACTGATTTTAATCGGTCGTTCAACCTTACCGGAAAAACATCAATGGGAACAGTGGTTAGTCTCACATGGTCAGCAAGATAATATAAGTAAATGTATTCGTAAACTGCAAGCCTTAGAAACATCGGGAGCAGAATTTTTATTCTTCAGTGCTGACTTAGCAGATGAAACAAAAATGCAGTCAATTGTCACTCAAGCCTATGAAAAATTTGGTCAAATTAATGGGGTAATTCATGCTGGAACAATGGGAGATAGATCAAGCTGTCCACTTCAAGATTTAGACCTAGAAAAATGTCATAATCAGTTCCAAATGAAAGTTATAGGATTAATTACACTTGCTAAAATTTTTGAGGGTCAAAAATTAGATTTTTATCTGTTACAATCTTCTCTGTCGTCAATTGTGGGAGGCGTAGGATTTGGTGCTTATACAGCCGCTAATTTATTTATGGATGCCTTTGCTAACCAACAAAATAAAACGAGTTCAACACCCTGGATTAGTGTTAATTGGGATGCGTGTCAATGGGACGAAGAATCAACCTCTCAAAAAACAGGTTCAGCCTTGATTGATTTAGCGATAAAACCTGATGAAGTTTGGCAAATATCGAAACGAATTTTATCAGAAAATATTATTTCTCAACTCGCCGTTTCACCTAGAGATTTACACGCTAGAATTGAGCAGTCAATTCAACAAAAAACTTATGAAAACTCAGAGATATTACAACTGGCTAAAGCGGATCAATTAAACTCTAATCATGCTCGACCCCATCTGCAAACTGATTATTCTGCCCCTCGAAATGAGATTGAACAAATTATTGCTAATGCAATGCAAGATTTATTAGGAATAGAGAAAGTAGGAATTTATGATAACTTTTTTGAGTTAGGTGGGCATTCATTACTAGCAATTCAGATTATTTCCCGTTTGCGAGAAAAATTTCAAATAGATATTCCAATGCGAGAGTTCTTATTTGAATCACCGAGTGTTGCTGGTATTGCAAAAATCATTGAGGAAAATCAATCCAAAATAACAGATGATCCAGAGATTGAAAGACTATTAGAAGAAGTCGAAAAATTATCTTCACAAGAAGTTGAAAATTTGCTATCAATTCAGGGAAGCGTCTCTGAAGATTATGAAAAAACGTAATTGTAAGTATATATTGCTAAACAACATAAACTAAAAAATTACAATGAATAGAGGAATAAGTTATTATGGACTTTAGCTTTTTTTACTTTGATGGAGATGGATCAGTTGCACAACAAAATAAGTATCATTTACTGATTGAAAGTGCAAAATTTGCCGACAAAAATGGTTTTTCAGCAGTTTGGACACCTGAACGACATTTTCACGCTTTTGGCGGGCTTTATCCGAATCCTTCCCTAACAAATGCTGCACTTGCAATGGTTACAAAAAAAATTCAATTGCGAGCAGGAAGTGTGGTTGTACCTTTACATCATCCTGTGCGAATTGTAGAAGAATGGGCTGTGGTTGATAACCTTTCAAATGGTCGAGTTCAGATTGCTTTTGCTTCCGGTTGGACGATGGATGAATTCATTCTTTCTCGTGAAATTCATGCCAATCGAAAAGCGAATATGTGGCGAGGAATTAAAGCAGTTCAGCAACTTTGGCAAGGGGCAGCAGTAGACTATCAAGACGCAAGTGGTAGAACGGTTAAGGTGAAAACTTTACCAAAACCCATTCAATCAAAACTTCCTATTTGGATTACCTGTCAATCTCCAGAAACATTTATTGAAGCAGGTAAAATGGGGGCTAATGTTCTCACTTCTTTACTCGGTGGAACTTTAGAAAGTATCGTTCCGAAAATAAAACTCTATCGAGAAGCATTAGCGAAAAAAGGTCATAATCCCGAAGAAGGAAAAGTCGCTTTAATGATTCATACTTTTTTGGGAGAAAGTTTACATGAAGTCAAAGAAAAAGTCAGACAACCTTTTTCTGAGTATCTCAAAACTCACTATGATTTGTTAGATAACCTAGCTAAAAGCATGGGGTTAAATGTTAGTCTTAAAAACTTCTCAGCAGATGATCTCGATAGCTTACTCTTATTTGGAGTGGAAGGCTTTATGAAAGGACGTTCTCTCATCGGAACTCCAACGAGTTGTCTTTCCTTTGTTGAACAAATTGAGCAAGCAGGTATCAATGAAATTGCCTCTCTGATTGACTTTGTTCCTGATGAAAAGGCTGTCATGGAAAGCCTGAGCTACTTAAAAGAATTGCGAGAAAAATATCATGCTGTTCAAGTCAGTCAGAAAACATTAGTTTAAAACAAAAAATGACTAATACAGATCAAAAGCTAGATGAGTTAAAAAGAAGAATTGCTGCTCTTTCACCAGAAAAACGGCAACTCCTTGAGCAACAACTGAAAAATAAAAAACAGCAATTGAGTTCCCTGACCATTCCAAAGCGAAAAATATATGATAATTTACCCTTGTCATTTTCTCAACAACGGCTGTGGTTTATCCATCAGTTAGAGTCTGAAACTTCTGCTTACAATATTCCAATTGCGTGGCATCTCAACGGGCATATCAATATTGCTATTCTTGTACAAACTTTGAATGAAATTGTTCGCCGCCATGAAAGCTTAAGAACTACTTTTAACAGTATCCAGAATAATCAACCTCAGCAAAGTATTTCATCTCATTTTACTCTAAATATTCCTATAATTGACTTGCAAATATTATCGAAAAACCACAGTGATAGTGAAGCAAAACGGCTTGCAAAACAAGAAGCAAAGAACTATTTTAATCTCAATAAAGATCAATTAATCAGAGTAACGTTATTAAAACTCAGTGAAACTCAATTTATCTTGCTTTTGACCTTACATCATATTATTGCAGATGGATGGTCAAGAGGAGTTTTACTGAAGGAATTTTCTGCAATTTACAAAGCCTTCTCTGAACAAAAAACCTCACCATTACCCGAACTAAAAATTCAATATGTAGACTTTGCAATTTGGCAACAGCAATGGCTAACAGGAGAAGAATTAAAAACACAGTTAAGTTACTGGAAACAGAAACTTAAAAATTTAACAACCCTAAATTTGCCCACAGATTATCCTCGACCTGTAACTCAGAGTTTTCGAGGAAAAACTCAGTCTTTAACACTTTCTAAAGAACTAACCACAGCTTTACAAACACTGAGTCGTCAGCAAGGGGTTACTCTATTTATGACCTTACTTGCAGCTTTTAAAATATTATTACATCGATATAGTAACCAAGATGATATTGTCATTGGTTCTCCTATTGCCAATCGAAATTGGCAGGAAACAGAAAGCCTAATTGGTTTTTTTGTTAATACTCTAGTTTTACGAACTGACTTATCAGGAAATCCCTCTTTTGAAGATGTTTTAAAGCGAGTTAGACAGGTAACTTCTGGAGCATATAAACATCAAGATTTACCTTTTTCAAAGTTAGTAGAAGAACTTCAACCGGAACGTCATCTCAGTCATAATCCTTTGTTTCAGGTTATGTTTCAGTTTCAAAATGAGGCTTATCAGTTTCAAAATTCATCTAGTCCTGAATTACAATTACCCAACTTACAAATCAGTCAATTTTGGATCTACCCGGAATCAACTAAGTTTGATCTCACTTGGCATTTAATTGAGCGAGAATCAGAAATTTTAGTCGTTATAGAATATAGTACAGACTTATTTAAACAAGACACGATTGCACGAATGCTTGGGCATTTTCAGATGATCTTATCAGAAATTATTGCTAACCCACAGGTAAAACTTTCTAACCTATCAATTCTAACTGTTACTGAACAACATCAATTGTTAACAGAGTGGAATAAAACTAAAGCTAATTATATTAATAACTGTGTTCATCAT
>NZ_LATL02000104.1 GCF_000972705.2 Limnoraphis robusta CS-951 | reverse complement strand
GCAGAGAGAGCATGGGCATCAATTTAAAAACGGATAGAGAAGCGGAAGAACGGATTAACTTAACTGTAAAACCCATATATCTTGGCATCTCACAGATAGCTTAATCCGTTAAATCCTTATCCTATCTGTTTTAAATTGAGCGATTTTATCAAAATTGTCGGCAAAAAATACCGGGGAGGAAAGGCTTTCCCCAGTTCAAAAAGTACCAAGTCAGAGCATCGGTTGAGTACAAAACTTCGGGCTGGAAACTGTCGAAAGATAGACGCTATTTAACCTTTTCCGACAAGTTTCAAGCGGGTACATTTAAGCTTTGGGGTAGTCGAGACTTGCACTTCTATCAACTCCAACAAATTAAACGGGTTAGGGTGATTAGAAGACACGATGGATATTATGCCCAATTTTTGATAGACCATGAAAGGGAGGAAAACAAAGAACTCAGTAACAAACAAACAGGTTTGGATGTCGGTTTAAACCATTTCTACACTGATTCCACCGGGATACAGGTAGAGAATCCCCGTTTTCTAAGAAAAGATGAGCGGCGAATCAAAAAGCTTCAACGTCGGTTATCTCGAAAAAAAAAGGGAAGTCAAAACCGTAAAAAAGCCATAAATCGTTTGGGTAGAACGCATCTCAAGGTTTCACGCAGGCGTAACGATTGGGTCTGTAAATTAGCCCAACACGTCATACAGTCTAACGACTTGGTAGCGATTGAAAACCTACGGATACGAAATCTGGTGAAAAACCATCATTTAGCCAAATCAATTAACGATGCTGCTTGGTACAGATTTAGAGAATGGTTGGAATATTTTGGGAGAATTTATGGGGTTCCGGTGATTGCCGTTGAACCTGCATATACATCTCAAAATTGTTCAAATTGCGGTGAAAAGGTTGTCAAAACTCTCAGTACGAGAACTCATAAATGTCCTCATTGCGGGTATGTAGCAGACCGAGATGAAAATGCCGCCAAAAATATTCTAAAATCTGCACTTAAACAGTTATCAAATACCGTCGGGCAGATGGAAATTAACGCCTCCCGAGAGACTGATCTCGGCAGTGGCGGGGAAACCCAATCCTTGTAAGTCAACTCATAGAAAGAGGAAGCCCAAACAGTGATGTTTGGAATCTCCGTTGTTTACGGCGGAGAGGATGTCAAACCAATATGTCCTGATTGATCTGGAGATTTGCGTAAAACTAAGTAGCACTTAAACTCTGACTTCGTTTGTAGGTTAAAACGGTTTTCAGTGCAAATTTGAGTCAATTGATCCGGCGATTTATCCCTCCTAGCTTGCACGTGAGTTGAGCGTTATGAAATTATCAAATGTAACATTTTTAGCTTTAGCGGCTTTAGTCGCTCAGAACTCCATCAGCGAAGCGAGTTCGATTTCGGAGGCTCGGCTATCCACTTCTTCAGGCATAATACCTGAAACCGACAACAAAATTGATTCGATTGAGGCGATCGCATCACAGCAGATGCCATCGGTAAGTACGCCGGAAATGTTGATTGTGCAGGAGTTTTCCCCCTCAATTTCTCAGCCAACAACAGGAAATCATTTAATTGTTGCTTCGGCAGTTCAACCCTTACCTCGCTCTGCTCAATTATCGCAGTCCAATCAACAAAAAATCAACTCATTATTCGATCAAACTTGGTTAGCTTTATTAGTAAAAACTTTTTCAGAAAGCGATCGCCCTTTCTCCTCAGATATTAATCTCGCTACGGCTAACGCGACACTCTCTGAACAACCCACTTCTCAAACTGACTCTGAATTTAACTATACCATTACATTACTCAATAGCTTACTGATTGTTGTAACGCTTTTACCCATCGTCACGATGGCGTTTTTTTGGTTAGTTCGGCGTCTGATCATTCGAGAATTAGTTGCAGAAGCCAATCGCAGTCTCAGTCGGGTTGATTGCTTAGAAGAACAAATTGCGCTTTCGACGGAACAATCTAAACTCCTCGCTCAAGAATTAGCCCTACAAATTCAAGCCGCTCAAGAATCAATTAACTTCGTCAAACAAGAAGCCTCAGCCTCTCGTACTTCCATTGATCAATTACATCAATTGCAGTTAAATTCACTACAAAACTTACAAAATTTTCAATCAGATTTTAACTCAAGAGAGCAATCTTTATTAGAAAAATTCAATCATCATTTCTCAGCCAATCCTCAAGCAAAAACGCCATTACCCACAGACTTAGATTGGGATTTTCAGTTTTCGGCTTCCCCTGAATTCATTGCAGATGATTATCTCAAACAAGGAGAAGCTTTAGCGAATGAAAACCGTTATGCAGAAGCTTTAGCTTTATTTGAAAAAGCCGTTAAAATGAATCCAGGCTTAGATGAAGCTTGGTATAATCAAGGTAATATTCTGGTGCGCTTCAACCGCTATAACGAAGCTCTAAATGCCTATGAAAAAGTTGTACAAATTCAGCCTAAAAAATCTGAAGCTTGGTACAATCGTGGGAATGTATTAGTCAAGTTAAAGCGATATGCTGAAGCCTTAGAATCTTACGATCGCTCTTTGCAGATTCAACCGAATGATGATGAAGCATGGCACAATCGAGGCGCATTACTGCGGAAATTTAAACGCTATGATGAAGCCTTAGAATCTTATGATAAAGCGTTAGAAATTCAGCCCAATAAATATGAAACCTGGCATAATCGGGGTAATGTATTAGGGAAGTTACAACGCTATGAAGAAGCGATAATTTCTTATGATCGAGCCATTACAATTGATGCTGGAAAACGAGAAGTTTGGTTAAATCGAGCCGTTGCACTGTGTAAATTAAAACGCTATGAACAGGCGATCGCTTCCTTTGAACAAGCCATTGGACTCGATCCAACTTCCCCCGAATTGTGGAATATGAGAGCGTCTTTATTACAACAATTAGGACAATATGATGAGGCGATCGCTTCTTTTGAAACAGCAATTCACCATCAACCGAATTGTTATGAAGCTTGGTTAGGGAAAGGTTCAGTTTTAGTTCAACTCAAGCAATATTCAGAAGCATTAACTGCTTACGAAAAAGCCATCGAACTCAAACCATCAGCCTCAGAAGTTTGGCGACATCAGGGACTCCTCTTAGAAAAATTAGAACAATATTCTGAGGCGATCGCCGCCTATGATCAAGCCATCAAGCTAGAACCCAACGATGCAGAAGCATGGCGTTTCCGAGGAGCATTACTCTCCAAACTGAAAAACTATCAAGAAGCCATTTCTTCTCTCGGAAAAGCCATTTCCATTCAAAAAGAATTACGCTCCATTAAAACAAATACCTCTCCCGAACAAGCAGCTTTAAATAATTAATCAAGCGAAACAGGGATAGAAAACCGACTTCAAAATTTTCCATCCCTAGACTCAAGAAACTTAGGCTGACTCGTGTTGTCTACGCCAGGTTGGGTGCCATAAAACCTCAGCCGTTGAGCGTTTTTCAACCATTTCCTGAGTGATAATACAGCGAACCACATCCTGACGAGAAGGAAGTTCATACATGACATCGAGCATCAATTCTTCCAAGATACTTCGTAATGCTCTTGCTCCCGTTTTACGACGATAAGCTTCCGATGCGATCGCCTGTAAAGCATCCTGTTCAAATTCTAAGCGAACATTATCCATTTTCAGCAGCTTTTTATACTGCTTAATCAGAGCATTGTGAGGTTCTGTTAAAATCCGCATCAAAGCTTCTTCATCCAGGGGTGAAATCACCGTAACGACGGGAATTCGCCCTATAAATTCTGGGATTAAACCAAACTTCACCATATCATCTGGTTCAACGTATTTTAACAATTCATCTTGACGTTGAACAGACTTAACGGCTGTATTATTCGCCGTCTCAGTGGGTTGAATAAAGCCTAATGATTTCTTCCCAAGTCGTTGTTCAATAATCTTTTCTAAACCCACAAAAGCACCACCACAGATAAATAAAATCTTGCTGGTATCAACTTGAATAAATTCTTGATAAGGATGCTTACGTCCCCCTTGAGGCGGAACATTAACCACCGTTCCTTCTAAAATTTTCAGGAGTGCTTGCTGTACCCCTTCTCCAGAAACATCGCGAGTAATCGAAGTATTTTCACTCTTGCGGGCAATTTTATCAATTTCATCAATATACACAATTCCTCGTTGAGCCGCTTCCACATCAAAATCTGCCACCTGTAGCAGTCTCAACAAGATATTTTCCACATCATCCCCAACATATCCCGCTTCAGTTAACGTTGTGGCATCTGCAACCGCAAAAGGAACATCAAGTTGCTTGGCTAGAGTTTGAGCCAATAACGTTTTACCACAACCTGTAGGGCCAACTAACAAAATATTCGACTTTTGTAGCTCTACAGCATCATCAGGATTCAGATTGCCACTCTGACTGGCTTGTTCTAGACTCAGGCGTTTATAGTGATTATAAACCGCTACGGATAGAACTTTTTTAGCATCATTTTGACCAATAACATGATCATCAAGATGTTGTTTAATATCTATGGGTCTGGGGATATGCTGAAATGAAAAACTGCTATTGGCTGAACCTGTAGAAGCATAATCAAGTTGCGGAGATTGAGCAGAGGAGTTAGTAGAATCTGAAAATTCTTCCTCTAAAATTTCATTACAAAGTTCAACGCATTCATCGCAGATGTAGACACCAGGGCCAGCAATTAACTTGCGAACCTGCTCTTGGGACTTGCCGCAGAAAGAGCAGCGTAAGTGGGAGTCATACCTGGACATATTTACCTTTTTGTGAACAGTTGCTTGAGGATTCCCAGTTGGGGGAGGATGTTGCTAGAAAAATATAAAGCAAATCTGGGGAAATTCTATCGAACTGAATTACCCCTTACCCTTACAGTTTACTGTTTATTTTGTCTTTCTGCACCCCAAAAAATATCATCCCGCTTGACACTGCACAGTATCATCTAGATGAGCTTTCAGACGAACGACAAAAGTTGAACCTTGACCAAGCTGACTGGAAACCGTAATATCACCTCCGATCATTTTGCATAAACGGCGACAAATCGTTAATCCCAGTCCAGTTCCCGCGTACTTGCGACAGAGAGAATCATCGGCTTGAGTAAAAGCTTCAAACAAACAGTGCAGTTGTTCGACAGAAATCCCGATTCCGTTATCCTGGAGATAGAAATCTATCCAATCCCCTTGGCGACAAGCCGTCAGCTCAATTTCACCGCCTTCTGTAAATTTCAAAGCATTTTCGAGTAAGTGATGTAAAATTTTTTGCAATTTGCTTAAATCGGTGTGCATCAGTCCTAAATCATTGCCATAACTGAGTTTAAGTTGATTTCGGTTTTTCTCAGCCATCGGCTCAAGGCTCTTAACAACGCCCTTGATCACATTTACCGGATCAAAGATTTCTAGGTTCAATGACATCTGTCCCGCTTCGATGCGAACCAAGTCAAGAATACTATCAATTAGATTCAGGAGTCGATATCCTTCTCGACGAATAATCTGCATATCTTCAAGCCAGTTTATTTGTCCCTGTTCAACCATTTCTTCGCACAAAAGATCGCTATAGCCGATAACGGCGTGAACGGGAGTGCGTAATTCGTGGTTAATATTAGCAAGAAACGCCCTTTTCGCTCGCAGCGCCGTTTGAGCGCTATGACGAGCATCTTGTAAGGTTAATTCAAGCTTTTGACGTTCGGATATTTGCGATCGCAGTTTTTGAGTCGTTTGCTGAAGTGTAGCGGTTTTTTGCTCTAATTGAACTTGCAGTTGCTCCTGTTCTCTAGACCATTGTTTTTCCAGGTATTGGCTTTTGAATCGTTCTAGTGTTAAACTGACTAAGTGAGCTAAACATTCCAAAAAAGATTCTTCCTCTTTTGTCCAGTCATCGGTTATATTCCCTCGTTCGATTCGCAGATATCCGATTTTTTCTTCAGCAAGTTTGAGCGGAATATCTAACACATTCAGTTGATTTGAGCGATGAACAGGGTTAGAGAAGTCGGAAAACAATCTGCTGTATTCTTTCGAGTTGAGAGTGGGCTTAATACTTCCCCAAGCAAATTCAAGCGGACATTCACCCAGATAATTGGGTTGCGGTGTCGCTATCGTATTCGGTTCGAGATGAGTATAATGATAGTGAGTTAAGCAATCATATAAGTGAAGACAAACCGGATCAGTTTTCTGCCCATTCCCCAGATTGATATTGACATTAAATAGAGATTCAAGTTCAGAAAATTGATGGTTTTGAGGGTATAAATACAGACTGATTTTTTCGACAGCTTCCAAGGTATGAGCGGCGGTTTCAGTAATTTGTTGAATTCTACATTTGAGGTTGCTTTGGTTTTGGGTTTGTTGGCGGATAAGATGTTCTAAGGCGAGTGTTCGACGATAGAGATTTTCGTTGGCAGAATTGCTTGTCGGTTCAACACAGGAACCCGGGCTGTAATTGAAAGAAAAATTGATGGGTGTTTGTAAAAGTTCTTGTTGAGTTAGGGTAGTAGAAAGAGCAAGGCTAATGTTATTGAATAGCGGCTCGTTAACAAGGTTAACCGTTACATCAGAGCCAGACATTTCGCTTTCAATTGAAAAGGGCGACAATTTGAGGACAATGGGATGAAACTGGCTAATTTTTTCGAGCCGATTTTTTAAGGTTGTATTTTCACGCCTTAACTGCTCGAGTTCTTGATACAAACAGTGATTAACATCCCCGATAAATTCTTGCTTTGACAGCATAGGGTTCAGCATCATGGCAGGGTTTTTTGATCTAGTTTTTCGGTTCGATTGTGTGTGGATGATCGAACTTAGTCATTCGTCAACACTTCAATACACCCTGCGGATTATTGAGTCTTTTTATGATGTCTATAAACATCAGGAATCAGAGAACATTGTGAAAAATGCTTTACACTTTCTGATTCAAAAAAATGTCAAATCGAGTCTGTATTTAACAGAGGTAAAAGAAATAGATATTGGCTCCATTAGAGGAGTTTTCGGCTTCTTCCCCCCTGGAGAGAGGGTATAATTCTATCTGATCTCTACTGGCTTTTAATTTCATTGAAGTCACACGGGCTGACTAGAACTGTTTTTACTCATTGATTCAGAACCAATGAACAGAGTAGATGCGTTGTCTGAGCCAGAGTTTGTATTTTCTTTAAGATTGTAACCGAGATTAACTTATTTGTCCGAAAAAATACTGATGATCTTCTGCGATCGCCCGCGCTACGCTTACACGGCACAAACCTCTAAATTTCATAAGAATTCTTGAACTGTTCTATAAGATAAATTTAACTATCCGGGTTGAATGACAATTTTGTGTAAGACGGGTTGCGGATCGTGATCAAACCGAGTGACGTACTCGACGCTCTGGAATTCATCGCTTGATCAGAGCCAATCGTAACATTCAACTGTACGATACAGTAATCCCATGAGATATTGATGGAACATCTTTACCTAAGCGTCCGATATTCATTGTGTCGTTTAAATATGCTCTAGTCCATGAATGGTTAACCCCCAAAGCAACGGGCGGATCTGAACTGGTTGTGCGAGACATCCTCAAACACATTGATGCAGATCTGTACGCTCTGATTGATTTTGAGTCTACCAACCCGCAAAGCTACTTATTCAATCGTCAAATTGGCACAACATTTCTGCAACAGTTCCCCCTGGCTCGTAATGGGGTGCAGAAATATCTGCCGTTTCTGCCATTGGCGATTGAACAATTAGACTTGCGAGCCTATGATGTCATTTTATCCTCATCCCATGCGGTCGCTAAAGGCGTGTTAACCAGTCCTGACCAACTGCATATTTGCTATTGTCATACACCAATGCGCTATGCTTGGGACTTGACTTTTGACTACTTAAACAGCAGTCCGGCCGGTTGGGGGCTTCCTGGTGTGTTAACGCGGTACTTATTACATCGAATCCGCCAATGGGACGTACTATCAGCCAATCGAGTGGACTATTTTATCGCCAACTCAAAACATACACGGGAGCGAATCTGGCGTTGTTACCGACGACGCGCTAAAGTGATTTATCCACCTGTTGATCTTGATCGTTTTCAACTACAAACTGAAAAGCAAGACTATTATCTGACCGTTTGCCGTCTAGTGAGCTATAAAAAAATCTCATTAATCGTCAACGCCTTTAATCAACTCGGGCGTCCACTGGTGGTGATTGGTGCGGGTTCACAGTTGAGTCAAATCAAACAGATGGCAAAATCAAATGTACAGGTTTTGGGTTGGCAACCCGATGAAGTGGTTCAACACTATATGGCACAAGCAAAAGCTTTTGTCTATATGGCTTGTGAAGATTTAGGAATGGCACTGATTGAGGCTCAAGCTTGTGGAACTCCCGTCATAGCTTATGGTGCAGGCGGAGCGCTCGAAACCGTCAGCGATATTCGTCTGTCACCCGACTCGGGAACGGGGCTGTTGTTTTCCCCTCAAACGGAGGCGGCTTTAATTGAAGCCGTACACACCTTTGAGCAACTCAGCAGCCAATTTCAGCCAGAAAAGATGCAATCCCATGTAGCTCAGTTTGACCAAAAACGGTTCGGGCGAGAATACCTGGAATTTGTGGAACGCTGTCAGAAAAAACAGTTTCCCTCCGAAAAATTTGGCTAAAATGCTTGCATGATTGCGGATTCTGTAGAAAGCAGAAAGAAGCATACATTCAAGGGTTATCCCGTTAGGGATGTTCGGGTACGCCCCCGAAATTTTATTGGACTTGAGACTTCCTTGCACCCTGATTTCTGAACAAGGTGTCTGGAAGCTTTATGATCAGGACTGTGTGTGGTGTGAATTGAAGGAGTAAGATGACTGCCAATAGCCAACTCATCTTCGGTAGGGGACTACGACGTGCGTTCACAAGGCGTAGTTTTGTCCCTCTAGTCCGGCAACAGCCGATACGAGGTTTATCTGTTCTACAGAACCTCAACGGAGAGTTTTTCAAGCGATCATTCGATATACTGTTTTCGCTATCGGTTCTGATCCTGTTTTCCCCAGTGTACTTGCTTCTGGCTCTGTTGATCTCGCTTAGTTCACCAGGGTCAGTGTTTTATGTGCAGCAACGAGTTGGCAAGAACCGCAAGCTTTTCGACTGCATCAAGTTCAGAACGATGGTCACAAACGCCGATGAAATGTTGACGCAAATGATGGAAACATCTCCCCACCTGCGTCAAGAATTTCAGGACAACTTTAAACTGAAACACGACCCCCGAATTACCTGGATTGGTCATTTCTTACGAGTGACGAGTCTCGATGAGTTTCCCCAGTTTTGGAATGTCCTCAAAGGGGATATGAGTGTTGTCGGGCCAAGACCTCTCGTCGCTGAAGAGTTACACAAGTACGGGCGTCACATGGATAAAATTTTAACGATTAAACCCGGAATTACTGGCTTGTGGCAAGTGTCTGGGCGCAATGATATTCCCTATCCTCGACGAGTTCAGATTGATTTGTATTACGTGAATTTCAAAAATTTCTGGACTGACCTGTGGATTATAATTAAGACCATCGGTGTTGTCATTTTTCCCAAAAATAATGGAGCTTACTAAAGGGTGACAAAGATTCATGATCAGTCAATGCCCTCGCTATAACTCCGGTTCAAGCGTTTCCTAACCTTGTGCAGTCGGTTTTGGGTTAAGGTAGAAATTGAATCAGCAGTGTTATCGGATAACAATAGCCCCTAGCCCCTGATGATCGAATCCCCAACTCAAATTTGTGCAGCTTTCAATCCGTTGACTGGATTTCATCACAGGGGATATTTGGCTTTCGTTATCGATTGTTCGCTTGATTCTATCTTAACGGGGGGACTGGGGGGCTATAGCACTGCCTCCATAATCTTTGATTTGGGGGTAGGTACATGGACACCCCAGGTAAAAAGCGAGGCATTCGACCTGTCCGCTTTTTACAATCTCCGTATCAATTGTTAAACTTAATGACATAGAGTCAAAACAGCCATGTTGGTATTTGAGGCCAAATTACGAGGAACAAACGAGCAGTACGTCATCTTGGA
>NZ_LATL02000103.1 GCF_000972705.2 Limnoraphis robusta CS-951 | reverse complement strand
AAATTTTTACCCAACTGAAACAACGACAAAAACGAATTTTTCTCGATCTGAAATTTCACGATATTCCCAATACTGTAGCAGGCGCTTGTCGGTCAGCCGCAAAGTATGGGGTTGATTTAATCACCATTCATGCAACCGCCGGAAAAGTGGCGTTAAAAGCGGCTCAAAATGCTATAATAGAGGGAGCAAATGCAGCCAATCAACCCCTCCCAAATTTAATCGCAATTACTCTATTAACCAGTCTGAATTCTCGTGAATTAGCCTTTGATTTAAACATCTCTTTAAAACTCCCAGAATATGCCCTGAAAATGGCGTTACTCGCCCAAGAAAGTGGGTTAGCGGGGGCGGTTTGTTCTCCCCAGGAAGTCGAACAATTACGCCGAACCTGTGGGGATGATTTCCTGTTAGTTTGTCCGGGAGTTCGACCCAGTTGGGCAGAAAAAGGCGATCAACAGCGTTCATTTACCCCTTCTCAAGCCTTTAAAGCCGGAGCTGATTACCTGGTCATCGGACGCCCGATAACCGCCTCAGAAGACCCCCTAGCTGCCTTACAACGCATTTGTCAGGAGATCTCTTAAACAGACGGGAGAAAGATTTTTGCGTTCAAACTTTTTTTCCCTCGAAATTTCGCGTTTTTTTTCGCCAGACCCTCTTGACTTTTTGGCTCGGCTACGGGTATGATTATCTTATAATGGGATGGTTGTGAAAAAAATATTTTTGCTTAGATCCGATTATAAAAAATACTATTCATAATTTACCAGCATTCGCCCCCCTTTGTCAACCCTCTTGACCGCGAGGGGAGACAGATTTTTAAATCCCATATAAGAAAAAACCGGGTTTTTTTAAATCCCATATCCCGATAAAAATAGAGAAACTCAAATCAATGAATTTCTCTATTCTAAAACAGAGAGCTATGAAAACGTGACTGATCTGACTACTAAGTTTGAGAAAAGATACCAAACAAACAGATCAAGGATTTGTTTGAGTGATTTCTTCTTTGAGTGAACACCCTGAGAAGGATATCTCTAGAATATTCTCAATTTAAAAATCATCACAGTCCCTTTTTTAAGTGACATTCCCAAGGCTCTTATCCGGGATAAAATCGATTAATTAGATTTCAGATATTCTTCTAAAGCATCAGAACCGCCAATTAATTTTCCATCTATAAAAACTTGCGGTGTTGAAGTTGCGCCTGTAGCCGCTTTGATCGAACGAGTTGAAATATCTTCACCGAGGAGAATTTCTTCAAACTCCCAACCCCGTTCTTTCAGCATTGATTTAGCTTTGATACAGTAGGGACNATAAAATCGATTAATTAGATTTCAGATATTCTTCTAAAGCATCAGAACCGCCAATTAATTTTCCATCTATAAAAACTTGCGGTGTTGAAGTTGCGCCTGTAGCCGCTTTGATCGAACGAGTTGAAATATCTTCACCGAGGAGAATTTCTTCAAACTCCCAACCCCGTTCTTTCAGCATTGATTTAGCTTTGATACAGTAGGGACAACCCACTTTACTAAACATTGTAATGGATTTCGGTTTAGTGGCGCTGGGGTTAATATAGTTGAGCATTGTTTCGGCATCCGATACCTCAAAAGGATCGCCGGGAACTTCCGGTTCGATGAACATTTTATCGATAACACCGTCTTTTACCAGCATTGAATAACGCCAGGAGCGCTTGCCAAAACCTAAATCGGCTTTATCGACTAACATTCCGATTTTTTCACTAAATTCGCCATTTCCATCAGGAATGAGTTTAACATTTTCAGCCTTTTGACTTTTTGCCCATTCATTCATGACAAAGGCATCATTAACAGAAAGACAAACAATATCATCAACGCCATTGGCTTTAAACGCGGGAGCCAATTCATTATAACCGGGGAGGTGAGTCGAAGAACAGGTTGGAGTAAAGGCACCCGGAAGGGAAAACACAATTACTGTTTTACCAGCAAACAATTCATTAGAAGAAATATCAACCCATTCATTATTCTGGCGGGTTCTGAATGTGACATCGGGAACTCGTTGGCCTTCACGATTTTCTAGCATAGAGGTTTTCTCCTGTTAAATGTGTTCGAGTTGAGTTTTCCAGAGTTGGGAAAGGGGTTAGGGGGACAAAGAAACTGGGTATTTTTCTAAAAAAGTCCCGCTTATCCCCATTACCATTTTTTTCGCCACTGTTATTATGCAGCGATCGCTTGCTCGTAGGGAACAAAAGATTTTTTACTCGCCCCACAAATGGGACAATACCAATCTTCGGGAATGTCTTCAAAGGCGGTTCCGGCTGCAATTCCAGAATCTGGATCGCCTTCGGTTGGATCGTAAATCATTGAACATTGCTTACAAATCCATTTGCCGCTACTGGCACTTTTTGCTGCGGGTTCTACGCCATCTAAAGCCTTTAACGCTTCGGTGTATTGGTTGGCGTGATGGTTTTCAATTGAGGTGAGGAAGCCGAAGTTTTGGGCGGCTTTGCGGAAAATTCCGGCGTGTTCACGGGATTCGGCGATTTGTTCTTCAAACTCTGCAACGGCTTTGTCATCGCGATCTTGACGGGCTTGGGTTGTGAATTCGGGATACATGGTGGTGTATTCGTAGGTTTCGCCCTCAATGGCTAACTCCAAACACCGGGAGATGATCGCTTTTTTCTCGTCTTCACTCAGGCTAGAAGCATCTTTGACGACTAACTCTGGGTGAATGAGGCGGAAATGGGCAAAGGCGTGTTCGGTTTCTTGGTTGGCGGTTTCCCGAAACAGTTTGGCGACATCGCTCATTCCCAATTGACGCGCTACTTCTGCAAAAAATAAGTATTTGCGGTTTGCCATAGACTCGCCTGCAAATGCGGCTTCTAGGTTTTTCGCGGTGTTGGAGTTTGACAGATCCATAGTGTTCTCCTCTGAGGATGTAAAGGTTTGATTGATTCCTTACTATCTCAGAATNGCAAATGCGGCTTCTAGGTTTTTCGCGGTGTTGGAGTTTGACAGATCCATAGTGTTCTCCTCTGAGGATGTAAAGGTTTGATTGATTCCTTACTATCTCAGAATAATTCTGATTTAATAAAATGTCAAGTAAAAAACTAAAACAAAGATAATGTACCGTCTTTCCTTAGATGTGATATAATCTAGCTAAGGAAAGCCATATAAATAAAGCATCATGGTTAGCAATGCCAGTAAAGAAATAGAAGAGCGAATGCGAGCAAGGGGACTGAGGATCACCCCTCAACGCTTTGCGGTTTACGCCAACCTGTTGTCTCGTTTTGATCATCCGACTGTTGAGGAAATTCTGGTTGATGTTAACCGCGATTTGCCGATTTCTTCTAAAGCAACGGTTTATAGTGCGTTATCGGTGTTGCGAGAGGTGGGGTTAGTGCGGGAAGTTTTGTTAGAAGAAGGGGTGACTCGTTATGATGCGAAAGTCGAAGCCCATCATCATTTCTGCTGTCAAACTTGTGGCGTTATTCAAGATATTGACTGGGAAACTTTTAGTAATTTACCCTTAGATCGACTTCCAGAAGGGATTCGCGTTGAAAATTATGAAGTGATTATTAAAGGTGAATGCGATCGCTGTACAAATTCTTAGACAAATATTGTTGTAGGGGCGGGTTGATTACAGTTTACAGTTTACAGTTATACAGTGACCAGCTTTTACAGTTTACAGTTTACAGTTATGCAGTGACCAGTTTTTACAGTTTACAGTTTACAGTTATGCAGTGACCAGTTTTTACAGTTTACAGTTTACAGTTATTAGTTATTAGTTATCAGTTATCACTGTTGACTGTTGACTGGTCACTGTTCACTGTTCACTGTTCACTGTTTAAACCCGCCCCGCTTTCAAGAAATATTATGATTTTAGGGATTAAAAATCGCAATTAAAAACCCGGTTTATCAAAGAAACCGGGTTTTTCCAATATGCAGTTATGGCGATCGCTCAGTTAGAATTGTTTGCGCTTTCGCAAAGCAACACCTGTAACACCAAAGATAAAGAAAGCGACAAAGCTAGACGGTTCGGGTGCTTTGACTAAAACAGCATTGGTTTTCACTTCAACTAACGTTAAAGAAGTGTCTTCGCTAAAGTACCGAGAAAATTCACCCAAATATTCCGCAGTAATGAATTCTTGATTTCCCCCAAATTCTTGTTCGGAATAATCTAATAAAAAATTAAAGCCATCACTGGCTTGAACTTCAAAGAAGTCATCATTACCCGCAGTTTCTAACCGTCCAGAAATGGTTAAGAAATCAATGGGTTTCTGGGTTGAATCGTCAAAGAGGAAGAATGAAATATTACCCTGAGCAATTGCAGCTTCACCGGGAGGTTTTTCAATAGAGGTTTCCAGTTCCAAGGATGACAGAAAATCAAAAGAAAATGTTGAACCTGCTTCAATGTAAAATTGACGACCAATAACAGCAGCTTCACTTTCTGCAATCCCTACATATTTTTGTCCATCTCCTTCTGCTAAGGCAAAAGAAGAGTTGAATGCAAAGGGATGTATTTGGGCGAAGAAAGCGTTAGAATCTGCGCTCGCATACACCGAACCATCGGTACTGAGAGTAAAAACTTCACCATCTGTTAAAGTGCCAACACTGGAAGGAGCGTGACTAAAGCTGTGTAGAAAAGCGTTAGCAGAGGAAGAAGCAAAAGTCGCTGCTATGCTGGGTGAAGAAGTGACGGTCAACGTGGCCAAAACGGGAATTGAACCCAAAACAAGATTTAAACGCTGCTGGAATTTTTTAAGCATGACTGATGTTAATACTACTTTATTTTTATTTCTGAAAAGCCCTGACAGTTTTTCGGTGATCGGCTAAATTTTTTGATTTTTGGTTAGCCCGGTTGTTGTTGAAGAGAGTTGAAACTCTCATTTTCAAAGGAATTCTCAAGCTTTCCGAAGTGTTAATTTCTTGGACTTTTAACGGGTCTACCTATCTGTATAGATGCACTTGGACTCACAAAAAATCTCTATAGCTAGGACAAACGTCTAGCTGATGCTTTGCTGATCTTCCTAAATTAATGGATGATCTTCATGGATTGGTTATTTTTAGCTTAGTCTGCTCAACCACCTAAAAACAAGATAGTAATTTAAAAATCCCAACTTTTTTTGTAAAGGTTGAGTAAATTTAGATCGGCTTACCTAAAGACCAAAGATTATCAAATTCCTGTGAAATTGTTGTGACAATATGATGTTTTAGTCGAAAAATATACATTTCAAACGGTTGGGTTTGAGATTGCATAAAATCCTTCTAAACGCACCCCTATCGCCTCAATCTTTAACCGATGATTGCTCTGCAAAATCTGCCTCTATCCTCTGAATATAGGCGGTTAAGCCGGATCAAACAGATCAACTATAAATAAGTTGGTCTGAGGGTTGCTTCAATTGAACTTAGATTTTGAAAAATTGAAATTAATTTTAAATGTGTTAGAGTTGAGTTTTCAGTAGCAGAGAAATTAGACGGGGGAACAAAGAAACCGGGTATTTTTCAACAAAAGTCCCACTTATCNAAATGTGTTAGAGTTGAGTTTTCAGTAGCAGAGAAATTAGACGGGGGAACAAAGAAACCGGGTATTTTTCAACAAAAGTCCCACTTATCCCCATTTCCGCTTTCTTCGCCACTGTTATTATCAAACAGAATTCAGGAGTCAGGAGCCAGAATTCAGAATTGAATTCTGTGCGAGTGGCAGATGAATAATTGGGTTGAAGACCCCCGCTAAATCTTCTATTTAGGGGTCTACAATCAGTGGCGGGTCCCAATCCCCCACTGATTGATTCTGACGGATGTATTCTGACGGATGTATTCTTCTTCAAGTAGCGATCGCTGTACGGAGGAGTAGAAAAATACTTTGAAGTATAAAAAAAGGAGATGTGATTATCCCCTTGACGTTTGAGATTTTAGATTTTGTCCGTTCAAGAAATATCATTTTTGTAGGGGCGGCTTTTTNTTATGAATTGCCTCTACCCGTCACCCGTTTTTTCAGTGAGCAGTTTTTTTACTGTTTACTGTTCACTGTATAAACCCGCCTCGCTTGATATCAGAGTAAGTTAGGATTGTTTGCGCTTTTTCAAAGCAACCCCTGTGACACCAAAGATAAAGAAAGCCACAAAACTCGAAGGTTCAGGTGCTTTGACCATAGCATAGTTAGTTTGGATTTCGACTAAAGTTAAAGAGGTATCTTCACTAAAGTATCGAGAAAATTCACCGAAATAAAGCCCACCCATCAACTTGAGATTATGCCCATAGTCGGCGTCGGAAGTAAACGCCGTTGAAGAGGTAAAGTTATCGCTGCTGTTAATCTCAAAAAAGTCATCGTTACCCGCAGTTTCTATCCGTCCAGAAATCGTGAAGAAATCAATCATCTGTTCGGTAGAATCCTCAAAGAGGAAGACGAACATATTACCCTCAGCAATGGCGGTTTTACCGACTGGACTGTCACTAGCGGTTTCCAGTTGAAACCGTGATCCAAAATCAAAAGAGAATGTTGAACCGGCTTCAATAAAAAAGTTAAGCCCAATAACAGCAGCTTGGCTGTTGGCAATACCGATATATTCTTGTCCGAATCCAGAGGCTTCTGCCACAGAAAAGTTGCGTGCAGAAGTAGGAGGAATTTCTATATTGAAGATCGCGTTCGTTGCTGCCGATGCGTCAACTGAACCGTTAGTTGCGAAAGTAAAAATCTCCGCATCGGTTAAGGTTTCAGTGCTTAAAGGATCGTGACTAAACCAATCTAAATAACCCTGGATAGCTGAACGAGCAAAAGTGTATGCAAGACTGGGTGAAGCCGTGAGGGTTAACGTAGCGAAAACGGAGATTGAACCCAAAACTAGATTTAAACGCTGCTGGAATTTTTTAAGCATGACTGATGTTAATACTACCTTATTTTTATTTCTGAAAAGCCCTGACAGTTTTTCGGTGTTCGGCTAAATTTTTTGATTTTAGGTTAGCCCGGTTGTTGTTGAAGAGAGTTGAAACTCTCATTTTTCAAGGAATTCTCAAGCTTTCCGAAGTGTTAATTTATTGAACTTTTAACGGGTCTACCTATCTGTATAGATGCACTTTGACTCACAAAAAATCTCTATAGCTAGGACAAACGTCTAGCTGATGCTTTGCTGATCTTCCTAAATTAATGGATGGTCTTCATGGATTGGTTATTTTTAGCTTAGTCTGCTCAACCACCTAAAAACAAGATAGTAATTTAAAAATTCCAACTTTTTTTGTAAAGCTTGAGTAAATTTAGATCGGCTTACCTAAAGACCAAAGATTATCAAATTCCTGTGAAATTGTTGTGACAAGACGATGTTTGAGTAGAAAAATATACATTTCAAACGGTTTGGCTTGAGATTGCACAAAATCCTTCTAAACACACCCCCATCGCCTCAATACTTAACCGATGATTGCTCTGCAAAATCTGCCTCTATCCTCTGAATATTGGCGGTTAAGCCGGATTAAACAGATAAACTATAAATAAGTTGGTCTGAGGGTTGCTTCAATTGAACTTAGATTTGGAAAAATTGAAATTAATTTAAAATGTGTTAGAGTTGAGTTTTCAGTAGCAGAGAAATTAGACGGGGGAACAAAGAAACCGGGTATTTTTCAACAAAAGTCCCACTTATC
>NZ_LATL02000102.1 GCF_000972705.2 Limnoraphis robusta CS-951 | reverse complement strand
AATTTGAAACATTCTATACCAAGAACATTTTGTTGAACGAAGGTATCCGCGCTTGGATGGCTCCCGTCGATCAACCTCACGAAACCTTTATATTCCCTGAGGAGGTATTACCGCGTGGTAACGCTCTCTAATTCATACGTTGGAGGACGCGACCTAGAATCTACTGGGTTCGCGTGGTGGGCAGGTAACGCCCGCTTAATTAACTTGTCTGGTAAGCTGCTGGGCGCTCACGTCGCTCACGCTGGATTGATTGTGTTCTGGGCTGGTGCAATGACCTTGTTTGAGGTTGCACACTTTGTCCCCGAAAAGCCGATGTACGAACAAGGCTTGATTTTGATTCCTCACGTTGCCACCCTCGGTTGGGGTGTTGGTGCGGGTGGAGAAGTCATTGATACTTTTCCGTTCTTCGTTGTCGGTGTTCTGCACCTGATTTCCTCTGCGGTTCTCGGCTTAGGCGGTATTTATCACGCCGTTCGTGGCCCGGAAACCTTAGAAGAATATTCTTCTTTCTTCGGTTACGACTGGAAAGATAAGAACCAAATGACCAACATCATTGGCTATCACTTAATCCTGTTGGGTTGTGGTGCCTTGTTGCTGGTGTTCAAAGCTATGTTCTTTGGCGGTGTCTATGACACTTGGGCGCCTGGTGGTGGAGATGTCCGCATCATCAACAACCCCACGTTGAACCCGGCTGTGATTTTTGGTTATCTCACCAAAGCTCCCTTTGGGGGTGAAGGTTGGATCATCGGTGTTGACAACATGGAAGACATCATCGGTGGTCACATCTGGATTGGTTTAATTTGTATTGCTGGTGGTATCTGGCACATTTTGACCAAGCCTTTTGGTTGGGCGCGTCGTGCCTTCATCTGGTCTGGAGAAGCTTACCTGTCCTACAGCTTAGGCGCTCTGTCCCTGATGGGCTTGATCGCGGCTTCTTATGTGTGGTTCAACAACACTGCTTATCCCAGTGAGTTCTATGGCCCCACAAACGCTGAATCTTCTCAAGCTCAGTCTTTTGTATTCTTAGTTCGTGACCAAAAACTCGGTGCGAACATTGGTTCTGCTCAAGGCCCGACTGGTCTGGGTAAATACCTGATGCGTTCTCCGACAGGTGAAATCATCTTCGGTGGTGAAACCATGCGCTTCTGGGATTTCCGAGGCCCTTGGTTAGAGCCTCTACGTGGGCCGAACGGTCTTGACCTCAACAAGCTCAAGAACGACATCCAACCTTGGCAAATTCGCCGTGCTTCTGAGTACATGACTCATGCTCCTAACGGTTCTATCAACTCGGTAGGCGGTATCATCACAGAAGCTCAAGGTTTCAACTACGTTAACCCCCGTGCGTGGTTAGCAGGCTTCCACTTCATTGTTGGTTTCTTCTTCCTGATCGGACACCTGTGGCACGCTGGCCGCGCTCGTGCTGCTGCTGCTGGTTTCGAGAAAGGAATTGATCGTGAAACTGAACCCGTACTTGCTATGCCTAACCTCGACTAATTCCTCTGGAATTATTGAGTTAGTTGCTTAGTTAAAAGTTAGAATAAACGCCCCGCCTTCACAGGTGGGGTTGTTTTTTTGAGGAATTAATACTTGNCCTGATCGGACACCTGTGGCACGCTGGCCGCGCTCGTGCTGCTGCTGCTGGTTTCGAGAAAGGAATTGATCGTGAAACTGAACCCGTACTTGCTATGCCTAACCTCGACTAATTCCTCTGGAATTATTGAGTTAGTTGCTTAGTTAAAAGTTAGAATAAACGCCCCGCCTTCACAGGTGGGGTTGTTTTTTTGAGGAATTAATACTTGAGCGTTTTACAAAAAGCCAGTTTCTTTTCGGACTCAGAAAATGTTCTATTGTTGAAACTGTTCCTCAGTTTTCACTATCCGGGAATAATGTTAATCTCGAAGTTAATTTGACTCGCGGCTACACCCTGAACTAAGCCAATCAAATCAGCATTTTGACTAAAAATACCTGCTCCTGATCCCAACTCACCTAGATCAATATCACTGATGGTTATATTATCAGTTTCACTCACAAAAATTGCGTCTTCTGCTAGGTCAAAATTGGTAATCAAAGCCAAATCACTCTCTCCTGAACCAACGTAGTAAGAAGGAGAATTAAACCCCAAGGTAAAGATATCACGCCCTTCACCCCCAACTAAAGTATCAATTTCACCAAACCCTGGATTTATAATATTTTGAAAGTCAACTCCAATCAAAATGTCACTGCCTTTATCCCCTGAGACTAAATCATTTCCAGCACCACCCACTACAAAATCATCTCCTTGACCTCCAAATAGTTGATCGTTGCTCTCTCCTCCGTTGACAAGATCATTGCCTAAGTTGCCGAAAAATTGGTCATCTCCCCCTCCAATATCACCAATGAAATCATCTCCTTGACCTCCGAAAATAATATCATTTCCCTCATTTCCATCAAGGATATCAGCACCTTGATTTCCAAAAATAAAGTCATCTCCCCCTAAACCGAGAATTGTGTCATCACCCTCTAAACCGAATAGAGAGTCGCTACCTTGTTCCCCAAATAATTCATCGTTACCGACAGTCCCTAAAATTTCTGCCATGACAAAATCTCCTAAAAGTATCAAACAAGCTTACCTATCTCTGAGTGAGTCTCGCTTATGCAGATTCTGTATGAAGTTGCATTTTATTGATCCCTCCCTAGCCCCCAGAAAAAGATGTATCCCCCCTTTATCCCCCCTTAAAAAGGGTGGCGGGAGTTAGTTGCACTGTTAAACAGAAACGGTATTATGCAGATGTGAAAGTTGGATTAAATCGCACTTTTATTAACTCCTCAACTTCAGGGTTGACAGAAGTTTGGGTTGGGTTGCTGACGCTGAACTCCCGTTTTTGTTGGGTCATAACTCACTAAAATAACGTCTCCTTTCTCATCTCTTATCCAACCCCTCGCCGGAACAATAGTTCTAGAATCAATTGGATGATTATCTCGTTTTTTTGTTTGTTGTGAACGACGTTGGGAGGAACGATTAACTGAAGGAGTAACAGGTTCAATCAGAGACAATTCTAACTCGGGAACTGCAAATAAATCTTGAGTGGGGTTGAATGCAATACCGCCTCGTCCAGTGATAATAAATTGACTGTCTCCTCTTTGTTTGCAGGGGTCTTGAGCGATTAATGCAGCCGGATCAACGACTTGGACTTGAGTTGATTNCTGTCTCCTCTTTGTTTGCAGGGGTCTTGAGCGATTAATGCAGCCGGATCAACGACTTGGACTTGAGTTGATTCTGGCGGGTCAAAATTAAGCGTATCATCAATAGAAAGTTCTCCTGCTGCATTAATAATACTATTTTGAGATTGTAAAATCGCTAGTTCTGAATTACCCAAAGGACGAATATTAATATTACTCCCTCCCGTTGGATCAAACGCACTGGTAACAATTTGGCTATTTTCTAACAACACTAAAAAATTAGAATTAATATCAATATTTCCATCAAACGTTTGACCGCTTTGACTTCCTGCGGCAGAAATTGCGCTTTGACGCCGCACGCTAATATCGGGNTCAAACGTTTGACCGCTTTGACTTCCTGCGGCAGAAATTGCGCTTTGACGCCGCACGCTAATATCGGGTGAATTGATAGTAATATTTCCGCCTTCGCCTGTAACTGAATCTGCAACTATACCTGCTTGTTCTAAGCGAACTTTAGCAGCATTCACTTCCACATTTCCGGGATTCCCAACACCGTCACCATTTACTAGAATAGCAGATTGATTTCTAACTGTTAATTGTTCAGCATCAATCGTTACCGTTCCCCCATTACCCACCCCCGTTTCAGAAACCTCCGCAAGGATAAAAGACCTATCTGTTAGTTGAATATTTTCAGCCTGTACATTCACCGAACCCGCATCTCCAATTCCTGAAGTTGATGTAGACAAGAAAGCTCGATTGCTCAAGGTTAAACGTCCGGTTTCAATAATGATATTTCCACCATTACCTATAGCTCCTTCTTCATTAACTCCAACGATAATTGATGTTCCTTCCCCATCAAGAGCAAGTGATTCTGAGGCTTTAATGAAGACTGTTCCTCCTCGGCGATTAGGGGGAATTTCAAGAGCAGGGGTTTCGGATTCATCTGGTAACGAAATTCCTGAAAAAATTGTGGAATTATTTTGCATTGTAAGTTGTTCCGTTTCAATGGTAATATTTCCTCCATTACCCGCACCTGCCGTTCCACTAGAAACAAAAACTTGGTTATCAAATAACACCTCTTGAGCTTGTATACTAATTGAACCAGAAGAACCCGTTCCCGAACTATTAGTACGAATTACTGCTCCATCTTGTCCGACTAATCTCTGCGCGGTAATTGAAATATTTCCGGTGTTGCCCCCGTTACCAGCTTGAGCGACAATTCGACTACCCAGTGTGGATGGTTCTCCTGTCAATGAAGTAATAATCGCTTGAGTTCCTCTACCGCTAATTTCGATAGTATTGGCACGAATATCAATTGAACCCGAACTGCCTACATCCCCTGAAAAAGTTAATATCAGCGCTCCGTTGAGTATTCTTAATTGGTCTGCTTCGAGTGTGATACTTCCCACGCTACTACCGCTAAATTCTACATTAGTAGATGTTTCGTCTGGTAAATTATTTGTTGCTACAGAAATTAGACTGGGAGATATTCCCCCCCCGATTAACTCAACAACAGAAGCTTGAATATTGATAGAGCCAGCGCTACTGCCGTTTACACTTCTTACTGATATTTCGCCTCCATCTCGAACAGTTAATCGTCCGGTTTCTAAATTGAGAGTTCCTGCGGTTCCTTCACCAGTTGTAAAAACACTTAAACCGCTTCTTGAGTTGAATTCACCCAAATTTAACTCCCCTGCTATCTCTACTTCGTTTGCTTTAATTTGCAGAGAACCTGAACCCCCCTTTCCTGAAACAGAAGTTTGGATGAATCCTCCATCTCGAATTGTTAGTTGATTCGTTGTGATAAAAACATCTCCAGCTTGTCCTGTGTTGAAGCTATTCGCAAAGATGCTTCCTGCCCCTCGAACAGCTAATCTCGGAGTATTGATTATAACGCTACCTGCATTACCACTACCATTTGTTCGAGTATTAATTCGACTAATAACCCCAGTTATTGTTCCCGTTACTTCTACAAACTCGGAAGCATTAACGGTTATATTTCCCATTGAGCCTGTTGATTCTTCATTGACAGCAAGCCGAATATCAGCACCATCCTGAACAACTAAAGTTCCGGTATTAATGGTAAGATTTCCGACATTACCTGTTGCTGAAGTTTCACCTGCTACAATAGAATCGGAAAGATCAATTTGCTGTGCTTCAATCTGAATATTTCCTGCGTTTCCGTTACCTGATGCAGTCAAACTAATCTGTCCATTTATTGCATTAAGTGATGAGGTTGAAATTTCAATATTTCCCCCATCTCCAACAGCGTTTTCTCCAACATCACTGAAAATACCACTATCTGCTAACTCCACCGAATCGGTTGCAAAAATTGAAATTAAACCAGCATTTCCTTGTCCAAAGGTACTGCTTTGAATTCGTCCTCCTTCTGTTAATCGTAATTGTCCAGTTTCTATGTAAATATTTCCTCCATTACCCATCCCTGTTCCATTAACATCAGCAAAAAAACCACTCGGAAATTCACCATCTGCTGTTGTTCCGGTAAGCGCGACGGATGCAGCTTTTACAATGATACTGCCTGCATTTCCTTCCCCGGAAGTTCTAGTAAAAATTTGCGCTCCTTCTGACAGCAATAAATTCCCTGTATTAATTTCAACTATTCCTCCATCACCCCTTGCACCTTGTTCAACATCACTAAAAATAAAACTACTTAATAATTCAACAGAATCTGTCGCTAAAATTGAAATTAAACCAGCATTTCCTTGTCCAAAGGTACTGGATTGAATTCTTGCTCCTTCTGTTAATCGAAATTGTCCAGTTTCTATGTAAATATTTCCTCCATTACCAATACCTGTATCATCGACATCCGCAAAAAAACCACTAATCAACTCACCATCAGCAGAAGTTCCTGTGAGTTCGATATTATCAGCTTTTACAGTTATATTACCTGCATTTCCTTCCCCGGAAGTGCTAGTAATAACTGGTGAACCTTCAGATATCAATAAATTACCCGTATTAATTTCAATTGTTCCCCCATTTCCAACTGCACCTTCTTCGACACTACTCAAAATATTACCATNCAAAAAAACCACTAATCAACTCACCATCAGCAGAAGTTCCTGTGAGTTCGATATTATCAGCTTTTACAGTTATATTACCTGCATTTCCTTCCCCGGAAGTGCTAGTAATAACTGGTGAACCTTCAGATATCAATAAATTACCCGTATTAATTTCAATTGTTCCCCCATTTCCAACTGCACCTTCTTCGACACTACTCAAAATATTACCATCCGATAACTCAACAGAATCCCTAGCTAAAATTGATACTACACCTGCATTTCCTTGTCCAAAAGTCAAAGCACCAAGTCGAGCTTGATTACTCATTACTAATGAGTTTGTGACTATATTAATGTTGCCTGCATTTCCTTCTCCAAAAAGGACTGTACTGAGAAATGCTCCATTATTCATTGAGAGTGAATTAGCTGTGATGTTAATATCTCCAGGTTGACCGATTCCATCAATGTTAATACTGTTTCCAATTGAACTGCCTGCACCTGTTATCAAAACATTATCCTGAACATTAATATTAACATCCCCACCTTCCGCTTCAATAGAACCCAATCCATTATCTATTCCCGCTCGAATAACACTACCACCCGATATCTCAACATTTCTTGCATTAATATTAACGTCTCCGCCTCCATCCGCACGAACGTTTATTTGTGATTCATTGGTTAACGCTACATTTCCCCGTTGAATATTATCGGGAAAGGTGAAACTATTATCANTAATGTTCAGGATAATGTTTTGATAACAGGTGCAGGCAGTTCAATTGGAAACAGTATTAACATTGATGGAATCGGTCAACCTGGAGATATTAACATCCCCACCTTCCGCTTCAATAGAACCCAATCCATTATCTATTCCCGCTCGAATAACACTACCACCCGATATCTCAACATTTCTTGCATTAATATTAACGTCTCCGCCTCCATCCGCACGAACGTTTATTTGTGATTCATTGGTTAACGCTACATTTCCCCGTTGAATATTATCGGGAAAGGTGAAACTATTATCAGGATTAATTTGTACAATTCCCGGTTCTGATAATCCTCCTAATTGAATTCGACTCCCTGGAGAAATGGCAACGCCTCCATCAAATATTACATCTCCGCCTATTAATGCTAAGGTTTGATTTCTGGGAACGTTTAAGCCTTGCGGAATCAGAAATCCTGCATCATTTCTTAACGGACTTTCATCCAACCGAACGAGTTGTGGTAACGTTTGATTAACAATAGCCCCAGGATTTTCCCTAATATTCAAACCCAACGGCATATTTATCGTTAATAATGGCGGTGCTTGGGGGTTAGATGCTGCAAATTCAAAGCCATTTTCAAATAAGATTCCATCGGCTGTTGTGGCAAAAAATGAACCGCCTACATCTAATCTGGCATTGGGTCCAAAAACTATCCCCGCAGGATTAATTAAAAATAGGTTAGCATTCCCTAAAACCCCTAACGTTCCGAGGATTTCTGAGATATTCCCCCCGGTAACGCGAGTTAGTATATTAATAATATTATCGGGATTAGAAAAATAAGCCCCCCGTCCCTCTCTAATATTAAATTCTTGAAAACTATGAAATAAGTTAGACCCCCGAACCGCTCCCCCGTCTATGCGATCGCTATTAATTCCGCGTATGTTAACATTAGGAGTAACTACCGAGTTTTCTGAACCGAGTGTGTTATCGGGGACTATTTGTGCTAGGGCTGTTGATGGAGAGGTAGCGAGAACAAAACCCGAAATCCCTATCATTAAACCCGGAGTAAATGAGAGTTTTACGGAGTGAAAAAACATGATTTTATCCGGCAGTAGATTGAGATGAAAAAGAGTTTGATTGAGAAATAAAGTAATTCATCCTGCACCCTTGANGTAGCGAGAACAAAACCCGAAATCCCTATCATTAAACCCGGAGTAAATGAGAGTTTTACGGAGTGAAAAAACATGATTTTATCCGGCAGTAGATTGAGATGAAAAAGAGTTTGATTGAGAAATAAAGTAATTCATCCTGCACCCTTGACTCAGTAATACTTGTAAATTAAAAAGGGATTAGAGTGAGGAAAATCTAAAGGAGATTTAGCAGCGATCGCCTTTTTGAGTTTTCTTTTTCCCTAATCCCTAATGTTTAGACAATTGAACGATGCAATTGAATTATGCAACCGATACAACTTCAGAAATTTCGGGAATTTTTTCCCGTAAACGACGCTCAATTCCCATTTTTAACGTCATCGTTGAACTAGGGCAAGACCCACAAGCCCCTTGCAGACGTAATCGCACAATCGGGCCATCGAGTTCGACGATCTCAACGTTACCGCCATCGGCCATGAGATAGGGGCGAAGTTCATCTAGAACGGTTTCAACATTTTCTGGGGTTAAAGCTAGAGTTGTCATGGCTTACCTATTGATTTTATTTCAGAACTTCAAAACGATCAACCTAAACTCATCTTAATCGTAACATCACAAAAGAAACATTAAGACTTCAAAATTTAGCTGACTGTTGCAGGTTCTAACAGTTTGATATTGGAATAGTTGAACTCGGTTGTTGTTACTGTTCCATTTTCCTTGGAATGAACCACTTGACGAGTCATCACATAGTAATCGCCAATTTTTTCAAACTTATCCTCAAATTCCAATTCTCGCATGATTTCATTGGTTTGGGGATTGCGGAAAACCGCATCGTAGTGACTCGCAGCATAACCTTCCCCGGTATCAAGGCTTTCGTGGGTATTGATGACAAACGCCATCCGCCCCATTACCCGACTGACCAAACAAATTTGATCGCCTCGGACTTTGTAGTTGGAACCCATCGAGTCCCCTTGAACTAAAATCTCTACAGCGCCCGTCTCGTCTTTTTCGCCAAAACTAAAGCTATTTTTGCCGTGAGAGTCTTCAAAGGAAGTGCGTTTGCGGTGTGTGATAATATCGCGTAATTGAGTGTAAACGCTTTGTTTCACCTCTTCATCTTCAATCCCCGTTATTTCTGCACTCATGTCAGGATTGATACGAATCTGACCATTGTAAACCTCCGATCCCTGCTTGAGTTCAATGTCAGCACTATAACCGGGGAAATTGGAGTCCCAGGTGTAGCGGTGTTCGTAAGCCGCTTTAAAAAGGTCACGAGCGTTTGTTGATTCGGTCATGGAAGTGTGGTCGTCAAAAACTAACGTCTATCTATTATATAATTTTCGGANTTGAGTTCAATGTCAGCACTATAACCGGGGAAATTGGAGTCCCAGGTGTAGCGGTGTTCGTAAGCCGCTTTAAAAAGGTCACGAGCGTTTGTTGATTCGGTCATGGAAGTGTGGTCGTCAAAAACTAACGTCTATCTATTATATAATAGACATTGAGTTTTATCAGAATTTACAATTATTCCCTCTCAAAAGAAATTAAATCTTGAACTTCAAGGAAAAAAAAGGCATAATTTCTCCGTCTAATTAACTCGGTAAAGTCACCCTAAAAATAGTAATTTTACTCTCCATTAAAAACTCGTATTTTTATCAAAAAATTATCATGTCTCAACGTCCAATCTATCTCGATAACAACGCAACAACACCCCTAGATAAACGGGTGTTAGAAGCGATGATTCCCTATTTTACCGAACAGTTTGGCAATCCGGCCAGTGTTAATCATCTTTACGGTTGGGAAGCCGAAGCCGCAGTTAAACAAGCCCGAGAAATCTTAGCAAATGCTATTAACGCGACACCCGAAGAAATTATCTTTACAAGCGGTGCAACAGAATCGGATAATTTAGCCATCAAAGGCATCGCTGAAACCTATTTTAGCAAAGGTCGTCATCTGATTACTGTTGTTAGCGAACATAACGCTGTTCTTGATCCGTTACACTATTTAGAAAAACTTGGCTTTGAATTAACTTTACTTCCCGTTCAAACGGATGGTTTAATTGACCTCAACTTAGTTGAAAAAGCCTTTCGTCCTGATACCATCCTCCTCTCAATGATGGCGGCGAATAACGAAATTGGCGTCTTACAACCCTTAGCTGAAATTGGGGCGATGTGTCGCGATCGCAATATTTTCTTTCATACCGACGCCGCACAAGCTTTGGGTAAAATTCCTCTAGATGTTGAGGAAATGAAGATTGATTTAATGTCATTAACGGCCCATAAAATTTACGGCCCAAAAGGCATCGGCGCCCTCTATGTTCGTCGTCGCAACCCCAGAGTTAAACTCGCCCCTCAACTGCATGGAGGCGGACATGAACGAGGAATGCGATCGGGTACATTATACACCCCTCAAATTGTTGGTTTTGCCAAAGCGGTTGAACTTGCGTTAACAGAAATCACCTCAGAAACCCAACGTTTAATAAAATTACGACAACAACTTTGGGAAAAATTAGCAACGCTTGGGGATATTTATCTCAACGGACACCCCAGCCAACGTTTACCTGGAAATTTGAATGTGAGTGTCGCAGGAGTCGATGGTCAAGCATTACTTTTAGGACTACAACCTGTAATGGCGGTTTCCTCCGGTTCCGCTTGTACTTCCGCCAAAATAGAACCTTCTCATGTTTTAGCGGCTTTAGGACGTTCCGATGCGTTAGCTTATGCTTCTATTCGCTTTGGTATCGGTCGGTTTAATACACCCGAAGACATTGATCAAGTCGCCGAACACACTATTTCTACAATTCAAGCTTTACGGAAAGTTCAAAACACAAAATTCCTGGCGAAAAATGGTTCAGGAGTTCCTCAGTCTTCTAGCTAATTTTTCGGTTTTCCTCCCCTTAAGTTCGGTTTTCCTCCCTAAAATTAAACCTTCAGAATCAGTGTGGAAACCTCGCCTTTAAGGTGGGGTTCTCTACTCTTTAAGATGGCTGATTTTCCCTGCATGATTAAAACTGTAAGCAAGAAAAACAAAACTGACTTGGAGAAAACAATATGATGTTAGTTACTCGTTACAACCTCTTCGCTGAAGTCGAAAAAATGCAACAGCAATTTGATCATCTCTTTACAGAAATTACCACAGCCACAACAGAGACCCATTGGACTCCCGCAGTTGAGTTACAAGAAAAGTCTGATCACTTGATTTTACGGGCGATCATTCCGGGTTTAGATAGTGAAACCCTCGATATTCAAGTGACAAAGAAAGCCATTGTCTTCTCGGGAAAAACAGCAAATCCCCAACTGAGTGAAGGAGAAAAATGTCTCTTCAGTGAATTCCCAGTGGGTGAATTTCGTCGGGTCATTGCTTTACCAGAAGCGATTATCAATACCGAAGTTAAAGCCGATTATACCAACGGGATTTTAACCCTGACTTTACCGAAAGTTCCTGAAGTTGTCAATCGGGTTGTCAAGGTTAACTTAATGGAAACCCATCAAGCAGAAGAGTTAGAAGCCTCTGACGTTCAATAACTCCAAATGACCTGTAGGATAGGTAGGGTACGTCAAACTCGTTGATTTCATAGAAGAAAAAACGGTGATCATTTGACAAACCCTACTCTTTTTTATAAACTTAATCTACAGTTCGATACCAAAGTTTATTATCAGAAGTCGCAGCGTATAATTTTCCATCCATTCCCGCCATTGCCACAACGTTATTCCCATGACCGATTTCTTGCCATTTTATCCCGTCAGGAGTGAAATTAACCAGCCAAAGTTTATGATCAAAAGTAACGGCATAGAGTTGATTATTTGTGGCGGCTAAAGCCATCACAGAAATGCCTTTTCCAATCGGTTTCCAATTCAGATTAATTTGACCATCTCGAACCCAAAATTTATCATCTGAAGTCACTGCATAGAGTTGATCATTCATAGCAGTCATTGTTACCACATTCTGAGCAGAAGCGATCGCTTGCCAACCCATATCTTCTGTTATAATAGCTCTCATCCACAGTTGACCTTCAGATGTCGCAGCATAGAGTTTTTCATTCATTGCCGCCATTGCAACTACGTTATTCGCATGACCAATAACTTGCCAGTTAATATCACCGGGAATAGCGACTCGTACCCAAAGTTTATTTTCGGAAGTTGCAGCATAAAGCGCTCCATTGAATGCCGTCATTGCAACAATATTATTGGCATGACCAATAACTTGCCAATTGGCTGAATTAATACTCATCGTGAGTGATCCTTCTATATCCTATTAATAAGACCAATCCAGTATATGTTAGGATACTTCCGGAAAGGTTAATCAACTTTCTAGATTAACAGCTCTTTTAGAGACCAACCATTTGAACTTGACAAAGGGGGTAAATATGGCCCGAGGCGATCAAATTTATGCTTATCGAGAATTTTTAAATTTAGATGGCGTTTATGAGCATCATGGAATAGACTGTGGAGATGGTACCGTCATTCACTATCGCAAACCGAGTGAAGTGATTGAACGAACTTCTCTAGAAACGTTTGCGCGGGGAGGTCTAATTTATATTAGACCTTATCCTGTGCGTTATATTCCTGATACCGTAATTCAACGAGCCGAGAGTCGTTTGGGAGAGCGCAAATATAATCTATTATTCAACAACTGCGAACATTTTGCGACCTGGTGCGTGACGGGTGTTAATGATAGTCGTCAAATTAGAAATTTTGTTCCGCTTCTCAATCAAATTGATGTTGATCAATGGTATCGACCCATTCAAGAAGCTTTAACCGGGATTAAAAAAGATAATGCACCCCTCTTATTAGATAAAGCATTAGGCGACATCCGCACGGCTTGGGATGATGTTCATCCTCAATATAAACAAGCTCTCGAAGAAATGAAGAGTNATGTGTATAATGAACAACTATTAATCAACACCTGCGATCATTTTGCGACCTGTCGCGTGACGGGTGTTAATGATAGTCGTCAAATTAGAAATTTTGTTCCGCTTCTCAATCAAATTGATGTTGATCAATGGTATCGACCCATTCAAGAAGCTTTAACCGGGATTAAAAAAGATAATGCACCCCTCTTATTAGATAAAGCATTAGGCGACATCCGCACGGCTTGGGATGATGTTCATCCTCAATATAAACAAGCTCTCGAAGAAATGAAGAGTTGGCAAAAAGTTGCGAAGGAAGCTTTAAAACGGAATCGAGAAGATTTAGCTCGTCAAGCTTTGCAACGAAAGATTTTTTATGAAAAACGCGCTCAAGAACTTGAAGAAAACTTAGAGAATTTAGCCGCAATGACTCAAACTTTAATTATTAATCAGAAAAACTTACAAATTCTTTAGAAAGCCTAGCTGCTGATTGAGAATCTTTCATCTTCAAATCATTAATTCAGTTAAATGTTTACACCGTAAATTGCTCAGATATTGTTTGAAAAAAATATTGGCAGCAAATCTATCACGAATTTAAGCCTTGTTATCTGTAGCAAATATTGAAGGATTTCAGAGAACTCCCCTCGCCATTGATTAAGAGTCCTGATCAACAGACAATTTCGTTAATTTTCAGGGGGGTGGCTTGATGATTTTATAGAATGGGTTAGAGTTTAATATTAATACCAAATTCGATTGCTAGAGTAGCACTTTAAATTCCTCCCAAATTTTGCATGAACGCAAGATGGCCTTTTGCCTTTTGCCTTTTGCCTTTTGCCTTACCTGATTGATTATTGATTGCAGTCCGGATGAATTGCACCTTGATTGCACAGATAGTTAATTTGCTCTGAACTGAGATTTTTACTCTTAGAAAAATTAACTCCTTTCATGCGATTTGATTGAGTCTGAGTTCCCACATCTTCAATAAATGGGTCTGGATTTTTCTGTTCCGGCTTACTCCAAGAAAAGACTGCCCCTTGAAAATCTGCACCCCTTAAATTTGCTCCTTTCAAACTCACTAAACTCAAATCAGCCTTTTGTAAATTGGCATTTCGCAAGTCAGCATTTCTAAAGTTCGCACCTGTGAGTAAACTCGAACTCAAGTCAGCATTCTTTAAATTCGCCCCCTTCAAATCTGCACCAGAAAGATCAGCATTTTGTAACAGACTGTCCTCTAAATTAGCAGAAATGAACAAAGCGCCTTGAGCATTCATCTGATTCAGGCTGGCATTTCTAAGATTAGCATTAGACAGGTTCGCATTCGCTAAATCGGCGCCTGTTAATTTAGCCTCTTTTAGCTTCGTTTCTGCTAAATTCGCTCCGATTAATTTAGCACTGCTGAGGTTAACTCCGGTTAAATCCGCTTGAGATAAATCGGCTTTATTTAAAGTGGCTTTGAGGAGATTCGCCCGTTTCATATCAATATGACTGAGAAAAGCACCGCTCAAATTGGCTTCCGTTAAATCCGCGCCGCTTAAGTCAGAAATCCAATCATCAAATGTACCGTACCGACCATCTTCACCCGTGCCATAAAAGGTACTATTTTTGAAGTTAGCATTGTTGAGAATACTGCTTCTAAAATTAAAACCAGATAAGTCAATTTGCTCCAGAATTAATGTAAATTGGGTCGGAGGTGTCGTGGATTGACCTAAATTAACACGACTGAGATCAATATTGTGAATGTTTCCTTCGTGAACCGTGAGAATTTTGGCGATCGCTCTTTGGGTGGCTTGCTGACGTTGAGCAACGAGCTGTTTATCTTTCGCATTTGCCCCAAATTGCATTGATTCTAAATCATTTTTCAGGGCTTGATTTAACTGTCGCAAATAGGGCAGAGCTTCTGGCCCTGTACTCACGAGCGCTTGTTGAGCCGAGTCTAATAAAAGAGGATTACTTTCTTGTCCCAAATAATCAACTAATAAGGGAATGGCACGGGAATCATTCAACGTTCCCAAGGCTAAAATCGCCCCTCGACGTTGAGCCGGATCAGTGGGCGCACTGGGCGAAAGTTTGCTGACCAAGGCTAAAAACACTTCATTATCTTGGTGTTTAAATTCCCGACGATTGGCTTGATTTTGAATATAAACCTGAGTTCCGACAAACGTTCCCAATACCGCCGCCATACTCGCACTACTCACCGCTATTAGAGTCGTTCCGGGATGTTGGCGCATCCAAGCCCAGAGGTTGATCGCCGTCCCCCCTTTTTCCGAGCGGAAGACAATCGCCCGAACTGCTTCTTGAGAGCTACTCCAGTCGTAGCTGGTAAAGGGATTAGAACTCGGAAGATGAACTTCTCGCACCCTCGTTCCCGCCCAAAGATCATGTCCCGTTCGACCCTGGAGGCGTTTAGCGATTAACCCATCAGCCAATATCATCAAACCCGATAAGCCTGTGAGGATGACTAAATTCGGGAAAGCCCCTGTTGCTCGCCAAATGATATAGGCAATTCCCACCGGAATTCCCCAACGCCCCACACTCTCACGATAAAAAGCCCGCAGCAAGCCCGGAGGAGCGATAGAAGACCCATTAATCACCTGTACCCCAAACCACCGTTTGGGTAGAGTTTGTCCGCGTGTGGCTAATAAATAAACCTGCCATCCCCCGATAACGGTGGGTGTCAACAACGCCCCCCACCAAAAGAGATTCGTTAAAGGATTGACTTGGGGATTGCGATCGCGCACAGGTAAGCCTAATGTCGCGCCGACAGCTTGGCCTGTGGTGCGGAGAACCGGATTGAGAGGCACGCTTGGAGTACGGTTAGCTAAGGCACCCAGACTGTAGGGAATCACCCCACTGACGACGACTAATGAAACTTCGACAGCCCAAGCCCCGCACCTACGAACCCACAGGGGAAGTTGTCTGACTTGAAGAGGCCAAGACGGATCGGATGAATGAATCTCTGTATCTCTGCTTGCTGTTGGGCTGGTCATAGTTGAGTTGTTGATAACGGGCTAAACAAGAATTCTCTATTTTGAGAATTTGGATGATTTAAAGATTTTGTATNTGGAGTAAGGGTAGCTAAGGCGACCAGACTGTAGGGAATCATAAGAACAATCTAGGCTAATGAAACGTCGACAGCCCAAGCCCCGCACCTACGAACCCACAGGGGAAGTTGTCTGACTTGAAGAGGCCAAGACGGATCGGATGAATGAATCTCTGTATCTCTGCTTGCTGTTGGGCTGGTCATAGTTGAGTTGTTGATAACGGGCTAAACAAGAATTCTCTATTTTGAGAATTTGGATGATTTAAAGATTTTGTATCCTATGTACACGATTCCCCCAACAACTGCAAGACTTATAGCTAAAGAAATTAATTCCGCCAGAGTCCGCAGTAGGGTTAACCCCATTGCCAAACCGACGACAACAATAGCCGCTTGTCCAAGTTTGGGAAGTTCTTTAAACCAGACCAGGAACTGATTATAGAGGGTTTTGACGGTTTCGATGAAATTGGGGCTTGAACTACTACTACTGACCGGCTGAGGTTGCTTGAGTTCGGCTTCTAGCTCTTCTAATCTGCGCTTCACGTTAGGATCGTCTTGTGGGTAATTCATAGGAGTTTGTTTGATGGAGTTTTAAAGGTTCAAGTTCAAAGTTGACAACCAGGAGAGATTCCGATGAGTTGAGGTTTTAGGGTCTTGCTTGAAAATTTTAAGAGATTTAGGCACAGACTGTTGATACAGAAGGTTACAAAAATTGATCTTTTTCATCAAGGTCTAACTCGACTCCGCAAACTCACCTGCTTAAGTTCTTGACTTTCTGTATTTTACTGAGGGCTTTGTTGCTATTGAGAGGAGGAAAAAATGAAGTTAGGCTATTTGGCTGTTGTTGCACTGACTGTTGCCATCCATTTGGGAACGCCTGATCTCGCCCTTGCAGACCGACAAACCCTTACTCCTGGGGCATCTTTGACGGCTGCGGGGACTTCGGGTGGACAAAGTAATAGCGGAGATTGTGGTTTTGTTGCTGCCGCCCCCAATCATACCATTGATGTTGCTGAAGATTTAGCCTATGTGCTAATTCGGGTACAAACTTCAGGATCGCCAACCTTGTTGATCGAG
>NZ_LATL02000101.1 GCF_000972705.2 Limnoraphis robusta CS-951 | reverse complement strand
AACCGGATGATAGGTCATAATCGCCGTTGTTGACTGTTCAGGATATAACTGTTCACTGTCATCCATATACATCGCAATTCGATCTGTTTTTAACAAATCTAACTGTTTGTATTGATCCTGCATATTCGGACAAGCGGGATACCCAAAACTATAACGTGAACCGCGATAACGTTGGCGTAAAATATCCTTAATATTGTCCGCATCTTCCCCTGCAAAACCCAACTCCCGACGTACTCGCGCATGAAGCCATTCCGCCATCGCTTCTGCGGTTTGTACCGCCATCCCATGAAAATAGAGATAGTTGGTATAATCATTTGCGGCAAATAGTTTTTGAGCAACATCTGTCGCAATTTCTCCCACCGTTACCGCGTGCATCGGAAATACATCAATGTGTCCGGTTTCTTTCGGTGCAAAGAAATCAGCAATACACAACCGTTTTCCAGAAGCTTGACGGGGAAACTCAATGATTTCAATCGGTTCGGTGGGTTTTCCGTTTCCAGAAATCATCACTTCCGGGTCATAAATTAACAGACTATTCCCTTCCGCTTGACAAGGAAAATACCCATAAACCGCTTGCGGATGTAAGAGATTTTCCTGCAAAATTCGCTGTTTCCACTCATTTAAAATCGGATAAACCGTCTCCGCTAAAAAGGCATCATATTCTTCGCGAGATTGGTCTTTCGGTTTACGGAATTGCCACTGTCCAGCAAACAAAGATTGTAAATCCAAATACCAGAAAACCTCTTCTAAAGAAATGTCTTCTGGTTGCAGAACTTTTGTACCCCAAAATGGCGGTGTCGGACGTTCAATATTAACCTCAACCACTTCTGAACGACGGCTATCAACTTCTACAGGCGTTGCAGGTTGTTGATTTTCGGCTTCTGATTTTGGCTTCTCAGGAGTAACCGTTTCAGACTTAATCTTTCCGTTCCCAAAGAACTCATTTTCTTTAGTATATTCTTCTAGGAACCCTTGGAAATTATCCCATTTTCCTGACGTTTTTGCAGGCATCAATCGATCCATAAAGTTCAGGTCAGAAAAGGCATCTTTTCCGTAAACTACCTTACCTTGATAAGTATTTTGACAGTCATCATAAACAAATTTAGGCGTTAAAGCAGCACCGCCCAAAATAACAGGAACCGAAATGCCTTCTTTGTTAAAAACTTCCAGATTCTCCTTCATAAATGCAGTGGATTTTACCAATAAACCACTCATGGCAATACAATCTGCATTATGTTCTCGGTAAGCGGAAATAATATTATCAACGGGTTGTTTAATTCCCAAGTTAACCACCTTGTAACCGTTGTTAGAAAGGATAATATCCACCAAGTTTTTCCCAATGTCGTGAACATCACCTTTAACTGTTGCAATGAGGAACGTTCCTTTACCGCTACCGTTAGAGTCTTCTTTCTCCATGTAGGGTTCTAAATACGCCACCGCAGCTTTCATCGTTTGGGCGGATTGTAATACAAACGGAAGCTGCATTTGACCCGATCCAAACAATTCTCCGACAACTTTCATCCCCTCTAATAAGTAGATATTGATGATATCGAGGGGAGGATATTTTTCTAAAGCAACGGCTAAAGCCTCTTCTAAACCAATGCGTTCACCATCGATAATATGCTGTTTGAGACGTTCTTCAATCGGCATATTTTTCGTAACAGCCCGATCTTGTTTCGTCGTTTTTCCTTCAAACAGTTGAGTTAATTCGGTTAACGGATCATAAACACAAACATCGCCTTCAAATTGACGTTGATCATAGATTAACTTGCGACAAATATCTTGATATTCAGGTTCAATTTTAGCAAGCGGTAAAATCTTACTGGCGCTAACAATTGCGGAATCTAAACCCACTTCCATACATTCGTGTAAAAACACCGAATTCAACACTTGACGGGCGGCGGGATTTAAACCAAAGGAAATATTAGAAACGCCCAAAGCAATATGACATCCGGGTAATTCTTCGCGAATTCGACGAATCGATTCAACCGTTGCTTTGCCATTTTCTCGATCTTCTTCAATCCCCGTTGAAATCGGTAAAGCTAACGTATCAAAAAAGAGTTCATGGGCGGGAATGCCATAATTAATCGCATCATTATAAGCCCGTTTAGCGATTTCAAATTTCTTCTCGGCGGTGCGTGCCATTCCTTCTTCATCAATGGTTCCAATGACAACACCCGCGCCGTATTTTTTCGCAAGTTCTAGCACTTTTAAAAAGCGTTCTTCGCCGTCTTCATAGTTGGTTGAATTCAGCAAACATTTCCCGCCTGCTACTTTTAAACCCGCCTCCATTTTTTGCCATTCCGTCGAGTCTAACATCAACGGTAAATTCACATTTGTTACTAAACGAGACACCAATTCGTGCATATCTCGCACGCCATCTCGCCCAACATAATCAACGTTCACATCGAGAATTTGCGCCCCTTCTTTCACCTGAGATTTTGCTAAAGCAACTAAACCATCCCAGTCTTCTGCGTTGAGTAAATCCCGGCATTTTTTAGAACCGCTAGCGTTGAGACGTTCCCCGATAATTAAGAATGAGTTTTCTTGTTCATAGGTTTGAATACCATAAATAGAAGCAGCCGACGGGATTAATTGGGGTTGGCGTTGTTTGGGTTTTAAGGTTTGAGAAATTTCAGCTAAGGCTTTAATATGATCGGGGCGAGTTCCACAGCAACCGCCTATTACTTGCACGCCCAAATCTTCAATGAAGTGCATCAACGCCATTTTCAGTTCTATTGGCGTTAATTTATAATGGGCTTGTCCGCCTACATTTTCGGGTAAACCTGCGTTGGGAATGCAAGAAACGACGAACCGAGAATGTTCACTCAAGTAGCGAATATGCTCTTTCATTAAGTCAGGCCCCGTCGCACAATTCAATCCTAAAATATCAATAGAATAGGGTTCTAAAATCGTTAAAGCCGCACTAATTTCTGACCCGACTAACATCGTTCCAAAGGCTTCCATTGTCACGGAAACCATAATCGGGCGACGTTCGCGTTTCTTCTTAAAAATATTTTCAATTCCATTTAGGGCGGCTTTAATTTGCAGCACATCCTGGCAGGTTTCTACAATGAATAAATCAACACCTCCATCAAATAATCCCTCAGCTTGTTCAGTAAAAGCCGTTTCTAAGGTATCATAATCAATATGTCCTAATGTGGGGAGTTTTGTACCTGGCCCCATCGAACCTGCAACAAATCGGGGTTTTTCCGGGGTGGAATATTCCGTCGCGACTTCTTTAGCGAGTTGGGCGGCAATTTTGTTGAGATAATAGGCTTGATCCCCTAAGTCGTATTCGGCTAAAACAATAGAAGTACCGCCAAAGGTATCGGTTTCGATCACATCCGAACCTGCTTCTAAAAAGCCCCGATGAACTATTTTGACGGCTTCGGGTTTGGTGTGAACGAGGTATTCATTACAACCTTCGTATTCTTTCCCGCCAAAGTCTTCGGCGGTGAGGTTTTGAACTTGCAAATTTGTTCCCATTGCACCGTCGAAGACGATAACGGGACGTTCGGGACTGTGGAGGCGTTCGAGGAATAGGCTTTTCATATGCAATCTGAAATCAGGTGAGGATTAAACGAAATTGGTTTTATTGACATACTCCCCATTTCTAAAGAAAGGGGATTCTTAGCTATTGCTAATTCTTGGTTCATCAACACCACTTATTAAGTCGGATGTCTCCTCATTAACAGAGGTGGAAGTCTCCCCAAGCGTTTCCTCGAACGAGGCAGTTTCCGAATGCCCTTCGGTACTATTATACTCAGCCCCTAAAATGCTCATGCCCTTCTTTAAAATATTCAGAGCCGCATTAGTATCTCGACAAATTTCTGTCTGACATTTAGGGCATTTGTGAGTCCGGGTGCTGAGTGATTTCTTCACCCGAAAACCACAGTTAGAACAATCGGCAGAGGTGAAGTTTGGACTAACAGAAATCACCGCTTTATCCCAAACTTTTCCAAAATAGTCTAACCATTGGGTGAATTGATACCAACCTGCATCGGAAATCGACTTAGCCAAATGATGGTTTTTGACCATGTTTTGAATCTTGAGGTCTTCATATACCACAACATCGTTAGATGTCACTACGCACCGAGCCAGTTTTACAGCCCAGTCTTTGCGTTGGCGTTGAACCTTCAAATGTGCTTTTCCAAGTCTAATTCTTGCTTTCTGGTAGTTTTTTGATTGGGGCTTTTTACCCTTCACAAACTTACTAGATAGTCGTCGCTGTAGCTTTTTAATTCGCTTTTCAGATGACCTTAAATACTTGGGATAGATGGCTGCATTGTCGTTAGTGTCTTTGTAGAAATAGTTTAAACCCAAGTCTAAACCGACTACTTTTCCGGTATAGTTTCCCGGTTCAGACCGATTAGCATTAAAGCAGAATTGTGCATAATACCCATCGGCTCGTCTGACTACTCTCACTCGATTTATCTTCAATGTAAACAAATCCTTTCTAACATCTGAGTTGCAGAATAAAGAAAATTCACCTGCTTTAAACCCATCTGTGAAATTCATTGATTTACAGTCGTCTGACAGTTTCCAGCCAGTGGTTTTGTACTCAACTGAGCGACAATGTTTCTTGAATTGAGGGTAGCCTTTTATCGACGCTCCCTCACGGCAACGGTCAGACCCCGCGCCACCTGCGGGCGCTAGCGCAAACTCGCGACTTGGCGGTTTCCGTCGAGAGCGAAGTTTGCAAGAGAGGGAATGCTGACCAAGAGAACGACGATAGAAGCTAGAGATTGAATTCCAAGCCCTCTCGACCGAAGCTTGACGTGCCATTGAGTTGAGTTTATTAGCAAAAGGGAATTCTTTTGCCAACTCTTTACATAGTCGAGAGATACGAGATTTATCTACATCCCGTTCATCTCGCCATAGTCTAACTGCCTTGTTTCTGATGAATTGAGCAGTTCTTATGGCATCGTCAAGTCTTGCGTATTGAGACTTGGAACCGTTTAATAACTTTGCTTCTCGTACAATCATGGTATAATTTTACCACACAACTCCCCGAATAACAATATTAATTGTTCGCTATCCATCCCCATGCCTAAAGGCTGGGGCTTTCCGCTCAACTTCGGTAAGATTTTCAACTCGAAATAATTCTCAACGCCAAACCCGTTAACGTATCGGGGTGAAACCCAAAAACCAGTCGTTGAGATTTAGATGTTAGACTACCATAAATGTTTCATTTATAGTGCCGTAAATCTGCTGGAAACTCAGTTAAAATTCTATTATGCACGCACTCTCAATTCCCACTTGGATCATTCATGTTTCGAGCGTTATCGAGTGGATCGCAGCAATTTGGTTTATCTGGAGGTATGGTGAAGTGACTCGTAATCAAGCTTGGTGGGGACTTTCGCTGGCGATGTTACCCGCCCTCGTGAGTGCAATGTGTGCTTGTACCTGGCACTATTTTGATAATCCTCCCTCCTTTGAGTGGATGGTAACGCTTCAGGCGGCGATGACGGTACTCGGAAATGTTACCCTCTGTATTGCGGCTTGGTACATCTGGCGAACCACCCGCTCCGTTAAAGAGTAACACAAGGGAGAATAATGCTATCAAAAGATACCCTGTTTGCTGTTTCATTGTTCCCTTATTTGGGTTTTCTGTGGTTTCTGACCCGTTCAGGGCAGACACCCCGCTTGGCATTAATCGGATTTTATGGCACGTTAGTATTTGTTGGAGTCACAATCCCAGCAGGTATCTATGCTAAAGTTGTGTATCATGAATCTTTAGCAAATATTGATTGGTTACATGGGGGTGCAGAGGTTTTCCTGACGCTATCAAATATTTTGATTGTGTTAGGCTTCAGACAAGCAGTTATCAGCAAACAATCCCCTCGATAATGGACAATCTTACCTTAAGTGGTCACGCCGACGGTGTAAAATCAGTCGCCATTAGTCCGGATGGAAAAATCTTGATTAGTGCCTCTGAAGACGGTAAGATCAAAATTTGGAATTTAAAAACAGGAGAGTGTTTACTCACCTTGGGGGGTCATCCGTTTGGGGTGAAAAATGTCGCGGTTAGTCCCGATGGTGAATTTTTTGCCACTGGCGGCGGAGATGGAACAATTAAAATTTGGAGTCTGAAAAATGGCCAACTGTTGCGAACCTTAGTAACAGGTTATTCTCGCCTCGACTCCGGGTTTATGCCTGTGGCAATTGTCCCCAATGGTAAAACCATTATTAGCCACAGCAGCAGCTACAGTCAAACCGTGCGGTTGTGGGATGTGCAAACCGGACAACTCAAAGGGACGCTAACAGGTCATGCAGGTTCAGTGAAAACGTTTTGCATCTCTCCCAAGGGTGATATTCTCGCGAGTGATGGTGCAGATAATAGCATTCGGTTGTGGAAGTTGCAAAATGAGGAATTAATTGGCATTTTAGAAGGTCACACAGGGGGAGTTTTGACGTTAGCCATGAGTCCAGATGGCGAAACTCTCATTAGTGGCGGAAAAGACGAAACCATTAGAATTTGGCAACTTCCCACTCAGAAGTTATTACGGACCCTCTCTGGTCATTCCTACGCAGTCAATTCCCTGAAAATTAGTCCGAATGGTCATATTCTTGCCAGTGGCGGTTACGACAGTTTGATTAAATTACGCGACTTATACACCGGAGATTTACTGAATTTGCTTTCTGGACATTCTGGCGCCGTGAATACCGTTACGTTTAGTCCAGATACCAAAATATTAGTCAGTGGGAGTGAGGATAAAACCATTAAAGTGTGGCATTTGGATAATCTACTCTGGTTTCATTAAGCCATCCCGAAAACTTGCAAAAAACGCTAAATAATCCTTAAGATTTTGATCAGTTTCATCTAGAAGCCGTCATACTAGAAAACACAAATTGAGTGTGAGACTGCTCATGCTGCGCTTATGAGCTACTGCTTAAACCCCAATTGTAAAAACCCTCAAAATCACCCAGAAACCCAGGTTTGTCAAGGCTGTGGTTCAAATTTACTGCTGCAAGGACGTTATCGGGCGCTGCAAGAAATCGGTACGGGCGGAATGAGTCGTACCTTCTTCGGAGTAGATGAGATGAGTCAAAATACTCCCTGCATTATCAAGCAATTTGCATCTCACGGACACAAAAGCGTTAAGCTACAAAAAGCAATAGAATTATTTCATCAAGAGGCAATGCGGCTACAAGAATTGGGAGAACATGATCGCATTCCCTCTCTATTTTCTTCCTTTGAACAGGATAGCTGTCTTTATTTAGTCGAAGAATTTATCCCCGGACAAAATTTAAGCCAAGAATTAGCTGAACAAGGGGCTTTTAATGAAGAAAAAATTCAAGAACTCTTAATTGATATTCTACCCATTTTAGGCTTTCTTCACAAGCATCAAATTATTCATCGGGATATCAAACCTGAAAATATTATTCGCCGAAAAAGTGACCAAAAAATTGTTTTAGTTGATTTTGGCATTGCCAAACAAAATCAAAATATTTTTCAACTGCAAACAGGCACAATGACGGGAACCGTTGGTTATGCACCTCTCGAACAAATTCGCGGCGGAAAAGCCTATCCCGCCAGTGATCTGTATAGTTTGGGAATGACTTGTATTCACCTCTTAACTCAAGTTCCCCCAAACCAACTTTTTGACTCTTTTACCGGGGAATTAATTTGGCGATCGCATTTGCAGCAAAAGGGAAAAACGATTAGTTCAAAATTAGATAAAATTTTAGATAAACTCCTCCAAGATTTAGTCAAAAATCGCTATTTATCCGCTCAAGAAGTCTTCAATGATTTAACCGAAAAAACCTCTAATTTATCAACCTCAGAAAAACAGGAAACGCCGCAGCAAATTATTGTAAACCTGGAAATAGAAGCCACAAAAACGCTGTTAAAGGAGAGGAATAATTGGATTGAGTTGGCTTTGACTTCAACTTCAGAAACATCTCCGAATTTCCCCATTTTTATCGCCAATCAATCTATTCAGCTTATTCCTAAATATCCCAAACTTTATTCTATTTCCCCCTTAAAATACAGAGAAAACACAAAACCAGATAAAAATATACTGAACCTGAGTCAAAGTCCTCAGCATTTACAAGGTCATTCCGCATCGGTTCTAGCTATCGCCATCGGTCCCAAAGGTTATATTTTAGCCAGTGGAAGTGTAGATCACAGCATCCGACTTTGGAACCTGAAAACCGGACAACTTTTGCATCGATTTTTAGCCCATTGTGATACTGTTAATACGATTGCCATAAGTCCCAATGGTCGAAAATTAGTCAGTGGAAGTCAGGATCGAACCATTTTAGCTTGGAACCTGAAAACTCACACAATGGCGGATAGATTTTTCAGTCATTCCGGTTCACCCTATAGTCATCGTTGTGGTGGCGTTTATTCTGTTGCTTATAGTCCTGATGGTTGTATTATTGCCAGTGGAAGTGAAGATAAAACCTTGAAATTGTGGAATCAAAGAAATGGTGAATTACTCTATCGACTTTCCGAACATTTAGATCAAGTTTTGTGCGTGACTTTTACTCAATTTGAGTCTAGTTTAGTCCCTTTAAATAGTAATTCTGAATTTCATCCTCAAAGTAGTTTATTTGCAAGTGGGGGTGCAGATGGCTTGATTAAAATTTGGCAGTTTGGTCAGTTGAAAAGTCTTCAAACTTTAGACGGACATTCAGCCGCAGTTTATACTTTAGCCTTTAGTCCAGATCGACAATTTCTCGTCAGTGGAAGCGGCGATCGCACCATTAAATTATGGAACTTTCACACCGGAGAAACCCTCAACACCCTCAAGGGACATGATGATGAAGTTGTCTCAATTGCGGTTAGTCCCGATGGTCAATTATTAGCCAGTGCGAGTCGAGAGGGTATCGTTAAACTGTGGGATATTAGCGATCGCCATCCGTTAGGACGGTTGTTAAAAACCCTAGCCGCTTATCCTCCCGTTGCGTTTACACCAGATAGTCAAACCTTAGTTACAGGCGGGGAAAATGGTGATATATTAGTGCAGAAATTGAGATAAAAAATGATGAAACTACAAACCCATCGTCTGATTCTCAGAGAATATCAACCGGATGATACAGACAAACTTTTCAGTCTTTTATCTGACCCCATGACCATGAGTTATTGGCCGCAACCGTTCACTCAATCTCAAGTCGAAGCCTGGATTAATTTTACCTTAGAAAGCTACAAAATGCAAGGGTTTGGTCGTTATTTAATACAATTAAAAGAAACAGCAGAAATTATCGGAGATGCAGGAATTTTAAAGAAAAAAATTGCCGAGGAATGGGTTAACGACTTGGGTTATATTATCCACTATCTCTACTGGGGAAAAGGATATGCCAGCGAAGTCGCAACGGCACTCAAAGATTATGCGTTTAGCGTGTTAAAATTAGAGAGTCTACACGCTAATATGCCCGAAAATCATCCCGGTTCTCGCCGTGTTGCTGAGAAAATCGGGATGAAGTTTGTGAGAGAATTCAACAATGAAAATAATCGTAATATTAAAACATTGCTGTATGCTATCTATCGATGGTAAACTCGAAGAAAGATCTTGAATAATTCGGAGTCGTCATGGTCAAAAAAATTGTCATCGTGGGAGCGGGGCCAAGTAGTTTATTATTAGCTCATTATTTACTGCGACGCCCCGAACAATACCAGATAGAAATCTATGAATATCGCAGTGATCCTCGCCAGAGTGAACTTTCCAAACGGAGAACTTTTCCTCTGTCTCTAGGTGAAAGGGGAATGAGTTCTCTGCGTCAAATTGCGGGTTTAGAAGAAGCAATTCAGGCGATCAGTGTAGAGATGACTGGATCAATGTTTCATGCTAAAAATGGCAAATCTCGGACTCGACAGCGAAAAAAACCTTTAATCACTCTTGACCGGAATGAACTGGTAATTGTGTTGTTAGAAAAATTAGTTGAATTTTCAGAAAATCACCGCCTAAAAGTTTACTTTAATCATCGCTGTACAAGGGTTAACTTAGAAGAAAAAACAGTAATATTTGCATCGAAATCAGAACAAGATAAAACCGTTCAAAGCTCAGAAGTGACCGTCAACTACGATGTATTAGTGGGTGCAGATGGAGCGCGATCAATGGTGAGAACAAGCCTTCTAAATACACCAATGTTTGAATATCAGCAGAAATATGTAGCGAATGACTATAAATCAATTTTTATTTCTACCGCTCATTCAGACGAAGCCCTAGACCCACAGAAAATTCATGTTTGGCAACTCCAAGATGGCACAACATTATTACTCTTGCATCAAAAAGATGGCTCACTTAATGGAGTGGTTCATTTTCCCCGTCATAACAATCAAATTATTGGTCTTTCTAGCCCTGAACAGGTTCTAAATTTCTTTGCAGAAAATTTTCCTAAAGTCGGTCAATTAATCTCAAAAGAAGAAGCCGCAGAATTTCTAAATCGACCGCCATCCAGTGTATTAACCGTTCGATGTAATCGATATTATGATCGTGATAGTATTCTATTAATTGGAGATGCAGCTCATGCCGTTTCTCCTTCCATTGGTCAGGGATGCAATGCCGCTTTAGAAGATGTGGCGATTTTGAATCATTTACTCGATGAATATGATGAAAATTGGGCAAAAGTTTTAGAAGAATTTACCCACCGTCGAATTGCTGATGGTCATGCTTTAGTGGAGTTGGGAGATTATACTTTGCCATTTTCTATTCGTTTGTATGTAGAATTTATCCTCAGAAACATATTCCATAAAACCCTCCATCGTTATTTTCCGAAGTATGTTCCGGCTTCAATCTTCGAGCAAATATCAGAAACGACAATTCCTTTTTCTCAGATTTTAGCCAGCCATCGCAACTGGATTGAAAAAGTTAAGCGTTCAGTAGCTGCTTCCCATTAAACGGACACAGCTTATTTCTGAGTGTTTGAAGTCAATTCAATGATCACATCATATCTAAAATCATTCGTCAATTGGGTTAACATTTCAGCCAGAGAACCATGAGTTTCGGGAATTTGACTAATGACTTCAGCAACTAACTTTTGATTGAGTTTCGTGGCGGCTTGATGTAAGTCTTGTCTCCAGGTTGGCGGCATGACTGCTAATCCTTCGGGAGTCAATTGAGAGGGGTGAGTGAGGATAATTTGTTGAGGAAGGGGGAGATTTTCACAGCCATTAATAGTGGTATTTTCCTCATATAAAAACTTGACCCCTAAATGTTTAGCTATCTTATCAAACAACACTTCAACTCGGAAAGGTTTACGAACAAAATCATCACAACCTGCGGATAAAATAACCGTTCGATCTTCTTGAAAAACACTAGCCGTCAAAGCAATAATAACCGTGGCTTGACCTTGCAAATGTTGTTTAATATATTGAGTCGCTTCATAGCCATCCATCACAGGCATTCGCATATCCATAAAAATCAAATGCGGTTGCCATTTCTCCCACATGATAATCGCCTCTTGACCATTTTCAGCTTCTTGAAGTTCAAAGCCTAGCGGTTTCAATAATTTGATCACCAGTTGGCGATTTGTCCAGTTATCATCAACCACTAAAATCCGATAAGTTTGTTGATTTGCAGCCAGTCCAATCGCTTGTCTGCTAACCGTTTTTGATGGAATTTGAGAAGCATTAGCGGCTTTAAATTTGATATTAAATTGAAAGCAAGTTCCTTGATATAATTGACTGCTAACCGTAATTTCTCCGCCCATCAGCTTAATAAATTGTCGGCTAATTGATAAACCTAAACCCGTACCCTGTTGAGAGTTGCGACCCGTTTCTGTTTGTAAAAACGGTTCAAAAACATTATTAAGTTCTTCTGGAGAAATACCGAATCCCGTATCTTCTACCTCAAAAATCAGGGTGTTGGGTTGTTTGAACTCCTGAGTTTTAACTCTAAGTCTCACAGTCCCTTTTTCGGTAAATTTAATCGCATTTCCCAACAAATTGATTAACACTTGACGGAGTTTACTTTCATCCGTTTGGATATATTGCGGCACATCTGAATCTATTTCAAACTCTAACTCTAATCCTTTTGATTTTGCCTTCAATTCCAACATATCTTTGAGACAATGTAGCAGTTTCAGTAAATCAAAGCTGGTAGAATTGAGCGAAATTCGACCCGACTCAATTTTCGACATTTCCAACACATCATTAATCAGATTTAGCAAATGTTCGCCACTGCGACTAATGATTTCTAGATGTTCTTGATGATCTTGGAGTAAAACGGATTGTTTGCGTTTGAGATCACGATTCATTAGTTGAGTAAAACCCAAAATCGCATTTAACGGTGTGCGGAGTTCGTGACTCATTCGGGCTAAAAATTCACTTTTTGAACGGTTGGCGGCTTCTGCGGCTTCTTTGGCTTGTTGTAGGGCGATTTCAGCCTGTTTGCGTTCGCTAATATCTCGCACCACAGCACAACCATACTCTTTATGATTATATTCTAAATAACTTAACGTAATTTCAACACTAATCTGTTCACCTGTCTTTGTTTGATGAATGGACTCAAAGGTAATTGAACCCTGTTGTTTTAAATTCTCCCAACAAATAGACCATTGATTTTCAGACGCATTCGGATCAATATCCTTCACTTGCATTTTAAGAAATTCATCCCTAGAATATCCCAGGGTTTTTGTCGCCGCTTCATTCGTATAAAAAAATCGAGCATTGATATCAGTAAATAGCACATAATCTATCGATTTATCAATCGAGAATTGAGTCAATCGCAGCTTTTCATCAATCTCTTTTTGTTCAGTAATATCTTCTAAAACCCCAATAATCCCAATCACATATCCGTCCGCATCTAGCATCGGAACTCGACTCACATCGAGCCAAATTTGTCTCCCATCTGCGGAGGGTTTTTGTTTACGGGCGATCACATTGAGTTCTGGTTTTTTTGAAGCCATCACTCGCCGATCTTGGCTGCGATAAAATTCAGCAATTTGTGAATCTTTAAAGAGATCATAATCCGTTTTCCCAATCACAAACTCTGGACTTTCTAACTGAGCGTATTCAGCCCATTTTTTGTTACAGCCTTTAAACACTAAATTGGTATCTTTCCAAAACACTTGTTGGGGAATATTATCTAAAACCAAACGCAAATATTCTTTCTGTTGTTTGAGATCTTCTTCTATTTTTTTATATTCAGTAATATCCTGAACTTGTGTAATCACTGAAAGCGGATTTCCGGCTGCATCTAGTCGGAGATAACAGTGAAGAATCCCATAAATCCAATGTCCTTCTTTGTGACGATAGCGTTTTTCCAGGTTATATTGCTTAAATTCTCCGCGAATCAATCGAGCAAAATAATCCATACTCACATCTCGATCATGGGGATGAGTAATCTGATTAAATCCCTTCCGCATGAGTTCTTTTCGACTGTAGCCAACAAACTGACAAAAAGATGAATTCACCTCTAAAAACTGCCCCTCGAGTGAGACTTCAGCCATTCCAATGGGGGCTAAATGAAACAAATCTCGAAACCGATTTTCACTTTCTAAAAGAGCGGCTTCGGCTTGTTTTAGCGTTTCTGTTAGGGTTTGAATCGTTAGATTTTCGGAGTTCATCATCATTTTATTTGGCTTAAACAGGAATAGTAAAGTAAAAAGTTGTCCCCATCCCGAACTCAGATTCCACCCAAATTCGTCCCCCATGACGTTCAACAATTTTCTTACAAATGGCTAAACCGATTCCAGTACCGGGATAGTCTTGAACCGTATGTAAACGTTGAAAAATTTGAAAAATTCGTTCAAAGTAATCGGGTTTTATGCCAATTCCATTATCTTGAATGGTAAACAGCCATTCTTGTTGTTTTTGTTCAGCCGAAATCGTCACTTGAGGGAGAACACCGGGACGACGATATTTTATCCCATTACCAATCAAGTTTTGAAACAATTGTCCGAGTTGAATTTTATCAGCTTTAACTGTAGGTAAAGTTTGATGCGTAATAATCGCTTGACTTTGTTCTATAGAATTATGAAGATTTTTAAGCGTTTCTGCTAAAATTAGATGACAATCAATCGGTTGCAGTTTTCGGCGTTTTGTTCCAACTCTACTATATTCTAATAAGTTTTTAATCAACTCCTGCATCCGAATTCCTTCTTCTAAAATCGGAACCACATATTCGTCTACTTCTTCCTCTAGATTAATTTCTGACTTTAAAGAAAGCATCAATTCAGCAAAACCTGTAATCGTTTGTAGCGGTTGTTGTAAATCGTGAGAAACAATATAAGCAAACTGTTCAAGTTCTTGGTTAGAATGGGCTAAATCTTCGTTTAACTGATGTAACTTTTGATTTTGACGTTGGAGTTGTTTTTGGAGGCGACAAATCGTGAGTTGATTTTCCACACGGGCTAACACTTCCTCAACTTGAAAAGGTTTACTCACATAGTCTACCCCTCCCACACTAAAAGCTTTCACCTTATCAAAAACATCATCTAAAGCACTTAAAAAGATTACCGGAATAGATGAGGTACTGGCTTGAGATTTGAGTTCGGTACACACTTCATAGCCATCTAGTCCAGGCATTTTAATATCCAGTAAAATCAAATCTGGGGGAGCATTTTCAACAGCCATTAATGCCAGTTTACCATTAATTGCACACTGAACTTCATAGCCCCGTTCACTTAACGTCTCAGACAACAAACGCAAGTTATCCGGTAGATCGTCAACAATTAAAATATTTCCCTTCTGTTCGCTGTCAAAATAGCTGTTCATAGGATCATCTGATATTCAGGTTAGACTCAAAACACCTCTATTTTTTTGCCGAAGAGTCGTTTATGAATCTAACCTATTGTAACGGACAGAAGACCACTTTTGATCATTTTTCTATGTTAAGAAGTTTTTCAGATGATCTTTACTATTTTAGGGATTACATCAGACGTCGGACAACCTCCTGATAAGCACTACTATTCATCCCAACTCCCCTTTCAGCTAGACTCGGATCGATATATTGTTGTAGCGTCTTAATTCGATCTGAAGTCGCCGGATGAGTGCTTAAAATCGTTGGGGGAGAACCACTTCCGAGCAATTTTTCCATAAAATCTACAGCAGCTTGTTGAACATATCCAGCCCGCCCTAAAGCGATAATTCCTAAGCGATCTGCTTCATACTCAGCCTCTCGACTATTCGGGCGTCTTAATGCCAATTCTACCCCAATTTGCCCCGCTAAATTATTATCTAATCCTGCCGCAGAAGCTAATCCTTGAGCAATGGCAATTTGACGCATTTGTTTGAGAGAATGCTGCCCAACAATATGAGAAATTTCGTGAGAAATCACACTGGCTAATTCCGCTTCATTGTCTGCGGCTAAAATCAACCCTTTATGAACATAAACAAAACCGCCCATCGTTGCAAAAGCATTAACGCCATCATTATCAACGACTTGAAAAGTATAAGGAATATCAGGACGTTCACTCACTTTTACTAACCGTTGACCAATCAAATCTACATATTGCGTTAAAGCCGGACTACGATAGAGTTTAAATTCTCGCCCTACCATGCTATCATTTATCTGTTTTCCAAGAGCAATTTCTTGACGCTCAGAAATCGTGGAAAGCTGAAGAATTCTCACGCCATGAAAAATCAATTTTTCAATCGGAATTGCTTGTACAGCCGGAAGTGAACTGAGCCAAAATGTTAATGCTGTGCAAATCGACAGCAGAGGATAAAACCAACGGCGATGAAACAATCTAGGCTTGACTAAAAATAGTTTATACATGATGAAACCTGTGATAAGATTAAGCTTTAATAAGAGTAAAATAAAAGCAGAAAAATTTTCTTTTACGAGAGTTGAACGAGACGGACAAAGGTCACGACTCGCTCAGATTTTGAGTAGAATATGAGGATCATCTAGAGTTAGCATTTAAGTTTTAAACCTGCTAATCTCTAGACTAAACGATAGAGGTTCATCGGCTGAGGTTGAGAAAGATAGTAACCTTGGGCATAGTCCAAGTCTAACGCTTTCACCTCATTAAAGATTTCCTGATTTTCTACCCCTTTAGCAATCACTTGTAAACCCATACTTTGACCGATATAATTAATCAGTTCAACAATGGCTTTATCTGTGATATCTTGATTCATATTTTTGACAAATCTTTCAGAAATCTTTAAGTAATCTACGGGCAGATACTGGAGATAGGTGAAAGAGGACATATTGCTGCCACAATTATCCAAAGCACAACAATAACCCTGAGTTTGCAAATCAGTAATTAAATCAGAAGCCAGTCTTAAATTCGCCAAAGCAACACGCTCAGAAATTTCAAAGCAGATCATGTCCGGTGACAGTTCAAATTCGCTCACTTGAGCGTAAATGGATTCAAAAAAGCGATAATCTTTTAAGTTAGCAGCAGATACATTCAGAGCAAAGCGATAGTTTTCTTTAATTTTATCAGGAGCTTGTACCAACTGTTCAAATAGGTTTTTAATAACCCACTGATCAATTTTATGGCTCAAGTTATAACGTTCTGCTAGGGGAAGAAAAAGAGCGGGATAAATCAATTGATTTTTTTCGGTTTTTAAACGAAGTGAAACTTCACAATATCGGCGAGAATCTAATGTAGTTAGAGGAGTCAGTTCTTGTAGGTACAAGCAGAAGCGATCTTCGACTAAGCCAAGCTTTAGTTGTTTAACCCACTGCCAATCACTTAAAAAATGAACAACATTCTGATCCTTTTGAGTTTTAGCCGGAGTCCGAGTTATTTTCCGAGTCATAGAAACCATTATTTTTGCAACTCCTGTGAATTGGAAGAATTTTTGATTTAATCTACTTCCCAGACTAACTAAAGACCCTAAGTTACCAATGAAGCTTAGATGAGACTTTTCTTAAGAAGGCAGAGCCAGGCGAGGAGGGATCTATACAAATACTAGAAAATCATGCAGATGTAAGCCGATCTGCATTTGATCACCTATCTAAATCGTTTCCCTAGTAAAAACACGCAAGTCACAACCGCTTACTGAACATTGAAATTTTGAAACATCAGTATTTTCAACAGTTGAGCTTGAGGGGCTTGTGCTTGCAATTGTAAAGGATTCATCGGACGCGGCCACTCAATCTTAGAATTAAAGTAAAGACTGAAAGTGATGATTGCCGCTAGCAATAGTTTCTCAAACATAATCAACTCCTCCCCAAACACTTTTCTACGGCACTTAACTTAGATGTACCCTTGAATCATAGAAAATTACTTCAAAATCTGAAATGACTCAATTAACCCCTCACTTGTGATATAAGTCACCGCCCCCGATTTTCCGCAGATTTCTCAAAGGGCCAAAAATAGCCATCAAAAATAAGTTGGGATTTTTCGGCAAAGGAGTTGTAACCGTAACTCCCACACTTTAAGGGAATTTGTCTAATTATTGGCGAGCAGCAATTAATTCTTAAGTAATCCTTAAAATTTTTGCTCCAAACGAGAAAAAATCAGATCAACCTACCCGTTTCCGCTAATTCCCTCACCCAAAAGCTGACGCGAACGACCACAGCCCTGTAAAATGATTCAGTAGAGATTTGTCGATAGGCTGGAGGGTTCAATGCTGGCAGATATCCTGGCGATCGCAGTAGGTTTGGGGAGCTTCGCCGTTTACATGGCCGCCTTCTTTTTTCCAGAAGTTCATCGCAAGAACGACTTCTTCTGGAGTGGCGTTGGTTTCTTTTACGCCCTGATTTTGTGGCTCTGTGCTGGACGCATCACAGGAGCGGTTCTGCTGGGCCAAATTGCCAGTGTCGCCTTACTAATTTGGTTTGGTGGGCAAACCCTGTATTTGCGTCGCGCCGTTACTCCCGCATCCCAACAAACCCCTGTTCCCCCAAAACTGCAAGAAAAAGTCAGCAGTTTATTTGTAGTTGCCAACGATCAACCCGTGACATCAGCCCCCATGATGCCAACATTAGATCAGTCTCCTGTTGCGCTTCAAACCCCGCCTGAACCCGTTGAGACTGAACCCGAAAAAGCCCCTGTTCCCCCAGAACCCCCGGTAGTTTTAGAAGAAGTTCTGCCTTCAGTCTCACCCGAGAAAATAGAACTAGAAACTACACCGCTCTCGGAAACGAAAATTGAAGAAGAAAAACCCGCAACAGAAGAACCAGAACCCGCACCCCTTTCTGTTTCAGAAATCGAATTTGAAGACGAAATCATAGAGGAGAAAATAGAAACAACTCCTCAACCTCAAACCCCCTCTCAAACTCCTCCTCAACCCCAACGGTTATCCCGCGTTTTTCGCGCTATTACAGGCTTATTTAATCGCAGTAAAAACCCACCTTCTCCTGCCGTTTCTCCGGTCAAAACCTCAGAAGAAAATCAACCCCAACCGCTCTCGGAAACTCAAACCGAAGAACCCACAGTTGAACCAGAAATCACAGAAACCGTTGTCGTTAAAGAAAATGTAACTTCAGAACCCAAAGAAACCCCAGCAGCAGAAACCGAAGTCTTGGAACTAACAGAAACAGACATCGATCCTGACTCAGTAATAGAAACAGCATCCGCCGTCGAAGTGCAGGAAATTACGATTACCGTCGAACCCGAAACCTCGCAAACCAGTCCCTTTGAGACGATGAAATCGGCTTCTGAAACCTCATCAATTGCTGATGAACCGCAAACCCTTCAACCGGATGATTCTTCAGAAGAAATCCTTTCACAACCCTCTTTAGTAGTTGATGAAAATCCCACGCTGAAACGTCCAAATCCTCCAGATCCCGAGTTCAAAGAAGCGGCTCAAAAACCCGAACAAAAAACGGATTCCGACAATTAAACCTTGAAAAAATTCTGAATTTTTCTCAATCCTTATGGCAACTTGGCAATGTGTTAAAAACTGTGGGGCTTGCTGCTATCTTGAACCCTCAGAACGTCCAGAATTAGATGAATATCTTGATCCCCAACAGATAGAACTGTATCTGAGTTTAGTCGGCGAAGATGGATGGTGTATTCACTACAACCAGGAAACCCGAGAATGTAGAATCTACCCCAACCGCCCTCGTTTTTGTCGGGTTCAATCGGATATATTTGAGGAGATGTTCGGCATAGAACCCGAGGAGTTGAACGATTTTGCGATTGATTGTTGTCAGCAGCAAATCGAAGGCGTTTATGGGGCTGACTCCCCCGAAATGACGCAGTTTAATCACGAAGTTGACTTTTGTGAGGAACCGGAGAATGTTACCCCTTGAACCCATAAACTTGCAGATCTTCGGTAAATATGAAAAGATTATGATTAAATGAGTCGGACTCACTATTTTTTTGATAAATTCACTGTGACACCATCTTCTGAGTTACTCCAATCCTCTAACCAACCCTCAGACTTTCCCAACGAGAGTTCTAGCGAACGTCCAGCCAACGAAACAACAGAAGCGACACCGCCAACCCAGAAGTCTCAGGGTTCAAAACCGATGCAACCCCGCCAACCTAAAAATGCTTGGGCGATTTTTGCGTCTACCTTTGTGACAATTTTTTTAGCAGAAATTGGCGACAAAACCCAATTGACAACCCTATTAATGACAGCAGAATCTCATAAACCTTGGGTTGTGTTTGCAGGTGCAGGAAGCGCCCTGGTTCTCACCAGTTTACTCGGGGTTTTAGTCGGGCGATGGTTAGCCAGTCGTATTCAACCCAAAACCCTCGAACGTGCCGCCGGAATTAGTTTGTTAGTGATTTCAGGTTTACTTTTTTGGGAAGTTTTCAGTCATTAAAGTGAGAAAATATTCAAGATGGATTTACAACTGTTGGGATTGAGTTTTATCGCGGTCTTTCTCTCCGAGTTAGGAGATAAAAGTCAAGTCGCCGCCATTGCTTTGAGTGGTACCAGTAAGTCACCTCGGGCTATTTTTTTTGGGACAGCGTTAGCTTTGGTATTAGCGAGTTTAATTGGAGTCTTAATCGGACAAGGTGTAGCAGAAGTATTACCGACTCGCTGGATTAAAATTTCTGCGGCGGTCGGATTTGCGGTTATGGGTGTGCGGTTATTATGGCCGAATTCTGAAGAAAATGAAGAATGAGAAAAACCACGCGAGACACACAAGACACAAAGATAGCATCTTCGTGACTTTGTATCTTGGTGGTGAATTGACTCTTAATCATCCGTAAAAAAAGGGGAAGACTTTTTCATCTTTCCCCCTCTTTTATAGAAAATATTTTAAATGAGTTAACATGATTATTGGTAAAAACCGAAAACTCAATTAAGAATTTACAACTTCGCTACGAGTTGCACGAATACACCAGCCTAAAACTAGACCAACAACCGTTAGTTTAATGAGTTCTAAACCAAAATAACTGAAGTGAAGTTGATTCATTCCGGTGGGAACTTCGACAATCGGATTAAACAGATTTAGATTCAGTCCTAACGCAGTCATTTGAGGCGTTAAACCGTAGGTATAAGTTAGAGCGATCGCCAATAAAGCAACAGTTAAAAGACTCAGCGTGCGAATACGATTACTAAAACCTTCCGGTAACGTAATTCCCAACGCCATCAAGCCCGTTAATCCCACTGCGGCACAAACAACTTCCACTCGATTAAAAGTAGAAAAAATCATTGAACCCGCAGATACAAACTCAGATTGATTCATCATACCCGTCATATACATACTGGGCATAATGACAAAATCCAAAACCAAGCTACCGCCCAGCCACAGAGCCAGTGTCACCAAAATAACCGTTAACCAACGAGAAGGATTGTAATCGACTTTAGAAAATGTTGTCATGAGATAATACCTCAACACTGCTTTTGTGTCTTAACTTAGTATTTTAACGAACATTTCCACCAAAAAACATGAAGTAATCTTTCGATTTGTACCGCAACCTGTAAAGAAGATTCGTTAAAATTTAATAGCCTCATTTTCCGTCAATTAGATTAATTTTTGTTAAAATCACGGGCAGAAAAGTGACAATAGCAGTAAAAACCCAAAACCGTGAAAGCCGTTATATTACTATCGGGTGGATTAGATTCCTCAACCGTTCTCTATCAAGCCAAAGCCGATGGCTATGAATGTTACGCCATTTCCTTCGATTATCAACAACGCCATCAACGCGAACTCACCTCCGCTCAACAAATCGCAGAAAGTGCAGGCATCGTCGAACATCAAGTTGTAAAATTTGACTTGACTTTATGGGGCGGATCAGCATTAACCGATCGCAAAATCGATTTACCTCGCGATCGCTCCCTCGATCAAATGAGTGAAACCATCCCCATCACCTACGTTCCCGCCCGAAATACCATCTTTTTAAGCTTTGCATTAGGCTACGCCGAAACCGTTAACGCCAGTCGCGTATATATAGGCGTGAATGCCTTAGATTATTCCGGTTATCCAGATTGTCGCCCCGACTACATCGACGCCATGCAAGATGTGTTTCGCCTGGGAACTAAACAAGGCAGAGAAGGAAACCCGATTCTGATATATTCTCCTCTCATTCACCTCAAAAAAACAGAAATTATTCAACTGGGAAATCAATTAGGAGTTCCTTGGGAAAAAACATGGTCATGCTACGCCGGAGAAGAAAAAGCCTGTGGTGTTTGTGACTCCTGTAAACTGCGATTAGCTGCGTTTCAAGAACTGGGATTAACTGATCCGATTCCTTATATTGAAGGCATTGTAAATTAAACACAATTTCAACCGTTTATAGTTGTGCTAGTGACTGACATTAAGTTAGTTTTTCGCACAATTTTTTTGTTATTATTCAACTTTATATCCATCTTAAATCATCCTAGAAATAGCCTCTTCCACAGCATGATAAAATCAAAATACAGACAAAACTCAAACCCCTAGAGCGTTATCAAACCCTTGATATATCAGGGGGATATGCTGCCATTCAGCAGATTAAGTTCATTCAAAGAGGAGTTGATAACATCTGTAAATAAGATTAAGAACAATTCAAGAAAAATTGATTTATTCAAGCCATTTTATCGAGTAAAATTTTGTGAACTAAGCCCGTTAAAATCAGCTTGTCTGCAATAAGATTACTAGAGTTAGGCTTTTCGGAAGTTCAGACTGTAGGGAAAAACCTTGGATTTGAGCCAGTCTGAATTGTATTAACCTGTTAACTTAAACTTTGGAGTCATCTATGACCAGTACAAATCCGTTAGATTGGGAATACCATCAAGTCGATCATCTGTTTTTGTTGATTGGGGAGAACCCCTTGCCGAATTATGTGGCAGCAAAAACCTTGCTTAGAGAACATGGTAAGCCTTATCTAGTTTACACTACACATACTCAAAAAGCTGTAGAACGCTTACAGGAAGTGTTAGAAGTTCCTGAAAAACAAAGACAAAAATTAACTGTGGCTTTAGAAAATTATGAATCTAATGCCCATGAAATTCGGCAGCGTATTCACGAGAAAATCGCAGAAATTAGAGAAGAGGAAAGCAAACAGAAATACCCAAAATTGCGGTTCGGATTGAATTATACAGGTGGAACTAAAGCAATGGCTGTTCATTCTTATCAGGCTTTTTTAGAGCTAAAAGGCTTAGAGGCTGTTGTTTTTAGCTATTTAGATTCTCGGACTATGCAAATGATGTTCGATAATCCTATTGCTCCTATCTCTGTCAAAGATAAAGCCAGCATTTCTCTTGTAGAGCTTTTTCAGCTACACGGATTATCTTTAAGTAAAGACCCAAAAACTGAAGTTGTGTATCCTGAGCTTGTAAGCGTTTTAATCAAGACAGAAAATTTAAAAGCATGGAAATATTGGTGCCGCAAAGTCTTACAAGTTCATGGAAAAGATAAGACTGAAATAGCTACCATAAACGATGGTACTGATAAAGAAGTAAAGATAGTTCACTTGAGCAATTGGAAAAAGAAGAATGAACTAAAATCTATGTTGTCGGATATTCAAGAACTACCAGAAGAAATCAAAAATATCTTAATTAATTACGGTATAACGGAAGATATCAACAAATTATCTATTAACAAGTTAATAGATCAACAAACAATACCTAAGCCTAGTGACAATGCAAAATACCCAGAAGAAATCTGTAAATGGCTTGATGGAATATGGTTAGAAGATTTTGTTTTACAAACAATCGAAAAAATTAAGCAAGAAGACGAAAATATAATTGATGAATTTGGAATGTCATTTAATTTTCCACCAAAAGCTAATGTTGCTGAATTTGAGTTTGATGTGGCTTTCTTACGAGGTTATCAACTGTTTGCAGTTTCTTGTACGACAGATGATACTCCAGGACTCTGTAAGTTAAAGCTATTTGAAGCTTACCGGAGGGCGAAGCAGATGGGAGGAGATGAAGCACGAGTTGCATTAGTTTGTTGCTCCAATAATCCCTCAAAAATTCGCAATGATTTTTTAGCTCAAATTAAAGATGAAAAAGTTCAAGTATTTGGGAGTCAAGATTTGCCTGAACTCGGACAAAAACTTCAATCTTGGATCAAAGAGGTAGAAAAATAATGAGTCATTATACGGCAACTGTCATTGATACAATGGGGATTCAGAAGTACATTTTTGGAAGTAACCGATTAAGAGAAAATATCGGTGCTTCTCATTTAGTTAAGTTGGCAACTACTAAATGGGTTGAGGATTGTCTCAAAAAAATAGGTCATGTCCATATCCCTAACAAAGAGCAAAACGAATTACAACCGAAAATTCATAAAGACTCTAGTTTGGTTGCTGAATTAGTTTATGGTGGAGGAGGAAACACAGTTATTGTATTTATAAATGAAGAAAAAGCAAAAGAATTTACGAGACATCTTACCCGAAAAATACTTGAAGATGCACCAGGACTCAATGTTGTTATTGCTCATCAAGACTTTGGCTGGGAAACTCAATTACTAAGCAAAATTATTGATGATAAATTAATTAAGGAGAAGCTAGACGCAAAAAAAAGAAAACCTATTTCATCAGTTCCGTTATTAGGTTTAGGGGTAACAGCAACTTGTAATTCAACAGGTTTAGTTGCCGTAGAAGATACTGATGATAAATACGGAATACAAAAAGGAGAAGGATATTTGGCTTCTAGGGAAATTGTGGCAAAACTTAAAGCCGCAGAAACAGCCAATGAAGAACTCGAAAAATTACTGTCTCTAAAAGGAACTTATAAAGTAGCTCGTGATGTTGATGATATGGGACGTTCAGAAGGAGAAAGTAGTTATGTAGCAATTGTTCATGCTGATGGAAATAAAATGGGTCAACGGTTTGAAGAATATGCAAAAAGTTCTTGTAATCCATGTTCTTCAATTTCAGAAAAAAATGAAAACTATATTGTGGCTATGCGAGATATGTCTTGGTCTGTAGATAGAGCCGGAAAACAAACTTTAGAAGAAGTTGGTAAATTTCTCAAAAATGCAATTGAACGAAAAGTTGTAAGTATCAAAGATAACTATTTTCCATTTCGTCCAATTGTTTATGGTGGGGATGATATTATCTTTGTTTGTGATGGTCGCCTTGGAATTTCCTTAGCAGTTGAGTTTTTAAAGGGATTTGAAGAGAATACAAAAAATCTACCGGATGAGAAAGGAAAGGTGGTAACAACTTGTGCAGGAATTGCAATTGTCAAAACTCATTATCCATTTGCTAGAGCTTATGAATTATGCGAAGCCTTATGTGGTAATGCTAAAAGGTTTTTACGAAAAGAAACTGAAGATTATTCAGATAGAAAACTAATGTTTTCAGCTATAGATTGGCATATTGCTGCAAGTGGTGTACTAGGAACAATTAGTGAAGTTCGAGAGCGAGAGTATCTGGGTGGGAAATTAACAGCACGTCCAATGCGATCGCATGAATATGCAGGTAGCTGGTTGATGTGGGAAGATATGGCAAAAGTGATTCAAGAATTTAAGGAAGGGGAAGCTTGGAAAGATAAGCAAAATAAAGTAATAAATTTACGTCAAGTATTGAGAGAAGGAGATAAAGCAACCGAGCAATTTTTAATTGCTTGTGGAGATAAATTACCAGAGTTTCCAAGAGCAGATTCAAGATTAAAACAACAAGGTTGGTTAAATGATAAGTGTTATTACTTTGATGCCATTGAAACCATGAAGTTTCATATCCCATTAGGAGAAGATGATGTACTCAATCAAGATTAAATTACTGAGTGATATAACTTTTGGGCGAGGAGATGGTGTTGCAGGATTAATTGATGCTGAAATCGAACACGATCGCTATGGTTTCCCTTATTTGCGAGGACGAACTCTCAAAGGACTGCTGAGTGAGGAGTGTGATAATCTAATTTTGCTTTTACCAGAATCCCAACAACAAAAATGGATTGAGGTTAGATATCAACTGTTTGGACAAGCGGGAAGCACTCAAGAAAAAATGGCTCAGATGCACGTTGGTGATGCTTGTCTTCCTTTAGGTTTAAGAAATGCGATCGCACAACAACAAGAAGATGGCTTTCCCACTCCTGTAGATATTCTCAATTCTCTAACTGGAATTCGTCAACAAACAGCAATTAATTCAGAAACAGGCGCACCCGATCCCCATAGTTTGCGAAATGCGCGTGTGATCATCCGCGATCGCCCTGACGCTCAACCCGGTTACAAAGCCCCCTTATATTTTGATATCGATCCCACACAGGAAATGTTAGGGCTATTAGGTGCAGGAGTTTTAGCCCTTAGACGTATTGGAAGCGATCGCAATCGAGGGCGGGGTCATGTGCAATGTAGTTTGTACCGTCAAGAGGAAAATATTAGTGCTGAATATCTTAATTGTTTAGGAGAAAATTAATGCAAGTTATTCGTTTTTTATTACATACTGAACAACCTATTTTAGCGACTTCCTTACAAGGTGATCCGAATAGTGATGTATCTTATCCCTATATTCCCGGTAGTATGATTCGAGGAATGTTAATTGGTCGCTATTGTCGTCAGAAAAAAGTTCAAGAATTAGATATTTTAGATCGAACAATTAGAAGGCTATTTTTTGAAGACAGCACTCGTTACCTAAATGCTTATCTATTCGATTCAGAGAAACAACAAAGAACTTTGCCAACACCTTTATGTTTATATAAAGAAAAAGGAGATGAAACTTTACAAACTGTTTTTGATTCTAGCCAAACAGATATAGAAGATCGACCCGCATCTCCCAAACGATTAGAAAAGCCATTTTGTTGGATTGATGCTATTGATGAAGATTCAAATCTTTCTCTTTATGAAACTAAGCGATGGATTAATATTCATAACCAACGAGATCGTAAAAAAGGCAGAGGAACTGAAGCAATGGGAGAAGTATTTCGTTATGAAGCAATTGATTCTGGTCAAACTTTTGAAGCAGTGATCTTTTGTGATTCTGACGAAGATGCCGAAATAATTAAACCTTTACTAAAACCAGAAAAAGAAATACCAAATAGTAAAAATAGAGACAAGATTAATGTTTGGCTTGGTGGTTCTCAAAGTGCAGGGTATGGTCATGCAACTATTCCTATTAATGAAATTAAGTCAACAGAGAGTTGGAATGAAATAGGAATTAACTGGCAAGATAGAAGTGAGCGTCAAAATAATTTAACGGTTACTCTCCTTAGCGATACAATCATTCGAGATGAATGTGGACAAATCACAACAGAACCCAAAGAATTTGTTGATTTAATTTCAAGACTTCTAAAAACTGAACTCAAGCTAATTGATACCTACGCAAGTAGTACAATCGTTGGTGGATTTAATCGAAAATGGGGTTTACCATTACCACAATTTCAAGCGATCGCAGCAGGTAGTGTTTTTGTTTTTGAATATCCTGAAAATTCACTTGAGCCTCAAGCTGTCAACAATTTGGAGACTAAAGGAATAGGAGAAAGACGAGTTGATGGTTTTGGTAGAGTAGTTTTAAACTGGCTACTAGAAGAGAGTGAAATTAATGCTGAACAACAAGATATTAAACAAAATATTAATACACAACCCCTCAACGATAAAGAAAAACAAATTGCTCAAGATATTGCACAAAAAATATTACGAGAAAAATTAGATGAGTTATTAATCGAGCAAGTCAGCGAACATTCACCTGATAAAAAGCAGTTTAATTTGGTTCAAAACAACCAACTCTCACGGTTAATGATTATTACTAAAAATGCTTTAAATCAAGTGCAAGCAGGTTTACCAAATGATCAACCCCATGTTCTTAATAGTTTTATAGGTAAAGATCGAGAATCTAGTCAAATGACCAAAGCAGGTAAAGAACAGTTGAGCAAAATTAAAATGAAAAATGGTGAGCCATTTGATGAACAAATTCGAGAATGGCTAAACCCTTCAAATCAGTGGATTCAATTAGCGTGGCGGAAGAAATTTCAAGCCAACCATTTTACTAATGAGGATGAAAAGCCAGCTATCAAAATTGCCAATCAACCACCTGCTGTTTTAGATTCCAGCTTATATAGAGAATACACATTACGCCTAATTTTAGGGATTACTAAAAAAATGATGAAGGAGAAAAACAATGCTTAAACTACCTTATAGACCCGATCATCGTCATATTATTCGGCGTTTGATTGTACGCGGAACTCTAGTTTTAGATACACCAACTTGCTTAGGGACAGGAGATTCAGATAGCCCGACTGATATGCCATTGTCACGGGATAATCTAGCAAGAAATAAGGCTTTATTAACAGGTTCATCAATTGCTGGTGCATTGCGAAACTATTTACGGGAACAAAATAAGGGATATGGCGAAAGCGATCGCCGCTACGATTCAGCAGCTTTACTATTCGGCGATCTTTTTTCTTATAAGGATGAACAGAATATAACTGACGAAGTAGAAAAAATAAAACTAAGAGAGCAAGATACGCAAAGTCCGTTAATTATTAACGATGCTATTAGCACTAAGCCAATACAATCAGAACTCAGAGATGGAGTGAAAATTAATAGCATTACTCGGACTGCTGCTGCTCAAGCTAAATATGACTTAGAGTTACTGCAAGCGGGAACTGAGTTTCCTTTGTGTTTTGAATTGTTGATTGAGAAAGACAGTAATGAAAGGGAGTTACGGAAAGGATTAGCGATCGCACTCTCAGGCCTCGAACATGGTGAAATCAGCCTTGGCATGAAAAAACGTCGGGGTTTTGGTGGCTGTCATGTCAAAGAATGGCAGGTTTGGAATTTTGATCTAACGGATGAAAGCGATCGCACAAATTGGTTAAAATATGAGCATTGGCGCACAGGTTTATTTTCTGAACTTCCCAGTTATTCATCAATTCAAGAGGCATTTACTCAAGCTAAGATTGAAGTCAAGTTCGATGAAGCTGAGAAAGAAGATAAGCGCGATCGCTTCACCATCCAAGCTACATTCAAACTGGTTGGTTCTCTGCTTATCCGTTCGGGTCAAGCTGCAACAGGACGCGCACCGGATGTCGTGCATTTAAAATCTTACCGAATAATTAATCAACAAATTAAATGGCTGTTTGACCGAGCTATCCAGATTTTAGGTGAGTTGCCATCAGAAATAGATTTATGGAGTTCTGAAAATTGGGAATTATTTTTCTTTGCACATAATCTTCTAAAAGCAAAAGTCTTAACGTCTGTTCTCTCTGGTACAAGTTTAGCAGGAGTGTTGCGACATCGTGCTGAACGAATTGTTAATACTCTGGAAAAACCCACAACAATTATAGATGAAATATTTGGGCCTGATTTTAGTCAAGACAAAACGAAGAAAGCGAAAGCTAGTCGTTTAATTGTCCATGAAAGCGTTATCGAAAACACCGCCGAATTAGTACAAACTCGTATTGCAATTGATCGCTTTACAGGGGGTGCTTATCATGGTGCTTTATTTCAAGAACAACCTATTTTTGGCAAGGGTGATGAAAACCTACAGTTAGAAATAGAACTACGAAACCCTGACCAACACGAAATCGGTTTGCTGTTGCTTTTACTGAAAGACTTATGGACAGAAGATTTACCTGTTGGTGGTTCTAGTAGCGTTGGAAGAGGAAGGTTACAAGGAAAAGAAGCAACCTTGGTTTGGTTAAAAGAGGGAAAGTCATGGACAATTTCTCAACCTAACTTAAAGGAAAACTATTTGGAGATTACAGGTAGCGATCGCCAAGACTTAGAAAATTATGTTAACCGATTAGTCGAATATGCTCAACAGGAGACTACCAAAAATGATCAAGCCTGATTGCCAATTGCTTAAAGATACTGAAATAATTGTAGATACTCAAACTTTATACTCTTGGCTGCAAGATAAAGCCAAAGAGCAAGAGTTGAAATATTTATTAGCTCATGCCGATGATGGTGTAATTTGGGGCAAGTTTGACCAAGATGGGAATTTAATCACAGCGAATCCGTCTAAAGAGTTATTTCCTAATTCAGAAGAGTTGTTTCCTAAACATAACTTGCCTGTTTTGCGATCGCAAACTCTCCAACAATGTCGCGCCTTTGGTGAAAATGCTGAAGTGATGCTTTGGAAAGTCGGTGATCACTTCAAAGCACGACTAATAAAAGATGATAATAACCCCGAACATCTTCCTGATGAAAATCAAATTCTCTGGGGAACTCAACCAGAAGGAGAAAAAAATGGTTTTACTTTAGTTTCAGATGGTTCTCAAGGACTAAAACACGCTGTTCCTTTAACGGATATTACTTTTCAAGGTAAAGATTATCGTCCTTTACGATTAAAAGTTCGTCATTATATTGATGATGATCAGAGTGGTGTGGCTAGAATTTATTTAAGTCGGTTGGTACATTTAGAATCTGTTAAAATAGAAAGTAACAAAATTGAGGAAAAGTTATGATTGCTGAACCCCAATATCCTCAAAAAATGACCCCTGAAGAATACCTAGAATGGGAAGCCAAGCAGGAACTTCGCCATGAATACATTGACGGCGAAATTTTGGCGATGACAGGGGGGAGTATTCCTCATAACGATATTTCCCTTAATTTCTATACAGCGCTAAGACCTCATTTGCGTCAGAGGGGTTGTCGAGTCAATGTATCGGATGTGAAAGTTCAGGCTAGTGAAAAAAGTCGTTATTTTTATCCTGATTTAGTGGTTACTTGTCATCCTGATGATTTAAAATCTCGTAATTTTATTCAACATCCTAAAGTGATTATTGAAGTGCTTTCTCCAAGTACAGCTAATTATGATCGGACGAAAAAACTAAAATATTATCGTCAGATTCCCAGTTTGCAAGAATATGTATTAGTTGACTCAGAAGAAATCTCCGTTGAAGTTTATCATCGAGGAGATGGGAAAATGTGGCATTATTATCAATATGAGGATGGGGAGGCGATCGCGTTAGAAAGCATTGAGTTTGAGTGTGCGCTCGAACTTTTATATGAAGGGGTTAGTTTTGAGAAAGAGTGAGAGTTTACATAGGTATTAAGTAAATTTATTGAATCATAAGGAGATTGAACAATGAATCCGAAACATATTGGAACAGTCCCAGAATTTATCGAAGAAACAAGAAAGAGAAAAGATGGATCTACCTATATAGAAAGAATTCCACGCAGGGCGATCGCACCTTATAATTTTGTTGAACTACCAGAAAAAGTAGTTGAAGCGCAGCCTTTACCTGAACAAAACTGCTACCATAACTATTCAAAACATTTAATTAATGGAGAAACAGTAAAAATAAAACGTCAAACAGGTAGGATTGAATGCACTTTAACTACAGAATCTCCTCTGTATACTCGTTGTGGTTGGAGTCCAGAAGATTTTGCCGAATACGGAGAAACTCCATTTAAAGATTTGTCTGATGAGATTCAAAAACTGAGAGCAAATTTTTTTATTAATCCTGCAACTAATCAACCAGTCATTCCTGGTAGTAGTATCAGAGGTATGTTGAGAACTTTAGTTGAAATTGTTAGTTTTAGTAAGATTGAAAGAGTCTCTGGACATCAACGGTTATTTTTTCGTGCGGTGGGATCAAATCCTAAGAAGGAGTCTTTGGGGAAAGAGTATAAACAATATGTTAATCCAGATGTTAAGCCTGAAATTGTTAAAGCTGGTTATCTAATAAAAAATGGTGAAACATGGCTAATTCAACCTGCTGAATTTAAAGAGGGTAAAACATTTGCATGGGCTCAAGAAAATTCTTTAGATTTAGAAAGTTTAAATTTACAAGAGTTTAATAGTAAAAAATATAAACCCAAGTATATTCCTGTTAGCTATACAAATGCTGAAGTAGATCAAACAGATAGAGCTAAACGCTTATTTGCTCATGATGTAGATTTGCCAGATACTTATTCTAAAAAGGGTGTGCTTGTTACCAGTGGAAATATGAAGCAGACAGATGATGACAATTCACCACGTTGTAATCATTGTATAGTTTTTCCTGTAGATAAAAAAGCCAAGCCTTTACCTATAGATGATACAGCAATTGAGCATTATCGTAATGCGCTGACCGATTTTCAGAAAGCGTCACCTTTTAATAAAGATTGGGGAGTATTACAAGAAGATCATCCAGTGTTTTACTATCACGACGGAAAGAGCGAAACAGTCGGATTTTTTGGTCAAAGTCCTAATTTTCGTATCCCCTATTCTCCAGAAGGTAATGGTCACGCCACAACTGTATTAGACTTTATTCCTAAAAATTTGAGGGAATTGGCATTAATTGATTTAGCTGATGCAATTTTCGGTTGGGTTAAGCAAGAATCTGAATCGGAAAAACTACCTCAAGATTTTCTTAAACAAAGAGCAGGTAGGGTTTGTGTTACAGATGGTTTATATGAAAGTAATCAAAATGGTATATGGTATAGTGAAACTCCTGTAACTCCTCAGATATTATCTGAACCCAAACCAAGCTATTTTCCTCATTATCTAGTTCAACCCAACGCAGATCAATTAGAACTCAAACACTATGCCAGTGAACCTATTGAAAAAACAGTTATTCGAGGTCATAAACTATATTGGCAGAAAGGGAGTGATCCGGATTTCAAACTTCCCCCTCCGAAAAAAGTCATTGGTTCTCCTCCAAAAGTCTCTGATACTCAAACAACTCTGATTAAACCTGTTAACAAAGGAGTAACTTTTAAGTTTGATATTCATTTTGAAAATCTCAGTGATGTGGAACTGGGTGCTTTACTTTGGGTTTTGGATATTGCTCAAAATGATAACTATCGCTTGTCTTTAGGTATGGGCAAACCATTAGGGCTAGGAGCCGTGAAAATAGAACCTATTTTGTACTTAAGTAATCGTAAGAAACGCTACGAAAATTTATTTGATAGTAAGAATAGTTATTGGCAAAAAGGAGAGACAGAGACCAACAAAGACATATCAGACTATGTATCTAAGTTTGAAAACTATATGCTAGAAAAACTCGATCATACAGGAAATTTTAGAAACTTATGTAGAATTCAAATGTTGTTAGCTATGTTAAGTTGGCCTGGTATAAAAGATGTAGAAAGAAATACTCGATATATGGAAATCGAGAGAGATTGTAGCAAGCACCATATTGGTCAATGCAAGCAGAAGGATAAAAAAATTAATGAGTATAAAGAACGTCCTGTTTTGCCAAATCCATTAGATGTTATGGGAATTAAGATAGAATGCGATCGCCCATTTCCCTCTCTCTCCAAAAAATCTATTGAGCAACAAACAGAACTATTTTTGGAAGATCAAGAAGTTGATGCTAAGGTCGTTGATATTCAAGTAAAAGAAGGAAAGAAGCTCAAAACAACTATTATTTACGAAATTCAAGGTTCAGACTGTTCAGCCAAGGAAGAAACTTATAAACCAGTATCTTTAGCTGTGGGTGATATTCTAAAAGTCTGTATTGTTAAAGCCCAAGGAAAAAGTATTAGGAAAGTGAAGCGTGTTTAATGGAATTTTGACCACCTCAGCCAAAACCCAACTCTTGAAACGCGATCGCACTTAAACCTATTCCCCTATTTTAACCATGATCACAACACCTCTCACCTCTCAACTCACATTCGAGAAATTTCTCAGCCAACTTCCAGATGAAGAAGGATACTACGAACTCGTTAACGGTGAAATAATCAGGAAACTTCCGACTCGACGACATGAAGATCTAGCAGATTTTATCCTGCGACAGTTTGATAAAGAAGTTGAACGACTTCAGTTAAACTATCGAGTTTCGGGTAGAATTGTGATTAAAACTGAAACCGCACAAGGACAAGAACAAGGACGCCATCCTGATATTACTGTTGTTGATAAAACCCTTTGGGAAGCCCAACCAACAGCCTATTCTGCACTCCTTGAACCGCCCCAATTAGTTGTAGAAATTGTCTCAACAAATTGGGAAGATGACTATCTAGATAAACTAGAGGAGTATCAACGTTTGGGTATACCTGAATATTGGATAGTCGATTATTTAGCCGTTGCCAGTCGCAGTTATTTAGGAAACCCGAAACTCCTCACCGTTTTTGTCTGTGTACTCGATGAGAATAAAACCTATCAAATGAATCGCTATCAAGGAAGCGATACGCCTGACGGCACGCTGCGCGAACGCATTATTTCGCCAACGTTTCCAGAATTTGCTCTCACTGTTGAAGAACTGCTCACCCATTAGATTTTATAACGCGATTTTCCCTCAAACTTTACAACCAATTTCATCCAACATTTCCAAGTGTTTTTGAACCGACGTCAACGTATTTGCCGCAATCATCCCACTGGCCGCCACCGCAGGTAAACCAATCCCTGGAAACGTTGAATCTCCGCAGCATAACAGCCCCGCTAAGGGCGTTTGAGAGCCGGGAAACGTCCCCTGTCCGGCTGGAATTGCAGGGCCGTAGGAGCCTCTGTAACGGCGTAAAAAACGTTCATGGGTAAGCGGTGTCCCCACCAACGTTACCTCACAGCGCGATCGCACATCAGGAATAACCCGTTCTAAGGCTTGCCACATCGGTTCCGCCCGTTCAGCTTTCAGTTGGGCATATTCAGGGCTGCGACGATCTAAACCCTGCCAAAGATCATAAGGTTCATTCCCCGGCGTGTAAACATGAATTACGTGTTTTCCAGGCGGTGCGAGGGAGGGATCGAGAACCGTTGGAATAGACATGACAATCAAATTCAGAGGCGAAGTAATGCCTTTTTCCCAGTCATTGACGGTAATATAATGACAAGCGAGATCCTCTGGTAAACCCGTCCCGTCAATCCCCAGATGCAGGTGCATAAAACTCTCACAGTCTGGAGTTTGCGATCGCGCTTTCACAAACTCTTGCGGTAACGCCCCCAAGGGAATTAACTTCAGCGTATCCCAAACCGAAGCCGCAGAAACCACCGCTTTAGAAGCCCGAATTTCTTCACCGCCCCGCAAACCCACGCCCACCGCTCGATTATTTTCCACTAAAACCTGTTCCACATGAGCGCCCAGTTTGAGATCACCCCCATATTTTTTCAGTCCGCGTACCATTGCCTCAACTAATGCCGCACTGCCACCTACGGGATAATCTAACACCACTTCGGGTCTGTACCACTCGGCAAACATAAACGCCACTTCAGCCGCACTGGTGCCACTCGCAGGCAGTCCAGATAACAGAAAACACAACATATCCAACCAATTGCGGATAAAGGGATCTTTAATTACCTCATCCATAATAGGGCCGAATGCTCCCGTTAGTTTAGAAGCGTAGGGAAGACTTTGTAACAGAGGAAGGGCGAAGCGACCTAACGTCAACACTGCACCCAAATCATAGCGCATCGCCGCCATCGGTAAAGCGATCGCCGCATCTTTTAGCGGAGCCATCACCCGTTGAAGTTCACGCCATTCTCTTACTGCTTCTGGCCCTCGTAACCGCATCAACACGTCACAAAATTGATCCGCCCCCACAGATGTATCAAAATTACCTTCGGGTAAACGACAGCCCCAGACATCATAGGTTTTCCAAGAAATATCCTCGCCTATCGCATCAAGAACTTGTTTTAAGGGGTTCGTAGAGGGACTGGAGGACATCCCCGAATACAGCGATGGCCCAGAGTCGAAGATGTAGCCATTACGTTCAAAGCCATGCGCCGCCCCACCGGGAATAGTATGACTTTCACAAACCGTCACCGCGAAGCCATAGCGGGCAAGTATTGCTGCACAACTTAAACCGCCTATACCACTGCCGATAACGACGACTTCTGTTGCTTGAGTTGTAAGAGATGTTTGATCCGTCACGTTTCAAAAACAATTTTATATCAATTATTGATCATAAACATACATTGTGGAAGAACCCCCCCTACACAATTAACGTTCCATCGGCGTCCAATCTCCAACGGGAACAAACGCCGCCCAAAAATAGGGGTGCTGATACTGTTGAGAATTTAACATTTCCAACTGGGTTTGACGCCACGCATCCGAACGCCCTTGATTTTGCAACAACCGTTGATAATATTTAATCATTAATTCCTTCGTTCCTTCATCATTTACTTTCCATAAACTCATTAATTGACTTTCCGAACCCGCCAACGTAAACGCCCGACGTAAACCATAAACCCCTTCACCATTTTCAATCTCTCCTAACCCCGTTTCACAAGCCGATAACACCACCAATTTAGTCCCTCTTAGCTTTAAATTTGCCACTTCCAACGCAGTTAACACCCCATCATCCGAACCGCTTTCACGGGGATTAAAACCCGCCAACGCCAAGCCGGAACGAATTAACGGATTTTCTTGAATAGGGGTATTTTGTTGAGTGTTTTCTGAGATAAACCCAAAAGTATTATCCGGTTCAACTCGGGGAAGATTTGGCAGAAAAAAACCGTGAGTTGCAATATGTATAATTTTCGGTGCGTCTAACTGTTTTACCGCATTTTCTGTTGCTTGAGATTGAGTCAATAACGTCACATCAGACAATAAAGGTGCAATGATATTTGCTTCTTCCGCCGTTCCCGGTAACGCCCCAAAACTCATCTCAACCCCTCTGGAAAGTTGATTAATTCCGCGAGTATTTGAAACAGCAACCGTTGTCGGTTCGCCGGGTTTATCATAGTCCGGGTTAGCAACAATAACAGGCGGTTGTTTGTGAGAATGTTTAAGTTGTAAACGAATTAAATCTCGTCCAGTTGTTAGATAAGTAATTTTATAAGTTTCTATCAAATAGCGATTATTTTCATCAACCAACGCCGCAAAAGGGATTAAGTTTAACTGAGCATCCGGTGATATAATAATATGATTAACATCACCCAACTTTTTGCGAATTGATTGCATTAACCGTTCATCAACTTTTCGTCCGCTTTGTTTAACCTTATCCGAATTTCCAGTATCTTTTGAATCTTTCAGGTCTAAATTGAAGCGAAAGAAAGCCGCTCTGTGAATGGGTTCAGCTTCACCTAAATCAACCCATTGCGGTTCACCAGAAGATTTAAGAATATAAGCCGCATAATGAGGTTTTCCCTGTCTATTTCCGGGCGTAGCTTTAGCATCAAACGGTTGATAGAATACAAATTCAACTAACGCTGCATCTTCGGGAATTAACTGTTGTACCGCTTCAATGGTAACAGCTTGAGAAAAGGTTCTAAATTCTGCACTACGACGAGAAAGTTCAGCTTCGAGTTGTTCTGATTTCTCTCTTAAATTGGCAACCTGTTGACGGTATTGTTCATCGGGGATATTTTCAGGCTTATTATAAATCAAAGTCGCGAGTTGAGTTCTAACCGTTGCTAATTCATCTAAGAGTTGTTGATTTTCTGGAGTAATATTTTCTCGTAACAGTTGTAAGTCATTGGTCATTACATCTAGAATACGACCTTTGCGACGGAGAATAGTTGTTAAAGCTAAACGAGAGGCTTCTAAGTTATTTGGTACATCTTTAATATGCAGATAAACAGCAAAATTCGTTGCGTTATAAACTGTTTTCATCGAGTCTTGTTTCTGACGTTCCGAACCCGTTGCGAGGAGAACATTCAGGTTTTGTTCTTCTACATCTAGTCCTCGACTCAAGAAGTTAATGGCTTGGGTTGTATCGCCTTGAGATAAATAAAATGATGCCAAGTTATTGAGGCTGAGTGCGACATCGGGATGGTTTTCTCCCAAGACTTTTTCACGGATAGCTAAAGAACGTTGATAAAGAGGTTCAGCTTCATTGTAGCGTCCTTGGGAGGAGTAGAGTCCTGCCAAGTTGTTGAGGCTGGTAGCGACATCGGGATGTTCTGTCGATAGCGCTTTCTCAAGTATAGCTAAAGAACGTTGGTAGAGGGGTTCAGCTTCATTGAAGCGTCCTTGAGACTCGTAGAGTGATGCCAAGTTGTTGAGGCTGAGTGCGACATCGGGATGGTTTTCTCCCAAAGCTTTCTCACGGATAGATAAAGAACGTTTGTAAAGAGGTTCAGCATCATTGTAGCGTCCTTGGGAGTCGTAGAGTAATGCCAAGTTATTGAGGCTGGTAGCGACAAGGGGATGTTCAGTCGATAGCGCTTTTTCATAGATAGCTAAGGAACGTTGGTAGAGGGGTTCGGCATCATTGTAACGTCCTTGAGAACGGTAGAGTGATGCCAAGTTGTTGAGGCTATTGGCGACATCGGGATGTTCTTTTCCCAAGGCTTTCTCACGGATAGCTAAGGAACGTTGGTAGAGGGGTTCGGCTTGGTTGTAGCGTCCTTGAGACTCGTAGAGTGATGCCAAGTTGTTGAGGCTGGTAGCAACATTGGGGTGTTCAATTCCCAAGGCTTTCTCAAGTATAGCTAAGGAACGTTGGTAGAGGGGTTCGGCTTGGTCGTAGCGTCCTTGAGACTCGTAGAGTGATGCCAAGTTGTTGAGGCTATTGGCGACATCGGGATGTTCTAGTCCTAAGACTTTCTCACGGATAGCTAAGGAACGTTGATAAAGGGGTTCGGCTTCAGCGTAGCGTCCTTGAGAACGGTAGAGTCCTGCCAAGTTGTTGAGGCTGGTGGCGACAAGGGGATGTTCTGTCGATAGCGCTTTTTCATAGATAGCTAAGGAACGTTGATAAAGAGGTTCTGCTTCTGCGTAGCGTCCTTGGGAATGGTAAAGTTCTGCCAAGTTGTTGAGGCTGGTAGCAACATTGGGATGGTTTTCTTTCAAGGCTTTCTCAAGTATAGCTAAGGAACCTTGCAAGAGGGGTTCTGCTTCTGTGTAGCGTCCTTGGGAACGGTAAAGTTCTGCCAAGTTGTTGAGGCTGGTGGCGACATCGGGATGTTCAGTTCCCAAGACTTTCTCACGGATAGCTAAAGAACGTTGGTAGAGGGGTTCTGCTTGGTTGTAGAGTCCTTGGGAACGGTAGAGATCTGCCAAGTTGTTGAGGCTAAGTGCAACAGAGGGATGTTCGCTTCCCAAGGCTTTCTCCCAGATAGATAAAGAACGTTTGTAAAGAGGTTCCGCTTCAGCGTAGCGTCCTTGAGACTGGTAGAGTGATGCCAAGTTGTTGAGGCTGGTAGCAACAGAGGGATGTTCAGTTCCCAAGGCTTTTTCGTCGATAGCTAAGGAACGTTGGTAGAGGGGTTCGGCTTCATTGTAGCGTCCTTGGGACTCGTAGAGTAATGCCAAGTTGTTGAGGCTGGTAGCGACAAGGGGATGTTCTGTCGATAGCGCTTTTTCATAGATAGCTAAGGAACGTTGATAAAGGGGTTCGGCTTTATCGTAGCGTCCTTGAGAACGGTAGAGATATGCCAAGTTGTTGAGGCTGGTGGCGACATCGGGATGGTTTTCTCCCAAAGCTTTCTCACGGATAGCTAAGGAACGTTGGTAGAGGGGTTCAGCTTCATCGTAGCGTCCTTGGGAGGAGTAGAGTCCTGCCAAGTTGTTGAGGCTGGTAGCAACATTGGGATGGTTTTCTCCCAAGGCTTTCTCAAGTAAAGCTAAGGAACGTTGGTAGAGGGGTTCAGCTTCATCGTAGCGTCCTTGGGAACGGTAAAGTTCTGCCAAGTTGTTGAGGCTGGTGGCGACATCGGGGTTATTTTCTCCTAAAATTCTCTCTTGTATTTCTAGAACCCTTTCTGCTATGGGTATTGCTTCGTTATATTTGCCTTGTTGATAGAGTTGAATAACCTGTTGTTCGAGTCGTTTTGCTTCTTCGAGTTCATCAGACTGTTGAACGACAGCAGAATTTGTCTGTCCGATAACAGGAGGTATTGCCGTTAATAGTCCAGAACATCCAATAACAACAGTTAGCCAAAGAAAGGGTTTGAGGGGTGTTCGCTTCATCGGGTAGATAGTCACGCCAAGTTCATTATCACTTATGTCTGAGGGGTGTTGAGTTATGCAGTTTTGGGTTTGACCTCTCCCCCTAACCCCCTCTCAATGAAGGCGAGGGGGAATAATTATTCAGGGGAAAACTCACCTAAAAAAACACTAAAATTACCTCTTTGTGTCTTGGTGTCTTTGTGGTTTTTATAACTTCAACTCACCTAAAAAAACACTAAAATGACCTCTTTGTGTCTTTGTGGTTTTTATGGCTTCAACTCACCTAAAAAAACACTAAAATGACCTCTTTGTGTCTTTGTGCCTTTGTGGTTTTTATAACTTCAACTCACCTAAAAAACACTAAAATTACCTCTTTGTGTCGAGCGTCTCGAGCGTTGTTTTTATCACCTTTATTCTATTACTCCCCTCGCCAATCCCCCCTGCCCCCCTTAGAAAGGGGGGTGAGAAAGGGGTTAGGGAGAGGTCATCTTTTAAGGGGTTAAAAAAGGCAGATGTTCACCGGGTAAGGATTGTAATTTTGATAATTCTCCCTGAAGTTTGAGTTGACCTTCATCTAATAGAATAATCCAGTCTGCTTGATTAATAACTCGGGGTCTATGGCTAATTAAAATGGTTGTTTTTCCTTGTCGTTGTTGCAGGAGTCGATAGAGAATTTCGCTTTCACTCAGAGGGTCTAAACTAGCGGTTGATTCGTCTAAAATTAAGATAGAAGGATTTGTTACAATAGCCCTCGCTATGGCTAATCTTTGGCGTTGTCCGCCGGAAATACTCGCCCCAAATTCGCCTAAAACGGTTTGATATTTTTCGGGAAGTTGACTAATAAATTCATCAGCACCCGCAATTTGACAGGCTTGTACAATGGCTTCAAAAGGAATTCCGGGGTGTCCTAACTGGAAATTTTCGATAATCGAACGACTCCAAAAATGAGCATCTTGAGGAACTAAAACCACTTGTTGACGCAGACAGTCGAGGGATAAATCTTGTTGATTGTAGATGCCTAATCTAATATTACCCGATTGTAGGGGATATAAACCTGCAATCAGTTTGGCTAGGGTACTTTTTCCGCAACCTGAACGTCCTATTAAAGCAATGGTTTTACCGCCGGGAAAGACGACTGAAAATTTATCGAGTAAATTGACTTGTCCGCCGTAATGAAAGGTGATATTATGACAAGTAATGTCCGCATTTGGGGGAATATAAGCAGAGGGTTTTTTGTCGGTTTCCAGGCTTTCGGAAGGGGCATCAATCACATCCGCTAACCGTTGTGTAACCGTTTGCACCCGAGTCAGATCATCGGTAAACCGAACGATAGAGTTGACAAAAAGAGTGACGTTGCGTTGCAAGGTTAAAAAGGCTAAAAGTTGACCAATACTGAGGGTATTTGTCATCACAATACGACTTCCAAACCCCAGCAAAGCGACACCACCGACTCCACTGACGAACCCGGAAAACATCTCATTGAGAATGCCGATTTGAGTGGTGCGAAAGGCGAGGTTAGCTTGTCGTCCGAAACGAGTTTGTAACTCTTCCCAAAATTGCGCCGTGCTGTTTGTGGTTTTGAGGGTGAGAGATCCTTTAAAGGTTTCGACTAAAACGCCTTGAGTTTCGGCTTCTACTGCAAATAAATTGCGAGTTTTTTGTCGAAGCGTTGGCAGTAACACGAGAGTCGATAAAACCATTAATCCTCCGATGATCATCGCTAGAATTGTCAGAGGGACGCTATAAATTAGCATGACCATTAGAGAAATAATTGCCACTAAAAGCTGACTGGGTAAACTGACAATAAATTGGGAGATAAATTGATTGAGTTCTTGAATATCTTTGAGACGACTAACAATATCACCGCCACGATGGGTTTCGTAGTAACTGAGGGGAAGATGCAACATTTTTCGCCCAAATTCCATCACCAACCCCAGTTCTAAACGTTTAGCAAAGTGAACAATCAGGTTAGATTGTACTAAGCCCAAAGCGCTACTAAATAGGTTGATCATCACGACGGCAATTATAATAGATTGTAGAAGTTGCAGATCTTCCCTCACCAAAACTTCATCGGTAATAATTTGAATTAAAAAAGGAGAACCGAGAGAGAGTAAACCGAGAACAATATTAATCGCCAAAACTTCTGTTAAAATTTGACGATAAATCCAACTGCGTTTTATCCAGCGCCATAAATGGGTGACTTGATCGCTAGTTTGGAGAAAAAATCGTTCTTGATCCGGTTCAATTAATAAACAAACCCAGTCATTCCATCCTGCGGTTAATTCTTCTTTGGAAAGCTGAAGAATTCCCACAGCCGGATCAGCAATAATATATTTTTGGCGTTGGTAGCCGTACAAAACAACCCAATGATAGCCTTTCCAATGTATAATTAATGGCAGAGGAACTTGATCAATTTCGTCTAAAATATTAGCAGCAGCGCGGACAGGTCGAGCGTTAAACCCAACGGCAACGGCACCTTGTTGGAGTCCCAGTAGAGTGGTTCCTTGTTGGTTTGTGCCGGATGCTTCTCGTAAATGGGGAAGGGTGAATGTGCGTCCATAATATTGGGCGACAGAAGCCAGACAAGCGGCACCGCAATCTTCTTCACTGTGTTGTAAGACAACGGGATATTTCATTTTAATACTGATATCACGTAAAAAACACCCGCAACTGGACGGGTGTATTGGCAGGACTAAGTATCAAAACTAGAGTGCTACAGTATACAGCATCTCACAGGAAATTAGTAGCAATAACGGGCAGATCCGCTATGGTAAGCGGAGGCGTAGTGATAGTCGTAGGAGGCTTTTTTGTAATAGTAGCTTGATGGCTGGTAGGAATCGTAGTAACAATAGCGATTACCGCCATTGATGCTGGAAGATTCTTCTTTAGAGAGGTCAGTAAACAGTTGTTTAGTTTTGTTTTCAGCCATAATCAATGTCCTCGAAACAACGGATAGACTGTGCTTTTATTGAACTCGACTCAGACTGCAAACCCCCGGAGGTTGATCCCCAGATTGACGCAGGTCTGAGAAGTTGCGACTATGTTAACAGGTAAATTCCGAGATTTCTAGTAGGATTGCTCAAATTCGCGTTAAGATTTGTCAGAATAGTCAGCTTCTCCCGTTAAATCGAAGATTATAACGGGAGCTTGCGGAGAAACACTGGACTCCAAGCGGTAAGCAAGCTGAATAGCCCACCGAGTTCTTTGACGTTACACACTTCCTTGTACCACAGAGCGCAAGGACTCCCTGTTTGACCCAACCAGTTGTTGGGAATCGCGGCAAAGAATGGGCGAGGTGTAGTTGGGAATCCAACAAGTACAGTTAACTGGATTATCTCCAATGTTTAACAAACGTGTACCCGTTCTCAATCCCGATGGCTCACCAGTGATGCCTACCAAAGCATCTAGGGCAAGGCGTTGGGTTAGAGATGGCAAGGCAAAAGTAGTACAGAACGACTTACAGGTATTCTGCGTTCAGTTACTAGAAGAACCGACAGGGAGAGAAACCCAAGATATTAGTCTTGGTATTGACCCAGGTTCGTGTTTCACAGGTGTAGCCGTTCAGTCCAAACGAGACACATTGATTGGATTAAACTTGAACTTACCCAAAAAGCGGGTTCAAAAACGTCTAGAGGAAAGGAGAGTTTTACGAAGAACTCGACGTGGGCGACGGATTAAAAGAAGCCTGCTATTCAAAAAACGCAACCACAGACAAAAGCGGTTTGATAATCGTCGGCAATCTAAATTACCTCCCAGTATTCGAGCTAACAAGCAACTGGAACTGAGAGTTGTAGACGAATTGCGGCAATTGTATCCCATTGCCCACGCATACATAGAACGACTTAATAAGTCTGATAGTCCGGGCTTTACAGTCGCAGCACAAGGTCAAACATTCCTAATTAAAGAACTAGGAAAATATTTTCCAGTTGCATTAGTGAAGGGATGGGAGACATCAGGGACAAGGGAGTGGTTGAAACTTCCTAAGTCAAAAAACAAAGCCGAACAGACCCCCAATGCTCATGTATCGGATGCCATAGCTCTAGCATCTAGACACTTCATCCGATACACACCTAATACGACTGGTTTTCAGACCGGATACCAATGGAAGGGGGTAATTCAGGTGACGCCTTTTACCTTTGGCATCGTAGAACGTCTTCCTTCAAGACCCCGTAAAATGCACGACTTAACTGTTCAAAAAGGTGGAGTCCGTGATACTTATGGTGGGTTTGATGGAACGCATTCTTTCAAAAACGGGGACTACGTTGAATACAAAACTAAGCGTTCTACCCTCAAGGGTTATATCAGTGCCAACGATTTGTATCAGTTTTTTCCGAAGAAAAAGAGACTAAAACAAGGAGTAAGCGACAAAAATACTTGTTTACTTCGCTATTCAAGTCACCTAGTTGTAAACCTACATAAAGGACTGGCATTCCTCTCCCGTTAAATCGAAGATTATAACGGGGGTCTCCTGCCAGAGAAAAGATGAATTTTGAACAAAAGTTCACAGATGGGCAACCTCAATCTTAGGGATTGGATAAAACCCCCGCACTATGGCTTCCAACTAACACCCGATGGAACTTCAACCCTTTGATAGTGATGACTTCTTACCTCCGATTAGTCCCTGGACTCATTGGGGAGGGATAATACTATTAGGAACTTTTGGTGTTGTAGTTGTGTTGGCAGGTATTATTCGCTATACTCCCACTGTTAGAGTGCCTGTCATCGCCCAACCGGGAGGGGATATTGAACTGGTTCGATCAGCCACGAGCGGAATTGTAGAGCGCATTGTGGCGCAGGAAAATCAACCGATAGAACAGGGAGAAGTGATTGCTTATGTGGATCAGTCTCTGCTGTTAAAGCAAAAGCTGAATCTCCAAGATCGAGTCTCTCAATTTCAACGAGAACTCAATCAAGTCGAACAATATGTGAGCAACCTCGATGAACAAATTTTGACGACGTTAAAATCTAAAGTTTCTCGCGCCTCGCGTCAAAAGCTGGATGATGTGTCGGTAGAGTCGGCGGTGATTGAGTTAACCAAATCATCTCCAGAAGTCGCTCAAGGCTTCGCTCAAGAACGACGAACACTTCTCAAACAACGATGGGAGATCGAAAAACAGTTTGTTCAGTCTCAAAGACAGCTAGAACAGGTGACAAGTCTAATCGGACATGAGGCGATCCGCGCCCCGATAGCAGGGACGATTATTCAACTTGATCTCCCTAACCCTGGTCAAATTGTGGAGTCAGATGCAATTATTGCTCAGATGGTTCCGACTCGAGTTCCTCTAGTGTTTACAGCTTGGGTAGCGGAGCAGGATATTTCCCGCATCGAAATTAATCAACAGGTTAATTTGCAAATTGCTGTTTATCCTTTTCGAGAATATGGTATTCTAAAAGGAAGGGTAAAACGAATCTCCCTCAACGGCACTACCCCTCAAGCCTCTGCTCGTCAAACGTCCAAAGCGTATTACGAAGTTCTCATTCAACCCGAAGGAGCTGATTTGGTGAAAGGCGATCATCGATACAGGATCTATTCAGGAATGAAGGGAACGGCTGATATTCTGGTTACTCAAGAGACAGTCTTGAGTTGGATTTTGAAGAAAGCCCAATGGGTGAGTAACTATTAAAAACCGAGCAAGAATCCCCCCGAATCTAGAGGGGATTGGGATGAGAGCGAGGCAGAGAACTCTGTAAAGTATCGCCCGTTTTGGATGCTAGAAGTCTCAGAATTTCTAGAAAGATACGGCTCTGCCAACAGCAAAAATTCGATGCTGATGTTTTCGGAACCAGCCTTCCGAACCTGAAAGCACCGATCCAAAGGGCAAGCTAACATAGCATCCGTATAAATCTGCCTGAGACCACAGGCTGGCATTGGCGGATGAAACCAGAAGCTGAATCCCCTAAATGGGGGTTGAGTCTGTGAAAATCCTGAAGTCAAAGATAGAGTTTGATAACTTCATCTAATCCCTGACCTCAAGTGTTGAAATGATCACAGAGGAATTCTATGCTGAGATGGAATTGTTGCGGAGAAATTTAAGGAAATTTAATTTTTGTGCCGAAAATAACACAATTTGAAATGAAGTATGTTAAGGTATGAAATTAGTAGCCACCTTCCCCCAAAAATCCACGATTTATGCGTAGGTAAACTCTCAACCACTCACACTTAAGCATCGGGAAGAACAACAAAAAACCTAAGATTTAAACAACTAAAGAGGTATTATGAGCCAACAGGTTATACACCAGATGGAGAAACTACAACGTCAGGTGCATTCCCTCGTTAAGTCTGATCTAATTAAGCCCACAGATAGCCTTTGGAAGATTGCATTTCTCTATGGCGCAGAGTGGGAGTATTGGAAACGAGAACTTTTAGAGTTTGGTTTTTCCATGCAAGATCCGATTAGCGAACTCCTAGCCGTAGAAGGTTGGGACGAAGACTAAATCTAAAGCATCTCAACATCAATCAATCGCCAATTGTTAACAGGGTGTTGGGATGTCGTTAAGTCTTTTGAAATCGTCAATGATCACGAGCATTGAGACTGATTCATCCATTCAGGCAAGCTTGCAGGGCATCACAGAGGTGTTGAGCATTAGGATAGCGATCGCGAGGTCGATGTTCGGTGACTTTTTCAATCACCATCCGCAGTTGAGGGGTAATGGTGGGAACGCTTTCCAAATTAAAGCCATAGCTACTGCCTCGTTTGCCATAAAAATTTAGGGGACTTTCGGCGGTTAACAAAAAAATCAGGGTTGAACCCACTGCATAGAGATCAGAAAGCGTCAGAGGCTGTCCTCGGTCCTGTTCTGGGGCGCTATATCCCTCCGCACCGATGCGGGTTCCGGGAGGAGTTCCAATCTCTTTAACCGCCCCAAAATCAAGTACAACGATGCGCTGATCTCGACTTCGCAAAAGCAAATTCGCGGGTTTAATATCTCGGTGAATGATCGGCGGATCTTGAACATGAAGATAGCTTAACACCTCACAGGTTTGCATCATCCAATGGATCGCCTGTTGGGGTGTAACAGGCCCGCGCTGCTGTACGATCTTCTCTAAATCTTGACCATGAATCATTTCCATCGCCAAATATTTCTTCCCCCCTTCCACAAAAAAATCGTAAAACCGAGGAACTCCCCCATGATTTAACGCTTTCAGGGTTCGGGCTTCTCGTTCAAACAGTTCTTGGGCTTTGGCTATTTGTGCCATATCTGCGTTCATTTCCTTGAGAACAACCAAAGTTGGAATTTGGGTATTACTAGAACCTGTCAAGCCCAATTTCGGATTCCAAGCGATCGCCGTCGTTCCCATTCCGCCCTGTCCTAAAGTCCGCAGAACTTGGTAATTGCGGATGATTCGCTCAACATGAGTCGGTTGACCACAGTGAATACAAAATAAATTGTTCGGTGGATTTCCCGCATGAGTACAGCCGGAAGAATTGGCGATAGAAACCGGACGAATAACTTGCCAATTTAGTTGTAGCAGAGGCCCGCCCTTGGCTAACTCAATAAAAGTCCCCTCCGTGATCACAGCTTGAGAGGTTAAAACCCCATTGACAAAGGTGCCATTTGTTCCTTTATTGACTAACATCCATTTGATCGGATCATCACTCAGTTTGCGAAGTTGCAAATGATAACGAGACACCAACGGATCAACAATCACAACTTGATTGTCTGAAGCCCGTCCGATCTCAATCACAGATTGATCCTCAAATTTCCACTGCCTTTGAGGAGTTTTATACTGTGGATCAAGTAGCGTCAACGTCAGTACATCAGCCATTTTAGAAGACTCAGGCCGAACATCTGTTCACTATTGGACTCGAACTTTTGCCAAACTCGTATTGCGGTAATAGTGCATGAGAATTTGATAATAGGTGTATCCGGCTCTTGCCAAATTATAAGCCCCCCATTGACTCAAGCCTACACCATGCCCAAAACCCCTGCCAACTACGGTAAAATTTGTAGAATTGGGTTGGCGGTTGACCCGAAACCGAGTGCTTCTCAGTCCTAAAGCTTCGGCGATCGCTTCTCCCGTCATCGTTCGAGTCCCGCCCTCCCCGACGACTTTCATTGACAAAATACTTCCAAATGCCGTTGTGCGTTCCGGTGTCATTGAGACAATTTTACCCACTCCAGAAAGGCGCCCAGACAGTTCAGCTTGAGAAAACGTCTTCGTCCATTCAAACACGGGTGAACCCTTGTCATAGTCCGGTACGCCCCGCAAATAAGGCAAGGCATCATCCCAAACATCCTCCACATTTTCCGTATGTCCCCCCGAGGAGGAATGAAAGGCTGCTAAAATCATTTGACCGTTATAGGTTAAGACTTGTCCGGCTGTCGCCCTGACTGCGGCTTGAGTGCCGCCCGACTCGGTTGCTAACCCTTTATAAACCTGAGAACTTTGGTCATCCCCTAAATCATAAACCCCATTACTGCGTTCTCGCTGGTAAAGGGCGTAGGTTCGGGCGGCTACCGCTTGGGCTTTCAAGGCTTCGAGTGGCCAACCGCCATCCATTTCGGCCCCTAACACGCTGTAAAGGTATTGTTCGAGATCGACATAGTTAACTGCGGTGATCCCGCCATTTCGCGGAACTAATAACACCCGTCCCCGATACCAGCCTTCAGCGATCCAAACATGACCATTTCCGGTGGGTTCGATCCAGAGTTGACTTCCTTTCCATTGACCCAAAGAAATGTTTCCTGAGTTGGGTTTTGCAATTAACCCCCCTTGGGGAGAAATTTGTCCTAAAGTTTGACCATTGGCATTACGGACAACGGCTTGGGTTGAACTCCCGACTTTCACCTGATCGGCTTCTTGAGTGACAGCAACACGCAACAACACAGCCGCCTGGGCGGGTGCAACCATCAACAACCACAACAGCAGGGAAACCCAGCCATATTGTTTAATTCGTCGCAGGGGATAAATTACAAGACCCGTCAAAAATAATCCAGAGTTCATCATCTAAGATCTGAGAGTTGTATTCTGTGGGTACAGCAACCCCTATCTTACCGAACACTTCGCTGAAATATTCTAACCCCTTCGAGAAGAATCTCCACCTGTAGTCAAATGGTTAGAAATGACCATCTTTTTCAGTTTGAATTTTTTGCAGTCACCTTCAAGATTCTATGGCAAATCAGTCGGTTGTGAATAAAGTTCACGAAAACACTTGACAGGTTTGTGAATTCCGTTCACAATAGATTTGTGAATAAAGTTCACACCAAAATCTGCTATGAAAAATCATGCAAAATGATGATTTGATTGGACTCTATGAAATAGCTCAACTGGCAGGTGTTAGCTCTGCTGCTGTAGGAAATTGGAGAAAAAGGTATGCAGACTTTCCTGCTCCTGTGAAGCAGTTACAGTCTGGCCCAGTTTTCCAACGGACACAAATTCTGCATTGGCTTAGAAAAAAGGAAGGAAAAATGGTGAAAGTGATTGCATTATTCAATAACAAAGGTGGTGTTGGTAAAACAACCACAATTTGGAATTTAGCAACCTCGTTAGCAGAACAAGGTCAAAAGGTATTGGCAATTGATTTTGATCCTCAATGTAATCTGTCTATTGCTGCATTGGGCGATGAAGAATTCTCATCATATTTAGAAAGTTCAGAAGAACAACCCTATGGTCGAACAATTCGTGCTTTCGCTCTGCCATACATTACACAAAGCGCACCAGGAGATCCTTATATCACTCGACCTAAAAATGCTAGAAATGAAAATCTTGACATTGTACCTGGTGATTTCTGGCTTAATAGGTTTTCTGATGTTCTTAATGTAGGAACTGACGTAATTGGGGGATCAGGTTTATACCGCTTTCTCATGCCCTCAAGCTTAATTGATGCCGTGGAAAGAAAGTTTAATAAAAAATATGATTTTGCTCTGATAGATTTACCTCCATCATTTAATACTCTTGTTCGGGCTGCTCTTTATTCGTCAAACTACTTTCTTGTTCCATGTACACCTGATCTTTTCTCTGCATATTGTGTTGGCTTGATTGGTCAAGTATTGCCTAGTTTTATAGAGGATTGGGAACAAGGTAAATTACGCTATCTTCAAACCAATTCGTATGATAAAGTAATACCGACAAAAGGTCAACCAAAGTTTGGAGGTTGGATCTTTAATGGATTTGATACCCGGAAAAGGACTGGTACTGAAGAAATTGCGAAAACGGGAGCAGATCAAGCTCAATTTGAAAAAGTGAAAACCGCTATTAATGAAAAATTGATACCTATGCTTAAGAATATAGAGACATATTCTGCTGTTCCAAATTTTATAAATCAAGAACCTGTTGCAAGCATTGAAGACTTGAATGTGATGGCTCCTGATAGCATTGTTCAAAATGTTCCAATAAAATATTTACCAGAAAGAAAACCTACACGTGAGAGTGTTGGTCGTGGTACTTGGGCGCGAAACCAAACAGACTTAATGAAAAAAATGGATCATGAATATGATAGATTAGCTCAATTTATGATTGAGAAATTTTGAGCCTTGCTTGCTTCAGTGATTAAACACTACAATGAGGAAATTATAATCGTTAGTTCTAGTTTGGGGTAATAGTCAGTCAAGTAGATTAGCTGACAATAGCAGTCAGGCGATCGCTATTGAGACTAGAATAATGGAAAAGAGTAAAAAGCTGGATACTAATATTAGGATTAAAAATCATTGTCTAAAGTCATGGTTCAAACAGTTTCCGCTCAAGACATTAATCTCCGGTATTGAATCGATAATTTTCAGTTAGAACGGGTTCAAAATCAAGTTGAATTTTTTCCCGAGTGGCGATCGCAACCTCGACGAACTTAACTCAACCGAAAAACAACAGCAGAGACTAAAAAACCCGGTTTCTTCTACGGCTTTCTGAAATTGGCTTCGGTGTATTGTTAAAGAAACCGGGTTTTTGGCGGGGTACCCGATCAATCACCCATACCGCTATAAAATCTTTATATGGCGATCGCAGTTTGAGGTCTGGCATTAAAGATAAATCACTTTACGGTTACGATCGCCCGTTGTCAGTCACGGTAGAAGGTAAAATCTAAACAGGATCAACTTTCGATCTGTACTACAGTTGGCTTGATAGCGGGAGGCGCGAATTTTGCAGATTACTTTTTTAGGAACGAGTTCAGGTGTACCAACGCGATCGCGAAATGTTTCGAGTATAGCCCTACGTTTACCGCAACGGGCGGAACTCTGGCTGTTTGACTGCGGTGAAGGAACCCAACATCAATTTCTACGCAGCGATCTCAAAGTTAGCCAAATTAGCCGCATTTTCGTGACGCATATGCACGGGGATCATGTGTTTGGGTTGGCGGGACTGTTAGCCAGTTGTGGTTTAGCGGGAAATGTCAAACGCATTGACTTGTACGGGCCACCGGGACTGGAAGACTATCTGCAAGCCTGTTTGCGTTTCTCACAGACTCATATTTCTTATCCCTTTGCAGTGCATCCGGTTCAGCCTGGAGTGGTTTATGAAGATGATGAATATATTGTTAGTTGTCAGCCTTTAAAACATCGAGTCACGGCGTTTGGTTATCGCATTACTGAAAAAGATAAACCCGGACGGTTTAATGTGGAGAAAGCAACCGCGCTAGGCATTCCACCGGGGCCAATTTATGCCAAACTCAAACAGGGAGAAGTTGTCACGTTACCTGATGGTCGAAAAATTAACGGTTCTCAACTCTGTGGTGAACCGATCCCCGGACGTAAATTTGTTTATTGTACCGATACGGTTTTTTGTGACAGTGCGGTAGAATTGGCGAAAGATGCGGATGTTTTAGTTCACGAAGCAACCTTTGCTCATCAAGATGCAGAACTGGCTTTTCAACGCTTGCATTCGACCTCTACAATGGCGGCACAAGTGGCGTTGATGGGGGGAGTCAAAAAGTTGATTATGACGCATTTTAGCCCCCGTTACGCGCCGGGAAATGCGATTTTACTCGAGGATTTGTTAAAAGAAGCCAGATCGATTTTTCCGAATACAGATTTAGCTTATGATTTCTTGAGTTATGAAATTCCCAAACTTGAAGAAACGGTTGCTGCTTGATCTTCTTTAATCGAGGAGAGCGTTCAATGCAAAATCCAGAAAAATATCGCAAGATTATCAAAAAAATCCTAACTGAATATTATCAGATGACAGTTGCTCAAGTCAAGGCTCCCAAAAAATTTGAGGTCAGGGATCGCCTTGCTTTTGATGAAATTCGAGATCAATATCTTTGGTTTCGCAATGGAATGGGAGGATAAGAAGCTAGTACAACATATCATCATCTATATTTGTATTAAAGATGGCAAGGTTTGGGTTGAAGAAGATTCAACAAATTTATGTGTTGTTGATGATTTGCTGTCTGAAGGAATCCCTCAAAATCAGATTGTGTTGGGTTTCCATCATCCGAGTAAAAGGGGTTTGACAGAATTTGCTTCGACTTAATTTAAACACAATTCATCATTCATCCTTCACTCAACTTGTTCAACGAAATAGTGTAAAATCCCTAAAACTTGACCAATATTGCTGAGAAAGTATTCATTCAAATCGATTTCTATTCTCTGATCGGTGAGTTGTAGAAATTTCCAGTTTGTCCCCGTTGTCACACAACCATAAATGGTTTTAATATTCTGCTGATGACGCTGGTTAAAAAGCTGGGCGGCTAACATTTGCGCCATACATTGACCTAAGCCTGATAGGATATTGTCATTTTGTGCTTCAACAATTAAAATAATCGGAACTTCGATCATCAGTTGATCCGGAGAATAACTAATCAAAAAATCACAAAACCCACTTAACCCTTTTTCTGCATCTACTGTAAATTCTTTACCCGAAAATAAACTAATTTTATTTTTGAGTTGGCTTTTGAATTCAAATAAAATGGGAGCGACAATATATTCAGAACGCGATTTTTCTGTATCGATTTCGAGTGCTAAAGGAACATAATTTTCTAATACTTGAGTTAATAACGGACTATAATAAACCGATGAAGTCTGGGCAAAGATACCGAATTTTTCGCGAATTTCTATGCCAAAATTTAACTTTATTTGTTCGAGACTAAATTGGCTGTAAGGCATAAATCAATGACTCGCTGCAAAACTATAACCTTTTCTTCAAAAATAGAAATATTGACTTAGCTCATAAGGCTGTCACAGGCTGAATCTTTAACTCAGTTCAGGAAAACCGCATCCACCCTCAACACTAGAGATCGCCATCCTCCAACTTAATTTGATTTAATAAGATTATCTCAGATTATCCCTGAACAAAGTAGATGTAATTGGATTAAGTCCCCATCGATTGTAAAATAAACCTTAAATTGATTCAATGACCGTCAAATTTTTAGGGTATAAAACATGACAGTAGCCGCTTCAAAACCCACATCAGCTACACCGGAGTTTTGCGAAGGAGTTCAGTATTTTAGTGAGACTTTTCCTGAATTTGACACCTACGGGAAAACCCCTGTTATCGCCGAAGGCAGTGTATCCATCAGTGATCCCAGCGATACCGCCGCCGCCTATCAAACGTTATTATACGCCGACGCCCTGCGTTACCTCATCCTACAAGTGACTGCCAGTAAAGCCTCTGGACATCCAGGCGGTTTTGCTAGCCAAGCCGAAGCCTACGCCAGCTTGGTCATGTTAGGTCATAAAAATATTATGACGGAAGTGGGGCATCATGCACCCGGATTTTACAGTGCGATGTTTATCGATCGCTCTTTAGAAGACATGGACATTTTCACCGTCCAACAAATGCGCGATCGCTTCCGAGAAATGCACGGACTCCTTGGCCACCTTTCCGGCTACATTCCCGGCTTACTCAACCCCGCAGGCCCCCTCGGACAAGGACAACATTTTGCGATGGCTGCCGCGATGTTACACCGGGACACCCTGTTTCCCTTCACCTTGGGAGATGGCGGGATGGGTGAACCTTACCCCGTTAGCAGTATTGCCCACTTTAACACCGCTTACCCAGAAGTCACGAACTTCTTACCCGTATTGGTGTGGAATGGCTACAGCCAGGAGCATCATAGCATGGTCTCCACCAAAACCAGCGCCGAAATGATCGCCTACTGGAAAGGCAACGGTTTCGCCGAGGTGATTTTAGTCGATGCCAAAGACTTCGATGATCAAAACCAACCGGGGGATTATGTTGATAGTACGGCTTTTTCCTTCCAAAAACGGATCGAATTTCCCCAAGCCGTTTTAACGGGAATGGATCAAGCCGCCAAGTCGGCGCTGGGCGGTAAACTCACCATCTTTATTATCAAACAACTCAAAGGCGCGGGGGTTCACGCACGGGGTTCTAAGTCCCATAACCTCTATCCTCAAGATACCCTCGACAGTCCCCATATCATCGAAGCCTTGAAACAACGCGCCCTTCCGCCTGAAGTGTGGGAACTGGTGAGAACAAACGTAGTACGGGCGTCTGGTGGGCCAGCTTCTAAAACCGTTGTCACTGAGTTTGAATATCCTTTAGCCGACTTAGGGACTATTCCCCTGAAAGAATTTGCCGTCGCTGGAGATAAACAAGTCGCTACTACCGCAATGGGAGAGTTAGTCGGCTACGTTGGACAACATGATCCGAAATTTATCATCACCAACGCCGACGGTAACGCCGCATCCGGTATCAATAATATTAACGTTGCCCTGAAAATTGTTCACCCGACAACCGATGAAACCTACTTTCAGGGGCCTAACGGTCAGGTATACGAACCCCTGAGTGAAGACGCTTGTGCGGGGCTAGCAGCAGCCTTAGCGTTAATGGGTGTGCGTAGCCTGTGGTGTTCTTACGAGTCTTTTGCGATCAATGGTTTACCCATTTGGCAAACCGTTACCCAAGCGATGGCTGAGTTACGCCGTCTGACGCCTTCAACGATAACATTATTTACCGCAGGAGCGTTAGAACAGGGACGCAACGGTTGGACACACCAACGCCCGGAAGTTGAAGCCTATTTTGCGGCGATGCTGCGGAATGGCAATGTATACGCCCTATTCCCGACGGATGCCAATAGTATTCAGGTGTGTTATGACTGGGCGTTAACCACCAAAAATAAGGGCATTACCATTACTGCGAGTAAGTCACCCTTACCCATTCGTACAACCTTTGAACAAACTCGTCAAGCGTTAGAAAATGGGGCGGTAACATTGCAAGAAATACCCGGCGAAAAAATGGTTGTGTTTGCGGTTATTGGCGACATGACGTTAATTCCGGTTTATGAAGCGGCTGAACAATTGCAATCTCAAGGCATTGGTTCTAAGATTGTTTCAGTGGTTAATCCCCGTCGTTTGTACCGTCCGAGTGATGTCGCTTGGGAGAGTTGTTCTGAACCCGACGGAGAGTTTCTCAGCGATGAAGCGTTTGAACAAATGTTTGGCGGCGATGCGTTAATTGGAGTAACAGGCGGCGCAAGTTTGATGTTAGAACCGATTATGTTACGCAGTACCGCAAAACGAGATACTTTTGCTTGGAAACGAGGCGAAACAACCGCGAGTGCAGGTCAGTTGATGGCGTTTAATAATATTACCGCAGAGGCGTTAGTTAAACGGTCGGTTGAGTTGGTTGGCTAAGTTTTAACTCACAAATTTTGTCCGATAATCAAGCCTAAAAACCCGGTTTCGTAAGAGTTACCGGGTTTTTAATTAGATTGTCATATCATGTCCGACTAATCAATAATGATTCTGTAGGGGCGGGTTCAGTCAATATCTTTAGCACTACTCCGAGATTGAGATAAACCCGCCCCACCCCATAACAGAATTAATCAACCGGACATAATATCACCTATCCTACAGGTCTACATTGTCTCTAAAAAGTCTTTATAAGTTAAAATTTCAGTACCCTCAAAATTCCCTAAAGTTAATAAATCAGCATCTCCTGTGATCAAAAAATCAGCTTGACTATACGCTTCTAAAATAGTACGTTTCTGCTGAGTAATAAAGGTTAGCTTGGATGAAGTCAGCGTCTTGAAGGAAAAAGGTTGACAACGACAGACTAGGGTTGGTGATATTGATCAAACTCTCAACTGATTAAGTTAGACTGGTAATGCTAGGTTTGACAGTACGGTTTGCGAACAGTTGAGTAAATTCATGGTGGTTAGCCCCTCCGCACTTTTACAATGGTTGAAGCATAAAGCAGGTAATGTTTCTCTGCGAACCTTTTTGATTGTTCCGTTTATTACCCAGGTTATTACGACTTTTGGTTTAGTGGGGTATTTTTCCTATTACAACGCCCAACAAGCCGTTAATGATTTAGCGTCTCAACTGCGAAATGAACTGACTGCCCGGATTAATCAACAGCTTGGAAGTTATATTAACACACTTCATTCTATTAATCGTCTGAATGCAGATGCGATCGCCCGAGGGGAAATTGATTTTATTTCGGGTAAAGGGGTGAACCAGTTTCTTCAACAAATTAAAATTGCACCTTACGTTAATAGTGTGTATTGTGGGGAAGAACAAACCGGACATTTTATCGGTGTGAGTCGGACTTCTGATATCAATTTTTTTGAATTAACCGTTAGTAACGCTTCAACGGACTATCGTATGCGTCGGTATCGCTTAGATGTGCGGGCGGATCGAATGTATTTTATCCGGGAAGTTAACCCTTATGATCCCCGTGTTCGTCCTTGGTATCGAGCCGCTAAAGCTGAAGCTCAAGCAACTTGGAGTGAAATTTATTTAGATTTTACCAGTCAAGTTCCGACCATAACAGCAAGTTTACCTGCTTATAGCATTAATGGCAATAGTTTTGTGGGAGTTTGTGGAATTGATGTTTTATTATCAGAGGAATTACGTCAATTTCTGCAAAAATTAGAGCTAGGTCATTCTGGAGAGGCGTTTATTGTAGAACGGTCTGGTAAACTCGTTTCTAGTACAACGGATGATCCGTTAACCGGGGTTAATGGCGATCGCCTCAAAGCCACTAAAAGTCATGATATCTTAGTGAAAGAAACGGCAAAATATTTACAGCAGCGTTATGGAAATTTGCAAAAGATTCGCCAGCCCCAACAACTTGATTTTGAACTCGAAGGAAAACGTCAATTTATAGAAGTTTTACCGTTCAAAGATAGTCGTGGTTTAGATTGGTTAATTGTTTTAGTTGTACCAGAAAACGATTTTATGGCAGAAATTAATGCCAATAATCGCACGACTTTTTTACTTTGTCTTGTAGCTCTAATTCTGACAACAATTTTAGGACTAATTACCGCCCGTTTGATTAGTTTTCCAATTTATCGTCTCAGTCAAGCTAGCCAAGCCATTGCTCAGGGTGATTTTCATCAATCAGTTCAACCCGAAAATATCAAAGAGTTGCGAATATTAGCTCAATCTTTTAATACGATGACTCAACAACTTCAAGAGTCTTTTACAGCCTTAGCAAAAACCAACGAAGAACTTGAAAATCGAGTCGAAGAACGAACGTCAGAATTGCGCTTAGAAAAGGAAAATTCAGAACAATTACTCTTAAATATTCTCCCAAAAGCCATTGCGGATCAACTCAAACAAGGAGAAAGAACCATCGCTTCTGCAATGGAAGAAGTAACCATTTTGTTTGCAGATGTCGTCGGGTTTACCCCTTTATCGGCGAAAGTTCCACCGATACAATTAGTGGGTTTACTCAATAAACTCTTTTCAAGTTTTGACTACTTAGCAGAACAATATCAACTCGAAAAAATTAAAACCATTGGTGATGCTTATATGGTGGTTGGAGGTTTACCCCTTCCTCAAGAAAATCATGCAGAAGCTATTGCAGATATGGCGTTAGAAATGCAGAATATTATGACAATCTTTCAAGCCGAGACTATTTTAGGAGATTTTGAAGAATGCCAAAATTTAAAAATTAGAATAGGAATTAATACAGGTTCCGTTGTCGCAGGTGTCATTGGAATTAAAAAGTTTATTTATGATTTGTGGGGAGATGCGGTAAATATTGCATCTCGGATGGAGTCATCGGGAGAACCGGGACGAATTCAAGTCACAGAAGAAACTTATCAACGATTAAAAGACAAGTATTACTTTGAAGCCCGAGGTGAAATTTCGGTTAAGGGGCGGGGGAAAATGAAAACTTATTGGTTAATTGGAAAGAAAGATTGACAATTTTCTAGAAGAAGTCAAGCAACAGGTGATCTTAGTTCCTCACACTTGGGTTTTTAAAGATGCAATGAACAATCATTTCATAACATCTTTTACTGAGTCACCCAAATTGAGAGAAAAAGCTGATTAACCCCCAATAAAAATTAAATTTTTCTGGGGCTATTCGTGCTTCTAGAATGCTTGATATCTAAATCTTCTATTTCTGAATACAGAACGTATTCTGGCTGTTTTTTAAGCAGTTTATTGTATCGATAATAGAGTTGTTCAGAACTATTTTTTGGGTAATCGCTTTTCTCTAAAACTCGATGATCTTGATCCGGCAAATTCTCAGATCCATTCTCATTCAAGATTAAAACTAAGCCGAGAATTAAATAAACTAATATGACTTCCATGCTGACAGTTTCTCCTAGTTTTTGTTAGTCAACTCAAGTTATACCCAAAAGTCAAACTTTGAAGATGATTCACTATTTCTCATCCTACAGCTAAAAGAGGAATTAATAATGAATTCTGTTTTACAGAAATTCAAGTTAAATTGTTGTAAGGTGTTATAAACTTAAATAAAGCTTAAAAAATCTTATTTTTGTATTTTGTTCGTTATGTTGAGTCACGAACCATAAACCCGCTTTTTAAACGAAACTCAACATTTGCGTCCTGAATGACGAAGAAAAACCGGGTTTTTTAGCCAAGATGTGCCTCAGTCTTGTGTTTACTCCGGGGAGTCCTTGAAAAAACCAACTTTAATAAAGTTAAGAGAAATTTTCATATAGTTTTGTATCATTTATGCTCTAAATTTTAACTCACAGCCCGAGAAATACCTAAGTAAAATTACTGAGTTGTTATAACAAAAACTCATCCGTGTGGTTTCCTTGCGGATAATCACGATCCAAGATATCAATAAGTTAAACAGGTTTTAACCTTGAAAATTAGCGATCTTCTATTTCAAAAGATAGAATAGAAATAACGAGTAAGAATAGTTGATTAATGACTCTCGAAGCCTTATTCTCGCAAATCGTTAATTACCGCGATATTATCCTCTTTTTTATCCTGATCGCCCCTTGGTTAACGTGGTTAATTTGTTTTCTCATTCCCGGATATTGGGAAGAACCCTACGTCCTGAGTTTTAACCTATGGTTTGCATTAATTACGATGTTCTTTTGGGTCGGATATTTAGCCTATGCGACGAATACAGGCGGTTGGTCGTTAGTGGTGAAACAGGCGGATTTTTTACTGCTTGCTGCGCCCCCTTATTATCTGTTAAGCTCTCTGTGGATCTCTAAACAAAGAATCCCTTTAGACTTTATTCCCGCCTTTAGAACTTTAGAAGGTTTTATCTTCCTAGCCGGAGCTTTTCTCGTTCTTTCTTGGATGTTATCACGAATTAGAATTATTTTTTTCTCGGCTTTACCATCTTCAACTTTTCTAGTCATCTTAGCAATTGTTTTAACTCTCGGATATCTAGGCTATCGTCAGGTGTTAGGGAAATGATGAATTGTCAGAATTGTCACTGGATTAAGGGGAGAAAATCGTGTTAAACTGCTAATGGGAACTGAACGCGATAACTGAACCTGTAACAACTGATAACGCCAAGTTTGTTCAACTGCAATTCTATTTTCTAGCCAATTTAACGCTCGATTCAAATGTTCTAAGGTCGCTAAGGCTAAGACAATCGTTCCTCCTGCAATTAGCCGTAAACTACAGAGTCCTAAAATCTCCTCTAAATTTCCCCCACTTCCCCCAATAAAAATCCGATGAGGAGCGCGTAAACGATGTAAAATAGCAGGTGCTTCCCCGTGAATTGAAATCACATTATTCGTCTGAAATCTCTCTCGATTCTGCTCAATTAACGCTGTTCCTGCTGCCGTTTTTTCCACTGCATAGACCGTAGAATTAGCAAATAAACGCGCAATTTCTATCGAAACTGAACCCGTCCCCGCCCCAATATCCCAGATAATTTGCTCCGGTTGTAACGCTAATTCTCCTAAAATTAAGGTTCTCACTTCCCGCTTGGTCATCAGTCCGGGGCGATCGCTAAAACTACAAAATAGTTTATCAGGTATTCCGAAAAATGGAACTTGAGATAAATCTAAACGGGGAGAAAGACTAGATTCTCTTAACAAGATTACCACATTTAACGACGCAAATTTCTGAGTCGAAATCTGATCAATTGACCATTGTTGAACTCGCTCATCAATTCCCCCTAAATTTTCACACACCCAAAATTGATAAACTGTGGGTAAATCGAGAGAAGATAGTAGACGAGCGATCGCTTTTGGGGTATGATCAGTTGTATCGGTTAAAATGGCAATTTTTTCTGTACCTTGCTGAAGGGCTTGTGTTAACTGCTCAAAAGAACGTCCATGTGTACTAATAATCTCAGCATCCTGCCAAGGAATTTTAACCCGATTAAACGCTAATTGAATCGAACTCAAATGAGGATGAAAGGTCAATTTTTCTGGGGGAAATTTCGCTAATAATAACCGTCCCAACCCAAAAAATAACGGATCACCCGATACTAATACGACAACAATGGGATCAAGATCCGGTGTATTCGTTTCAAACGCTAATAAATAGTGCTGAATTTCAACTAAAGTTGCTGTCAAGTCTTGTAATATTATCCGAGGTGCCGGATGATCGGGAAAATAACGAAGATGGCGATCGCTTCCCACTAAAATAGTTGCTTGATCAACAATTTGTCGCACGGACTCACTGAGTCCCGCTTCCCCATCTAAACCAATTCCAACAACCTGTATTGTCAATTTATCTCACTGAATCTTGTTTACAAAAACCCCACTGGTAACGGATTAAATTGTGGTTGAGATAATTAAACCAATGCTAAGATAAAAACGGATAGATAATCTGAACCCACCCAAAGCCATCAGCTTCCAAAAGCATAAATCCAAAAAACCCACAATTAACCCATCCGTTTCCAAAAAACATAAACCTAAAAAACCCAGCATTCACCCATCCGTTACAAAACCCCACCATTAACCCATCCGTTATAACGTTCCCAGGCTAATACAATTAAAGCATTTAAAATTGCCGCAGCTACAGCCGAACCGCCTTTTCGTCCTTCTATTCTAATTTGCGGGACGGGAGTTTGAGCAAGAACCATTTTTGATTCTACAACAGAGACAAACCCCACAGGAACACCAATAATTAACGAAGGTTTAACTAAGCCTTGACTGACTTGTGAACAGAGGGATAATAAAGCAGTTGGGGCGTTACCAATGACAAAAATTCCATCGGGAAATTGTTCCGCTATTTTTAATAGTCCCGTTTCGGTGCGGGTTTTTCCGGGGAGGGGGTTTGAAGCTTGTTCAATGGCGCATATTAGGGGATTTTTAAAGGTTTTGGCGATCATTCCAGCAACCCCTTGCTTAACCATGCCCACATCTGTAATAATAGGCTTACGATTAGCTATGCTGGCGATTCCCTGCTCAATTGCATCGGGACTAAAGCGAATCAGTTGGGCGAGTTCAAAGTCTGCGGTGGCGTGAATAGCTCTACGAACGATCGCATATTCGTTAGCAGTAAAGGAATGTTCGCCAATTTCGCTATCAATTATTTCAAAGGATTTTTGAGTGATTATTCCATCGAGTGGTTCAACCATAGTTTAGTTATTTATTCGGAGGGAAAGAAGAAACACGAAGACACGAAGACACGAAGGAAGACATTTTGAGTCATCAAGATATTAAGTCAAATTTAACGAGAGTTGCTGATAGCCGTTTTCCAGTTTAGGTAATTGTAACTTTTTGTTTTCTACAGAATTAATCATACATTTTCCCACAAATTCTGCTAATTTAACGGGAACTGCATTTCCGATCATTTGTTCGAGATCGGTTTTAGATCCTTCAAAAATAAAGGTTTCGGGGAAGGTTTGAATATAGCTTCTTTCTATTGTCGTTAACGGACGAATATTCGGGGTGATTTCTACTGGATCTTGGGGATGTTTTTGATAGGTTTTGGGAATGGGACGGTTAACGCCTCTGACGGTTGGACTGGGTTCGTCGATGCTAAATATTCCTCGACGTTGATAGCTTCTGGGATGTCTATAATAATATTCGAGTCCCAGTTTATCACCTAAATAGTCTCGAACGGTTGTCGGTTTTGAGGATAATTTTAAATCAAAATAACTCAATAAACGATTATCTTTTCCGTTTAATTCTCCCACCCATAAAAACCGTTTTCTTTTTTGCGGAACTCCACATAAACTGGCATCAAACACTTTTTCATTGAGTCCGTAACCGGACTGTTTAAACAGTGTTTTGGCTTGGGTATATTGACGACTTTTTTGGAATAATGCGACATTTTCGAGGATAAACCATTGGGGTTTAATTGTGGTAATAATATCAGTAAAGGCGAGAGTTAAGTCGCCGCGTCCTAAATTTTCATCTCGTTTTCCTGCACTGGAAAAATCTTGACAAGGAGGCCCGCCAACAATGACATTAGGAGTAAAGGGTTTAATTAAATTAACCGCAGCTTTCACATCTTGCAGATCGCTCAAAAAAATGGGATGAGCGAAGTTTTTTTGATAAACTTTAACTGCGCTTTCCCAGTGATCAAAAGCAGCAACAACATTAAACCCTGCTTGTTGTAAGCCGAGTGATAAACCTCCACACCCGGCGAATAAATCAACGACTCTCATTGAATAATAATCTAGCCTTCAAAACACTAGAACAGGCCAATTGTCCTCCCGATAATAACGAGTCATATCATCAAATTTGCGAAGTTCGGCGCGTTTGATGAGTAATTCTTGAGGAGAGTCCATCCACTGATGGTTAAAATCAGATAAAACCGTGCTAATTTGATGCCGATCTAAATCTGATGGAATAGTACCAAAATACCCAAAGGTAATATGAGCCGTAAAATGATACTGTTGTTCAATTCCTAAAGCCATAAAACTGGGATTTTGATAAATAGCTCGCCGGAATTGTACAATCTCCTCATAGGAACTTTCATCTCTTGGCGCCAAACAGACACCGATCGCCCGAGTCATCAGAATAATTCCTAGAACTTGCCAACGAATTGGCTGATCACTTACATTCGCTTGAAAAGCTGAAAAAGATTCAGCGATCGCCCCAAGTAATTTGTGATCAAACGACTGATCTTGACTCGCATCCCGATAGCTACTATCCCAAATCAAATCGGCCAAAGTCAAGTGTAAGCTATCAGCAGGTACAGGTACCCACAATTGGGAATCAAATTTTTCAGCCAGTTGTTGCTGACAAGCTTGTAGATGGTCGTAAAAACCCCGATTATCTGGATCATCAGCTACAGGAGGTGTAATGATGGTATAACCCGGAAAAGGAACCGCTTGTCGTCCCCCAACCGGAAGGAGTTTGTACTTGGGAGACTCCTGGATGTGTTCTAACTGAGAGATATAGGTTTCTAGTAGCGTCATCCGCGCCACCCGATTCACGTAAACTTGGTAAGTATCGTCCAATCTTTTTCGCCTCTTGTTCGGAAACCTTCACAGATGCCAGTTTACCTCTACTGGGGAGATGATGAATTTTCTCTTGCTAAAGCCGTAGATGCTCTGCGCGAGTCCATCCTCGATCCTAGCTGGTCTACATTCAATTTTGACAAAATTCTGCCCGATTCGCCAAATGCTGTTATTTCTGGCCTAAATCAGGCCATGACCCCGCCGTTTGGCTTAGGAAGTCGTTTGGTGTGGCTGGTTAATACCCCGATCACCCAACACTGTTCCGAAGACATCCTCAAGGAATTACAACGAACCCTGGAAGTGATTCCGCAGACAACAACGCTGTTACTGACAACGCCGAATAAACCGGATGGTCGTCTCAAGTCTACAAAATTACTGCAACAGCAGGCCACCGTTCAAGAATTTTCCCGCATTCCCCCCTGGAAAACCGACCAACTCGAACAGCGCGTTAAACAAGTCGCCGCCCAACTCGGAGTCAAACTCACATCACCCGGAGTTGAACTTTTAGCCGAAGCTGTGGGAAACGATACGCAACAACTATACAACGAATTAGAAAAATTAAAACTCTATGCCGGAAATGACTCCAAAGCCCTGAAGATAGAAGCGATCGCCTCCCTCGTTCAGTCTAATACTCAAAATAGCCTGAAACTCGCCAATGCGATCAAAGCGGGAAATACCCATCAGGCTCTAGAATTAATAGCAGCTTTGATCGATCACAATGAACCAGGACTGCGAATTGTTGCCACATTAGTGGGTCAATTTCGCACTTGGTTATGGGTCAAACTAATGATAGATCGCCAAGTCAAAGATGAGCGAGAAATCGCCAAAGCAGCCGAAATTAGTAATCCTAAGCGCATTTATTTTCTGCGTCAAGAGGTGCAATCCCTTTCCGTTAACCAACTCCAACAAAGCTTACCTCTGTTGCTCGAGTTAGAAACCCAACTCAAACGCGGTTCAGATGAAATCTCAACCCTACAAACTCACGTCATTGCCTTGTGTAACCTATTTCAATCTCAATCTCGGCGGTAGAATTTAAACAGAATGCTTGTGGCTGTTTCCCGGCGGATTCGACCCCTTGAGCGTCTTGTCAAATCAGGTTACACAGCTTACAAAAACAGATAGTATCATTGAATTGCCAGTTACCCCTTATAGAGGGTGAGCCATGCCAGACGAAAACCAACGGGATCTCGCTAAACAACTCGCCAAACAAGGCGATCCAAAAGCGATCGCCAGTGCGATCAACCATTCCCTTAAACCGAAAGGCATTAATGCAGATGTCATGCGGGATAATGGCTGTCTTCATGTCATGCTTGAAGGCGAACAAGTCCCCAATAATCAAAAAGCTTTAGTGAGCTTTATTGAGAACGGGATGAAGAGGCTTGATATTGACTCCGTTTATACGGTGAAGATTTATGGGCGTCAGTTTGGGGATGACATACCCCTATGGGAAGATGAAATCATTCTCAAGATCCCTCCCGAGGAATCTTTAGATCTCGACGAAGAACCCATTCCTCCGATGCCTCAGTTTGACTTCAATGACGATGAGGAGGAGAATTTGAACGATGATCACATTCCGGAGGGAGTTCTTCCCCAGGAAGTGATCGTTTCTGATGATGACGACGAAGACAACTACGCCTTTGATGACGAAAGCGTTGACGACGAAGACTATGACGACAATCTAGAAGCCAATTACAACCCAGAAGAAGACGATGACTTGGAGGAAGAAACCGAACGAGTCCCGCCCAATAACAAAGGTAAAATACTACTGTTTGTTCTCTTGGTGACTTTGTTGGCGATCGCCGCCTTAGCTGGTTTACACTTTAGCGGGATTTATAAACTCCCCTTCCTCAGTGGCGGGAGTTCAGAATCAGAAGTTGAACCCTCAACCCCTGAAGAAACCCCACCAGAGACTTCTGGGGAAACCCCTGCTTCTCCCCCACCAACGGCGACAGAAACCCCCTCTGATCCTTGGGCGGAAGCCGTTCGTTCGGCGATTAGTGCGGCGAACTTGGCTCAAACCGCTCAATCTCGAACTGAGTGGGAAAGCGTCGCCAGTCAATGGGGACAAGCCGTTGAACTGATGAAACAAGTCCCTGAGTCGAGTCCCAACTATCAAACCGCTCAACAAAAAGCTACAGAATACGAAAGGAACCGTCAAGTCGCACTCCAAAGAGCCGCAGGTGCGTCCAACTAGAGATCAAATGAACCTCGAATCCCTACTGAAACTTAATCGTGTTATTCGGGTAATTGGTTTTGATGATGCTCCCTTTGAGCGTCACAGTGGCCAACAAGTCTCTATTGCTGGGGTGGTTTGTAGTGGAACTCGCTTTGAGGGTATGGTTTGGGGAACTGTGCAATCGGATGGCTGGGATGCGACAGATACCCTTTGTGACTTACTGATGGGGGGGTAAATCCAGTAAGTTCTTACCAAGAAAAACAGGTTTAAAGCCCCGTCGTTCACGACGGATTATTTTCTGTTACAATAACTTATCGTGGAGCGACAATGATAAACATGATTGTCTATGAAATGAAGCTACAAGGAACACAAAGCCAGTACAAAAAGTTAGACGAAGCCATTCGTACTGGTCGTTTCGTTCGCAACAGCATCATTAAAGCATGGATAGACGGTCAAGTTCAAAGTCGTAACGATGCTTATACCTACTGCAAACTGCTGTCAGACAACCCGAGTTTTCCCTGGGTAAACCAACTCAACTCTATGGCTCGACAAGCACACGCAGAAAGAGCATGGGCATCCATAGAACGATTTTATCAAAATTGTCGGCAAAAAATACCGGGAAAAAAAGGATTCCCAAAGTTTAAAAAATCTCAAGTTAGAGCATCTGTTGAATACAAAACATCGGGATGGAAACTTTCAGAAGATAGACGTTATCTAACGTTTACTGATAAGTTTCAAGCAGGTAGATTTAAACTTTGGGGAAGCCGAGATTTACACTTCTATCAACTCCAACAAATCAAACGAGTGAGAGTCATTAGAAGACACGATGGGTATTACGCTCAATTTTTAATCGACCATGAACGAGAAGAAAACAAAGAACTCACAGGAAAACAAACTGGGCTAGATGTAGGTCTTAACTATTTCTACACCGATTCTTTTGGCTCACACATAGAAAATCCTCGCTTTTTCAGAAAAGACGAACAGCGTATTAAAAAGCTGCAACGTCAGTTATCTCGAACTCAAAAAGGAAGTCAAAACCGGAAAAAAGCCAGAAATCGTTTAGGTAGAAAATATCTTAAGGTTTCACGCAGACGTAATGATTGGGTTTGTAAACAAGCTCAACACGTCATACAGTCTAACGACTTGGTAGCAATAGAAAACCTACGGATACGCAATCTAGTTAAAAATCATCATTTAGCCAAGTCAATTAATGATGCGGCTTGGTACAGATTTAGAGAATGGTTAGAATATTTTGGGAGGGTTTATAAAGTCCCAGTGATTGCTGTTGAACCTGCATACACCTCTCAAAATTGCTCAAATTGCGGTGAGAAAGTGGTCAAAACTCTCAGCACCCGGACTTCACGAATGTCCTCACTGCGGGTATGTAGCAGACCGAGACGAAAACGCCGCCAAAAACATTCTAAAATCTGCACTCAAACAGCTATCAAATCAAGAAACGGATAAGAAATAGATTAACGGATTAACTTGACTGTAAAACGCATAAATCTAGGCTTCTCACACGTAGCTTAATCCGTTTTTCCGCTTAATATCTGTTTTGAAAATACCGTCGGGCAGATGGAAATCAACGCCTCCCGAGAGACTGATCTCTGCTTAAGTGGGGAAACTCAATTGAGTAAGTCAACTCGACGAAAGAGGAAACCCAAATCGTGAGGTTTGGAATCTCCGTCGTTTAGGGCGGAGAGGATGTCAACCCAGTTGCATCTCGTTTTAATCGATGGGATTGGCTTTGGAGGGTTTAATTTGGTCGATTTACCGGAGTTGGCGAGTCGATTAGAAAGACCTTGTGTGGCGGTGATGCGCCGTCCACCGAATTTAAACAAAATCGAACAGGCGTTAGGACGTTTAAGCGATCGTGAAAAACGACTGCAAATTTTACGTCGTGCAGGTGAAATTCATGCCTATCCTCCCTTTTTTTTTCAGGTGTGCGGTGAAGAACCCTGGGCGATCGCTCACGCTTTGGATCGTTTGACTGATTGTGGTAAAGTTCCAGAAGCTCTGCGTTTGGCTCACTTAATTGGTGCGGCTGTGATCAAAGGAGAAAGCGGCAGTCAAGCTTAATTTCATTGCTTAAATCTTTTGGATGGATAGGTAATTTCGCACATATTGCCAATCTTGATCATCGCAGTTTGCTTTTAAAAGATCTCTGGCTTTTAAACCGATCACTAACTCACCTTCAGGCGTATAGTAGAAATCTTCGCCTTCTTGAATGCCATTCAAAAGACTGAGAGTGTGGGCGATATGAGCGAGGGAACGATGTTCCTGTATCCAGTCGTAGGGGTCAGGAATATCTTCGGGTTTTGAGGTTGGCTCGTAGGTGTTATTTCTGTGAGAAGATGGTAAAAACATTTCGATCATAATCCTCTAGATACAATTCAAGTCGCAATTGACAATAAGATACCTATATAAATACTGACTAAAATAGGAGGGGAGCATCTGTGATTTGAACCCCCCTCCGACATTGATTTGTTCTTAGATTTTAGGCGATCTGGATCACAATTGTTCTGGTATTTTGATTAGCTTCGACCAAAAGTAGGATTTTGCCAGTTGTAATAATTAGGAAAAACAAAATTAGTGAATGATACGGAAATACTCACATCTAATGCTCTCACATGATGCCACCAACCGACGGGAATAAAAATAACTTCTCCCGGTTGTAAAATCAGTTCAATCGGTTTAATATTGTTATAGAGAGGATATTTCTTCAAGTCAGGGTTTTCTGGATCAACTTGACTGAAAACGCCCACATGATTGTAGATAAATGGAGTTTGACGAGGCGGAATCAATAAAATCCGTTTACGACCCAACACTTGAGCTAACATTAAATTAATCGGATCGTGATGTAACGGCGTAATCGTTCCGGCTGAACCAAACCAGAAAAAGACTCGCCGTGATGTATCTTCGGGGTTGAGATATTCCGGGAAAACTTCGAGATCATTCATTAATCCTTTCATGTCTTCTCGGTCTAAATTCCCGTTATTAGCAACCATATAACAATCGTTGCTTTCTCCTTTTTCAACCACCCAATCAACATAATCTTTGAGTAAGACGTTTTGGCGGTGTTTTTCAACATTGAGTTCATATTCGGGATCACTATTGCGGTTCGCCTGAACTTCTACCGTCGCCGTGCCATAATGTTGTTTGAGATACTGGGGATTCCACTGATTTAAGGCTTTCCAATTGTTCATTATCCCTGTTAATACAACAGGTTTATTTTGGGAATAAAACCCTTCTAAAAATTCACTTCTAGAAAGATTAACCCGACGTTCAATGGTTTCAGCTTGACTGGAAAGCGCCGAAAGTTGCTGCTGAATTTGGAGAATAGACTCCAATTTTCGCAACTGTTGAACAAATTGATTTCCCGCTTTATAATAAGGATGATTCGGGGCTTGAGTCACTTCTTCTAGGGCTAACTTGACATCAACCCCCTGTTCAACCATGCGCTGAACCAAAACATCATCCGGTTGATTGAGTAACTTATTAATTGCGACCCAAGTTTTCCAAGAATCAGAAACTTGAGGTTGAGGTTGAGGCGGTAAATTCAATTGTTGTGCTAACCATTGGAGGCTTACTTGTTGTTCATCTTCCAATGTAATCTGCAAGGGAGGGAGCGTAATTCGCAGGGGTTTAGAATCTGTCATTTTGGCTGAAAAATTATAAGTTTAAAACCGATCAACTTTATTGATTCACTTCATTTAAAGTACAATAACTTATCATCTCTTTCAGGATGGATCAATTGATTGTAAGTTACTGTAGAGATCAACTCTGTTTAGATTATACTCACCGCAACCAGAGTCCACAAGTCTTCAAAAAAATTAAAACAACGAGTCCAATCATTGCATCCACTGACGAGTTCCAAAAGATTGACAAGAACAAGCGGCAATTTCAGCAGATGCCGTTAACGCATTGACAAAGGAACTTTCTAGGATAAAATGACAAAACGCCCCGTGAAACACATCCCCCGCTCCCAAGGTATCCACAGCATTAATCGGTGGAATTTCAATTTCTCCTTGACGGTTTGGGGTACAGTATTGAATGGGTTGATCACCCTGAGTCCGGGCAACAAACGGAATATCAATTTCATTAAGATAAGCAAAAACATCAGCAGATTTTTGACAATCAGGAGGATAAAAATTCGCCGAACAAATGGCATAATCGACATAGGGTAAAACCTTTTCAAGTCCCGGTTTCCAACTTCCTCCATCCATTACAACTGTGATTTCCTTTTGTCGGGCGAGTTTAGCAATCTGTTCACTCACCGTCATTTGATGGCCATCAATTAACACAATATCAACCCCATCTAAACAATTTTGGGGTATACTTTCTAGAGTGGCTTGAGACTTCACGGCGTTAATAGAAACGACTGTGCGATCACCTGTTTTCGGAGTGACAAGAATAGAAGAAACCGGGGGCGGTGAGCTGCGAGTTGGGTCTAAATCTGTTAAAATAACATGGTGTTGGCTTAAGTCGGCGCGGATTAGTTCAGTGATGGGATGAGTACCCAAAACTCCGAAGAGTTTAGCTTTGTTTTTCAGGTAACTAAACGTAACCGCCCCATTCGTTGCCGGCCCGCCTGCCGCTACGGTATAATCAGAAGCGACAACTTTTTGGTTTTTAGCGGGATATTCACTCACTCCATAGAGGAAGTCTAGCGTTACTAATCCAACAAACAGTCCGTTGTGAGTCATATCAACACCCAAAAATCTTTTCCCTATCTCAGTGTTTAGCACTTTTGCAGGAATTTAGCGGTTTATTTGTTACTTATTTTCATTGATTTAAAATTGGGGTTTGTTCTTTGCTAATGGGAAACGAATGGAAGTAAAACCGGGAACGCTTTATGTAGTTGGAACACCGATTGGGAATCTCGGTGATCTGACATTTCGAGCGGTTCAAATCTTACAAACGGTAGATTTAATCGCCGCCGAAGATACCCGACACACAGGTAAACTTTTACAACATTTTCAAATTCAAACACCACAAATTAGCTACTATGAACACAATCAACATCGTCGGATTCCTGAAGTCTTAGAAAAGTTGCGTCAGGGAAAAGCGATCGCCATTGTTACGGATGCGGGAATACCGGGGATTTCTGATCCCGGATACGAACTGGTAAAAGCCTGTATAGAAGCAGGAATTGCAGTCATTCCGATTCCGGGGGTGAGTGCTTGTTTAACGGCGTTGAGTGTTTCTGGGTTAGCCACAGATCGGTTTGTATTTGAGGGATTTTTACCGACAAAAACCAAACTTCGACAGCAACGTTTGGAAGAATTGCGATCGCAGTCTCACACGATGATTTTATATGAATCGCCTCATCGGTTGCGGCAAACGTTACAAGATTTAGCAGAAACATTAGGATGCGATCGCGAAATTGTATTAGGCAGAGAGTTAACAAAACTCCATGAAGAATTTTGGCGAGGAACGGTAGGAGAAGCAGTTGAATATTATGAAAATATTCAACCCAAGGGCGAATTTACCCTCGTTGTGGCAGGTAAAATTGAAAAAACGCCGGATCTGTCAGAAACCGCAATTAAAGCCGAATTAGAGGCATTACTCCGTCAAGGTTTAACGCGATCGCAAGCCAGCCGTCAACTCGCTGAAAACACCTCCCTTCCCCGTCGCCAAATTTATCAACTCGCACTCACGTTAGAAGAACAAGATGTTGAGGTGTAGGCGAGGTTAAACTTGGGAAACTCAACTCTTGCAAGGTTTTAAGAGCTTCAATCAACAAAGGGTTAGGTGAGGTTTAACGGGTAAACCCAATCCCTGACTGTGCCAGATTTTCACGGATTTTAATCCTCAACTAAAAATAGCAGATTTTTAAAAATAACTGGATGATAATTTAAAAATCGTAATATCCCTAGTAATTTGAGAAAATTGAGTTTATAATAATGTACAAACTGCACAATTTCGACCTTTATTTTTAGCTTTATAAAGAGCTTCATCAGCGACTCGAATCAGAGTCACCCTAGAAAGTTCTGGATGAGGAATGGTACTGGAAACCCCTAAACTGACGGTAACAAAAGGTTGTACAATAGACCTTTCGTGAAGGATTTTCAGTTGTTCAACTTCTTGGCGAATTGAGTTAGCAACTTTTAAAGCGCCTGTGAGTGTAGTATTGGGTAAAATAATCACAAATTCTTCGCCCCCATAACGTGCGACTAAATCCGCCGGACGCCTTGCTGATCGAGAAATCGCTTGAGCAATTTCTTTTAAACAGCGATCGCCTGCTGGATGTCCATATAAATCGTTATAGAGTTTGAAACAATCGACATCACATAAAATTAGAGATAAAGGTTGTGCTTCACGAGCGAGTCGTTTCCATTCTCGTTCTAAATATTCATCAAAATAGCGACGATTAGCAACTTCAGTGAGACTATCAATTTTAGCCAAACGTTCTAATTCAACATAGGCTGCTCTTAGTGCTTCTTCGGCCTTTTTATGGGGCATTAAAGCTCCCAGTTGTGTTGCCACTCCACTCACCAATTCGACCAGATGATCATCGGGTGACATTGCCACTTTTTTAAAGAAAACTAACACGGCTAAAACGCGATCGCCAAAAATCATCGGCACCGCCAAAGCTGTTTTTAATCCAGCCTGACGAGCCAGTTGAGAACGAACAAATTTCGGCGGAGATTCTAAGGAAATATCCTCAATCCATTCTAACTTTTGAGATGACCAAACTCGCCCCACTAATCCCTGATTAGGAGCGAACGTTAACTTCAGACTAGAATGGTAAAATTGTTGAAGCAAGGGGTCTACACTACACTGAATTTGACTCGCTTTGTGAACTAACACTTGATCATTGGGAATCCAGGCTTCTCCGTAATCCCAATCTATCGCTTGACAAACTTCACACAGCGTCACTTCTAAAGCTGTTTCAAAATCCCAGGCTTCACTGATCGCTTGAGTCATTTTTAATAATAATCGAATTTCTGCTTCGGCTCGTTGACGATCGCGAATCTCTTGTTGAAGCTGTTTATTTTGCTCGAGTAAAAGTTTTTTTTGTCGCTGAATTGTCAGTTGATTTTCCACTCGCACGAGTACCTCATCCATTTCAAAAGGTTTGGTAATATAGTCACATCCTCCCACTTGAAAACCTTTGACTTTATCAAATGTGCTTTCTAGCGCACTGAGGAAAATGACGGGAATTTCTCGGGTTTCTAGGGCGGTTTTTAGGTGCTGACAAACCTCATAACCGCTCATATCGGGCATTTTAATATCGAGAAGAATCAAATCGGGTAAATTGACTTTAACGGTTTCTAATGCCATATACCCGCTACGTGCCTTTCTGACTTGATATCCTCTCTGAGAGAGTAAAGCAGATAGCACTCGCAGGTTATCAAGCTGATCATCAATGAGCAGAATATTTGCTGAAAATTCAGACATATCTTTGTTTGAGTTTAGTGGAATGCCCCTCTGATTAATATTTTCTCAAACAATCTCGTTTTCTTAACAGGGACAAAAACGTGAACGGCTTGATTGCCAGAGGGGATGGATTTTGCTGATTTTGGCGTTGACGGATGATCATTGATGCCTTTTTCTTTAAAATGTTAAGTAAGGTTAAGATATCATTCAAACACTGAGTTAAAACTTATGGGACTATTTGGATTCAATAAAAAGGCGGCGATGCCGAAGGCGGAAGATGCTCTACCGGGACGTTCGCAACCGATGCCAGTACCGGAGCATCATTTTGTCAATGGTAACTCCCTCCAGCCTCCCTATCCCGAAAACATGGAAATGGCAATGTTTGGGATGGGCTGCTTCTGGGGTGCTGAACGCAAATTTTGGCAGCAAAACGGCGTTTATATCACGGCAGTTGGTTATGCGGCAGGATATACCCCAAACCCGACTTACCAAGAGGTTTGTACAGGTTTAACGGGTCATAATGAAGTCGTTTTTGTGGTTTATGATCCGAAAGTGATCAGTTATGAACAGTTGCTCAAAGTATTCTGGGAAAGTCATGATCCGACTCAAGGAATGCGTCAAGGTAATGATGTGGGAACTCAGTATCGCTCGGGAATTTATCTCTATTCTGACTCACAACGAGACTTAGCTGAAGCCTCACGGGATGCCTATCAGCAGGAGCTTTCTAAGGCGGGATACGGACAAATTACCACTGAGATTATCAATGCGCCTGAGTTTTATTTTGCTGAAAGTTATCATCAGCAATATTTGGCAAAAAATCCCAATGGATATTGTGGTTTAGGCGGAACAAAGGTTCAATTACCGGAATCAACTGCTGCTTGTTAAGTAACTGATTTGTAGGGTGGGTGACAGCAATAAGTTTGTGATTTCAGTTCAGTTATCGGTTGTCACCCATCCGAAAAAAATGTTCAGTTAGCGTCGCAGATAAATCAAGTTATCATTCTTGAAATCATCACCGGAATTGTCATCATCAGGAATATCAACGGCTCGTAAAAATTCTGCACTTTCTTCGGGTAAAGCGGTATTAATATACATTCCACTACCTAATTCAAAACCAGCAGAAAGAGAAATTCGCGGCACCACAGCCATATACCAATGAAAATAGTCAGCATATTTATCAGAAGTCGGAATTGAGCGAATGGTATAGTTATAATCAGGATTTTGTAAGCCATAATAAAGTTTAGCTAAAACAATTTTGAGGGTTTTAGCTAAATCGGTTATTTCTCCATTGGTAATCTCATCAAAAGAGGAAGAATGACGACGCGGAAAAATCCAAATATGAAAGGGAGAAAGAGCCGCATAGGGAATAAAAGCGACAAAATGTTTACTCTCGAAAATGATGCGTTCTTCGGCGTTCAGTTCCTCTTTTAAGGTATGACAAAAAATACATTCTCCCGTATCATCATAATAGCGAATGGCTTCTTGAGTGCGATCGCGCCATTGATAGGGTACGATGGGTAAAGCGGCAATTTGAGAGTGCGGATGTTCGAGAGATGTACCTGCACCTTTCCCATGATTTTTAAAAATTACAATCGTTTCAATTCGGGTATCTTGACGTAAATCTGAGTATCTTTTGCGGTAAACTCGGAGAATACTGGAAATGTCTTCAATAGTCATTAAAGCGGTGGTTAAATCATGGCGAGAATGTTCAATGACAACTTCGTGAAATCCCACGCCAGATAAAGAGCGAAAAATGCCGTCAATGTTTCTAATTCGTTCTCCAGTTTGTGATAAAGCGGGATATTTATTACCAACAACTCGCACTTTCCAATCACTTCCGATTCCTTCACAAAGTCGTAGAGATTCAGGAGTTCCGGTTAGATGTTCGTTACCCAGACAAAAGGGACAATCAGATCGATAGGCGGGAATTTTAACGGTTGAGATGTCATGTTGAGCAAATTCATGGGGACGTTTTGCCCGTTCTGTTGCAATAATTACCCAATCCCTCGTGATCAGATTTTGTCTTAACTCAGTCATAAAATTAAATTCTGAAATAAAAGTTATACAATCAAAATTTTCCGAACAATATTGACTTTGATAATCCTTTTTAAAAATCAAGAATTTTACCGGGTTAATCCTCGTTTTGTCATCAGGTAAACAGCAAAACTTCCCAGCCAATGACTGCCGCTATAGTCAATTGCAGAGACTAAATTTAAACCCGTTTGTTGATGGACTTGGGCGACAGCTTGTAGGGCAGAAATCCGCGAATCATCAGGGGGTAATCCCGAAATGATACCTTCTAACATCCAAGCCCGACTCAAGTTTAAACCATCAAAATGAGACTGAGCATAATCTTCTGGATTTTCTACAGAAACAGGCTGTAACCAATCTATTTGTTTTTCAAGGGGAAGTTTAGGCAAAAACTGACTGAGCCAACTGGCAAAGCTATTAGGAGAAAGAAGGCGTCGCATTAAATCAGCTTCGGCTAATGTGGGTGAAAGAAAATCATAGCCCCAAGGTTCTAAATGCAGGGGATGGTTGCAATCATTGAGATAAAATTGATGGATTTTTTGTTCAATTTCTGGGGTGTAAGTCGGATAATGATTCTTTGCCCAATCCCAAATTAAACCGAAAGCAAATGCGGTTTGAGAATGGCTACCGGTACGGTTAGCATAGGATAAATTTTTCATCCATTTTTGCAGATTTTGGACAGCCATTTCTTCTAAGGGTTGAAGAATTTCGAGCCATTTTTGACCTTGAATATCTTCCCATTCTCTGAGTTCAGCCGTGAGTTGTAATAGCCATGCTAAACCGTAGGGACATTCAAACCGAGGTTGAGATTGCAAATGGGCAACTTCGGCGCTAATATTTTCAAAGGTGATGTTTTGGGCGATCGCTTCTCGGGCGATGTCAGTAAATGGAGCATCAGGAAACCAACGAATTAAACGAACCAGCATCCAGTGATTGTGAACGGCTGAATGCCAATCTAAACAGCCATAAAAAGCAGGCGTTAACTGACGAGGTGGGATGAAATCTTCGTGACTTTCCAGCCAGTATAACTGAACGTGTGGATATTCTCGCAAGACACATCCCAGAGCTAACTGGGCAAATTGACTCGCCATTTTGAGGTCAAGTTGAGCGGGTTTCACAGCAGAAAATTGGGTAATTAGAACTGGGAAACAAAAGATGAGAGGAGTTCAGTTTAAATCCTAACCTAAAATTTCAAAATCACAAGCAATTGTCACACTTCTTTTCAAACAAACCTTAATTTAAAGGACTCGTTGCTTTCGCGGCTTTCGCTTGTTCGACGTCAACATAAGCAAGAATGACTAAACCCAGGATAAAGAAAACAATTAAGGAGAGAATAGAAGCTCTAGCTGTTCCGGTGAATTGACGAATTAAAGCAAACGCTAACGGCCCAATAATTGCTGATCCTTTGTTAAAAACTGAGTAAAATCCATAAAATTCAGCCGCAGCATGAACCGGAATAATAGAACCATAAAAAGAACGACTGAGGGATTGAGATCCCCCCTGAACTAATCCCACAATTCCTCCTAAGATAAAGTATTCGGTTGGGGTTTGCATAAAATAGGCATAGATCACGACAAATGACCAACCTAATAAGCTAACCATTAAGGCTTTTTTTGCTGAAATTTTCTCGGCTAATTTACTAAAGGCTAAGGCACCAACAACGCTAACAAACTGAATCACTAGCAATGTAATCATCAAAACATTCGTCGAGAATTTTAATTCTTCAGCCCCATAAATGGTTGCCATTGTGATGACGGTTTGAATGCCGTTGTTGTAAATCATATAGGCAATCAAAAAGTAGAGTAAATGTTTAAAGGCTTGCAATTTTCGCAGGGTGATCACTGTGCGAATAATTCCCACTTTTAAATAAGCAAGTCCGACTGGAAGCTGACGATATTCTACGGGTAATGTCTCAGTAGTTGGGGCTTCTTTCAGGTATAAAAAGGTAATAATCGAAAAGCCTCCCCACCATAAGCCAGCCATTAATATGGCTAATCTTGCTGCAAGTTCGGCGGAAATTCCTAATGCTTGATGCCCAGCTATTAAGCCCAGTGAGAGGGCAAATTGTAAGCCGCCCCCAATATAACCATAAGCAAACCCTTTCCCCGAAATCCAGTCAATATTATCTTCAGAAGCAATACTCGGAAGAAAAGCATCATAAAAAATATTAGCGCTGACAAAACCAATTTGAGCAATCAAAAATAAAATAATCGTCTGAACTAAATCACCTGCTTGGCAGAAGAATAATAAACAGGCGGCTAAACTCCCACTCCAGCAAAACGCCATGAGAAATTTCTTTTTAGAAGCAGAGAAGTCTGAAACCGCCCCCATCACCGGAGCAATCAAAAAAACAATAAAAGCTGATAAACTAATGAGAAATCCCCAAATTGCGGTTGCACTGTAGAGGGTTCCGCCAAAGGAAACACCCCCTTGAGGAACGATAACAGAGGCAAAATAGGCGGGTAATACTGCGACAACGACGGTGGTAATATAGGCAGAATTCGCCCAGTCGTACATCAGCCAGCCGAAAATTTGCTTTTGATTGTTAGACATCATTAAATTTGTTATGAATCGCTAAAATAGACGTTTTAGTAGAAGATTTACACCGTTAACCGATAACAACAAGATTTATGTCTCGCACTCCCATTCTATCCTTTGATCGTGGTACTCTGATTTTACATCCTCCCCCAAAAGGTAAGGCTTGGATTGACTTTGCCACTTGGGATGATCGCATCGAAAAGTTTAGAATTCCGGCAATTTATTATCGTTCTTTAATCAAATCATTACAAGCTGAGAATGTCAACTTTATTAATCATGCTGATGAATTTCAATCCCTAGAATTTGTTCCGAGTGTTGAGATGGAACCCTATCCCCATCAACAAGAAGCATTGACAGCATGGCGACAAGCCCAAAGTCAAGGAGTAGTGGTTTTACCGACGGCTTCGGGAAAAACTTATCTCGCACAAATGGCGATGCAAGCGACATCAAACCGAACGTTAATTGTTGTTCCGACATTGGATTTGATGCACCAATGGTATGCTCATTTAAAGGCAGCATTTCCAGATTTAGATGTCGGTTTATTGGGGGGAGGTTCACGGGATAAAACACCGATTTTAGTGGCAACTTATGATAGTGCGACGATTCATGCTGAGACGATAGGGAATAAATATGCCTTGTTAGTTTTTGATGAATGTCATCACTTACCGACGGATTTTTATCGGGTAATTGCTGAATATTCGATAGCGCCTTATCGCTTAGGTTTAACAGCAACTCCAGATCGTTCGGATGGTAAACATAGCGATTTACAGGATTTAATAGGGCCGACTGTTTATCACAAAACACCTGAACAACTCGCCGGAATTGCCTTGGCTGAACATAAAAATGTTCAAATATTTGTACGGCTTTCCCAACAAGAACAAAAATGCTATCAGGAAAAAATTAAGACTAGAAATGATTTTCTCAAAGACAATAAAATTAGTTTGTCAAGTTTGGAAGGATGGAAAAACTTTGTGATAGTTAGTTCCCGAACACCTGTCGGAAGACGTGCGATGTTAGCCCATCGCCAAGCGAAAGAAATTGCTCTGTGTACCGATGGCAAACTGCGGGTATTAACCCATTTACTCGCCCAACATGATCAGGAAAAGACTTTGATTTTTACCGGAGATAATGCTACAGTTTATCGCATTTCTCAAGAGTTTTTAATTCCGGCTATTACCCATCAAACGCCTGTTAAAGAACGTCATCAAATTTTATCTAAATTTCGTCAAGGGGAATATAAAACCTTAGTGGCTTCTCATGTATTAAATGAAGGGGTTGATGTTCCTGATGCTCGAATTGCTATTATTTTATCAGGAACCGCTTCCGAACGAGAATATATTCAACGCTTAGGGCGAGTATTAAGAAAAGGCAGTCAGATGAATAAACAAGCGATATTGTATGAAGTTGTGACTGAAAATACAGCCGAAGAACGAACCTCAAAACGGCGAAAAGGAGAAGGAAAACAGACTGTATCTCAACCGAAACCTCAACAGTTAGAACTGCTGAAATATGGAACGAAATCACAACCGACAAAACGAGCGGCTGAACCTTCTAGGAAGTGGGGAGAAGACTCAGTAAAACCCTCAGCGAATGAAGAAGAATAAATTCTAAATAATGCTTGTGTTTTGTCGATAAATGAGATAATATAAGTTTAGCTTTTAAATCTCAATCACAAGTCAGAGTGTAACCGCAAACTTAGAGCCTATGTCGATCTCAAAAACAGAAGCAAAACAACAACTTGAACGTTTAATTTTTTATGATGAGTCTTCCTCAGAATGGGTTCAAGATGTTTGGGATATGAGTCCAACATTAGGAGAAAGTGCAGCAAAATTAGTCGAAGCTTTTGATGCCTTAATTGAATATTGTCCTCAAGCTCAACTTGAAAAGATGTTACAAACTTTGTACAAAGACTATTTAGAGTAATTGCCGATTGATGTCATTCGAGAGAGTCGTCACCCCACCGCCAGCGTTTACAGTGTCTAAGTACAATTGTCACCTCTGCTAGACTTTTAGCTGTTCTTGGCGTTGAGGGTAGCTTGGGGGAGCAAAATCCAGTCCATCTCCTCAACCCCCTCAGCAAGCGACGAGAGGGGATGATATTGGACTCATCCAGAGAATTGATGAATGTTTGTGATAAACTCCTTACCTGTACGGAAATAATCAGTCGAACAAATAGGAAGAATGAATTCTGAAGGTTTAGGATTTGAGGTATCAGAGGCGGCAAAAGAGCTACTTTCTCCTGAGAAATTAGAACTACTCAAACAATCCTTTGCTCAAATTGATAGCAATCACGATGGTCAAATTGTGCTAGAGGAATATTTGCAATATCTGCTAGAGCAAGAAAAAGAAAAGTTAACTAAGCAGTTTAAACGTCTTGATGCGAATCAAGATGGCTGTATTGAGTTTGAAGAATTTTTGATGGCGACAGAGCCAGATTATAACATTCTTAAAAAATTTCGAGAATTTGATACAGATGGTAACGGTTTACTTTCATTTCAGGAAGCTTTGAGAATTGTTGAACAGTTATATCTCCCCGTAGATACAGACGAACTCAAAACAATTTTACAGCAAGCTGACAATAATGGTGATCAACAAATCACCTTTTATGAGTTTTTGGGAGCTATTACCCGTTTTGGTTTCCAATAGCCTTGTCTGGGTTCAATAGAGTTTTTTCTGGGAATACAAATCGCCAAATCCCTACAGCCAACTCAATATACTGCTCAAATGTTCACTTGGGTTGGCTGATATAAAATCGAACAAAATTAGCAAAAAACTTCAAAAATTTCGAGAAAGTGAATTAACTTTTTTGTGAAAGCAATTGAGATAATTCAGCGTGCATAAACGCAATATCGGGGTCACGTTGAATGGCTTCAAAATAGCGTTTTTCTCGAACGTTTCCATTTTCAGAAGGGCGAAGTAAAATTTGGGTTTCCTCTAATAAATGGTTAACTTGTTGTAGAGTGACAGGCTCATCTTTCGCCGCCATGACTTCATCAATTTGAGCGATTAACTGAGAAAAGGGACGCAACCAACTAAACATTCCGTCTCCGATAACCAGTTGAAAAAATTCTCCCCGAGAACGAATCGGGCCATTAAATTTTTCGTACTCGACTTTTTCAGACTCTAACAGTGCTTTATGAAGGCGTAGCAGCTTAGTTCGGACATCACGCAAACGCCTAAAGGGAAAATCAAGAGAAGTAGGATTTGAAGACATTGATTGAAATTGCGATCGCGACTTTATCTATTTTCTCACATTGATCTGCACTTTTGAAGACCACCTCGTTACTCATTGAGAACAAGAGACTGAACTAGGCGGAATTCAGGGTTTTTTAAGAAAATAATTTTCTATTCTAACAACCAATCAAACACTTGACCTAACGTCAGTTGCAGTTCACTGGCAAATTCAGGAACCGGAAGCTGTTGAGAGGGTTCATCAAAGACTGCGGGGGCTGCTGTGGGAAGATAAACAAATATTGTCTTTTCTTCAGGGTCAATTAACCAGCCCATTTGTGTTTCAAATTTAAAGCAGTTTAGTATTTTTTTTGTCACTTTTGTTTGACTTTGATCGGGTGATAATATTTCAATAATCCAATCGGGAGACGATAAAAATATATTAGCGATTTCACCCGTGTCATCACGAGAAATTCGACTCCAAACAAACACAGAAACATCGGGAACTATTGAGCGTTCACTAAAGGTACATCGTAATTCTGAAAACGCTCTGGCAATTTTTTTTTGTCTCAATACAGCATTGATTGCCGTCGATAATTCGGTTTGAATTGAGCTATGTTTTCCCTGTGGCATTGGTTTTTGAATAATCTCCCCATCAATATACTCGCTGGCTGGTTCAGTTTCTTCTAACTGTAGAAATTCGTCTAACGTTATGGATTTTGTCGGTGCTTGTATCATCGGTTTGATTCTGGAGTAAAAAACATCAACCCGGTTTTAGATTCGCCATGATAAACCGGGTTTTTTCAGGGGGGCAATGCCCCACCCTATTTTAACACTAAACTTTGAACTTCTCCGTAATCCGTTTCATGGCTTCGTTAACATTTTCTCGAGTATTAAAAGCAGAAATACGGAAATATCCTTCTCCCGCAGCACCAAACCCAGAACCTGGTGTTCCCACAACATTACAAGTTTGCAGCAGCTTATCAAAGAAATCCCAACTCGATAAACCATGAGGTGTTTTCACCCAAACGTAGGGCGCATTTACACCCCCATAAACCGATAATCCTGCGGCTTTTAACTGTTCACAAATAATTGAAGCATTTTCCATGTAAAAGTCAATTAAAGCCCGGACTTGTGCTTGTCCTTCTTCGCTATAAACGGCTTCAGCACCCCGTTGAACGATATAAGAAACGCCGTTAAACTTAGTAGACTGACGACGGTTCCATAACTTCCAAAGTTCAACATCCGAACCATCAGATGCTTTCGCTTTTAACGTTTTGGGAACCACTGTTAAGGCACAACGAGTTCCGGTAAATCCTGCATTTTTAGAAAAAGATCGAAACTCAATTGCACAATCTCGCGCCCCTTCTATTTCATAGATAGAATGGGGTAAATTAGAATCAGTGATGAAGGCTTCGTAAGCGGCATCAAACAGAATAATTGCATCATTAGCTTTGGCATAATCAACCCAAGCTTTGAGATGATCTTTAGTGGCCGTTGCACCTGTGGGATTATTGGGAAAACACAAGTAAATTAAATCAACTTTTTGACTGGGAATTTCAGCCGTAAAGTGATTTTCTGCGGTGATCGGCAGATAAACTAAACCATCAAATTCACCTCGATCATTCGCCGAACCCGTGTTACCCGCCATGACATTTGTATCGACATAAACGGGATATACAGGGTCAGTCACCGCAATGGTATTATTATGACCAAAAATCTCTAGAATGTTGCCTGTATCGCATTTTGAACCATCAGAAATGAAGATTTCCGACGCATCAATATCGCATCCTCTGGCTTGAAAATCCTGCTGGGCGATTTTTTCGCGTAACCACCCATAACCCTGTTCGGGGCCATAACCTTTGAAGGTGTTGCGATCGCCCATTTCTTCAACCGCTTTGATCATCGCCGTGCGACAGGCTTCCGGTAGCGGTTCTGTCACGTCGCCAATCCCGAGTTTAATGATTTTGGCGTCAGGATTGGCTTCTGCAAAACTGTTCACCCGTCGGGCGATTTCAGGAAAGAGGTAGCCTGCTTTGAGTTTGAGGTAGTTGTCGTTAATCGATGCCATGTTGAATCCTTAGAAATGCTGTCAAACAGCGTACTGTCAACCTTTCTATTGTGCCATGACCCGCTACCTCTAGATTGAAGCGATCGCCCATTTCTGTTTAAAATGTGTCAAAAAAACAGCGATCGCTTCATCTCAAAAACTCAATAATTTAGGCAAAATCCCGTAACATTTTTTTGATTTCTAAGCCATGCAATTCTTCTTGACCTATCAGAGTTCGAGCATATTCTTCGATATAAATGCTGGCATCTTCTACGACATGAAGTAGGTCTTTGTAAAGTGCGAGCGCTGTTTTTTCATGGTTGAGGCTTTCCTGTAAAATATCTTTGACGGTGTGCTGAAATGTTTCTTCAATGGGAGCAATTTTTTGGCTCGGATGTCCTTCTAAACCTGTAAGAATTTCTCCGGCTTGTTGAGCATGAAGTAGAGATTCTGTAGCTTGCGCTTGGAAAAATTGTACAATGGACAAACGATTTGGCCCTGTTACCATCAACGAATAATGGGTGTAGCGGACAACTCCTGCTAGTTCAAATTCCATGATGGCATTGAGCAGGCTGATTGTTTTTTGGGTGTCAAGTTCTCTCATCAGTCGTGTTTGGTGTTGGTGTACTGCAAAGCATTATTGCAAATCTTTTTCAAGTTTAGGCTGAATTTTCCCTCGCAAGCAGTTATCTATGATACGAGCAGAAAATACTAGCAGTCTAGACTCAACCTGTACAAAAGGTTTATCACACTTTTAGCTAAGTCTCTCAGAATATAATAAAATCTTAAGAGAATACCGAACTTCTTAACTTTTTTCTAACCAATAAGTTGTCATTTCTCCCCGAGCTTTAACTGTAACTTGTCCCCGTTTCTCAAAGGAATATTCAGCTTTATTCAACTTCAACCGTTTGCGGAAATGAAATCAATCACAGTCGGATTTTGGATTGAGTTAACACAAGAATTTTGTCGAATTGATAGGTTTCCACTAACTTAGTCAATGCTGCAATCTTCGCTGATTGATCAGCAGGAATTTGATCAATGAGTTGCAGACAAAGAACATCACTACCTTGAGCCGCAGCATTGTAAAGTTGAGTGTTCCATTCAGAAGACATCATCGCTAAATCGGTAGCCTCTAACTTGTAATCAGATGGCTCTGGTGTTGAATCTATGATCTCGTTTTCAGTTGGCTGATAACAGTATTCAACCCCTAGATATTGCCTGAAAACTTCTAGAACTTCTTCTTTAATGTATCGTTGATGATTAGAATTCCCAGAAAAATCTCGCTGCATCAGTTGAGTAAAACCCAGAATGGCATTGAGAGGAGTACGAAGTTCATGGCTCATATTCGCTAAAAACTCACTTTGGGCTTTATTAGCAGCATCAGGCGCTTCCTTTGACTGTTGAAGTTCTTCGGCTTGGCGTTGAGTTTGAGCAAACAATGAGGCTTGTTGTACCGCCACGCCGAGCTGATTACTAATTTGCGAAATAATCCTGACTTCTTCTTCTAACCACGCTCGCGGATTACTATTTTGATAAACGCCTAATAATCCCCACAGTTGATTTCCACAAAAGATCGGTGTAATCGTATAAGCTCGGGCTTGTAATCTTTCTAAAAATTCTAGATAACAAGAGTCAAAACCCGCTTGATAAATATCGGGAACCCAACAATACCCGCTTTTTAGACGATTAATTCCGCCTTCATTTTCTTGCAGATAGGTATCTTGAATGAGTCTATCGGAACTGCTAAATTGAGCCGCAACACAATTTGCTTGATTGACTGTCACTTTAGTCAGTTCGGGGGTATTCGCCAGTTGCGGAAACAGCAGATCCCAACCCGGTGCGACGGATTCCGAAACAATACCACCACCCCAATCACAATTAAAACGATAAATCAACACGCGATCGCAAGCGATTGCCTCTCGCAATTCCGCCGTAGTTGCATGAAAAATGGTTTCTAAATCTAAAGTTTGACGCATTTTTAAAATAATCCGAGTCGTTGTCTTCTCTCGTTGTAGCATTAATCGCATCGTTGCTTCTATAGCAATTCTTTCTTTAATTTCGCTTTCGAGCGCCCGATTCGCCGCCACCAGTTCTGCGGTACGTTCTTCTACTCTAAATTATAACTGTTCATAAGCGCGGCGTTTTTCTTCCTCTACCCATTTGCGTTGCAGTTCAGTAGCCGCCCGATCTGCAAAAATTGATACAATTGCTAGGGTTCACTTATCTGTCTGTAGGGGTTTGACATCGACAATCGATAGATTACCAATCACGTTTTGATCAACATCAAACAGAGGCGCACCGATGTAGCTTTCAGCATCCAATTGTTCGAGTAAGGGATTATTCGGGAAATATTGTTGCAGATCTTGAGGATAATAACAAAGCTGTTGACTCTCTAGGACAGTATTGTAAGGTGTATTTTCTCAATCGGCTTCAAAATTGTTGACGAAACGATCAGTTGACCAAAACGCCAAGCTACGCAACCGAGGGATCGGATCATTAATTTTTTCCCACACGAACACATAGGGAACATCCAACGCTTTTGCTAAATTTTTGGCTAATGCTGGAAAAAAATTTTCTCCCGTCGCTGAAGCGGTTCCTGATAAAATCGTTTGCAAGATTTCTTCAGTTCGTTTCCGTTCGGCAATTTCCTATTCTAACTGTTGATTAATGGCTTCGAGTTGTTCTGGCGATCGCATTGCCAAAAATTTAGGTAAGAGTTCTATTAATTGTAAAATTGATAAACCTGATATATCCTTAGTTAACGCTGACGTTATCAAATCCTAATTCTTCCTATCAAGTTGGGGGAAGTCTCCCTCAACCCTCTAACCTGCCCCCTAAGATTGCCTCTTGCTATACCTTCGGCAGACTTCGTGAGACAATAGGAACGGAGAAGACTGGGAACTGTTCAAATGTTCAAACGAATTACAGCTATACTGTTTGTGATTGTGAGTCTGACCCTCGGCGGTTGTGTTTCAATCGGTGCGGCGGGGTTGAACTCTTTTGTGGATACGGGGGATGGCTACGAATTTCTTTACCCCAACGGTTGGGTTCAGGTGAATGTCTCTGACGGGCCGGATGTCGTTTTTCACGATATGATCGAGCAAACTGAAAATGTCAGCGTTGTTATTAGTCCGATCCCTGATAACAAAACCCTTGATCAAATAGGCACTCCGACGGATGTTGGATACAAACTCAGCAAAAATGCGATCGCCCCTCCCGGATCAGGACGGGAAGCAGAATTAGTCAATGCAGAATCTCGTCAAAGAGGCGATAAAACTTACTATTTGCTAGAATATGCGGTGACACTTCCCAATCAAAAACGCCATGATTTTGCAAGTGTTACAGTCAGTCGAGGTCAACTGTTTACGTTGAATATTTCAACCCCTGAAAAACGTTGGGAAAAAACCCATGAACAACTTGAACAAGTTGCAAGATCCTTTAATGTCTATTAATGGGGACGTTTTGTGAATCATCAGACGTTCCTTGTGAACGTCTAAACTCTTTATAAAATTTAGAATCAAAAATTTTTCGGCAGATGGCAACTGAACATTCTATCCCCTTTATTTTAGCCTCTGCTTCCCCTGCCCGTCGCCGTTTATTACAAAATCTTGGCATTCCGGCGAGAGTTTGTCCGAGTGGTTTTGATGAATCACAAATTCAGTTCAATGATCCGGCTGAATTAGTCAAAACTCTCGCCCGTTGTAAGGCAGAAGCGGTAGCAAATCTACTGACAACAACCTTATCTGATTCAATCCCAAATTCAAAATCTGCTTTGATTTTAGGCTGTGATTCGGTTTTAGAAGTCGATGGGGAAATCTACGGGAAACCTGAAAATAAAACCGAAGCCATTGAACGTTGGAAAGTCATGCGATCGCACTATGGTAGACTGTTTACAGGTCATGCGTTAATTGATATTGGAAAACAAAAAACCATCGTTTATTCTCAGATGACAACGGTTTATTTCGCCTCAGTTAGTGATGCAGAAATAGAGGCTTACGTCGCGACAGGTGAACCCCTAAATTGTGCCGGATGTTTTGCCATTGAAGGAAAAGGAGGAGTGTTTATAGAGAAAATAGAAGGCTGTCATACCAATGTAATTGGCTTGAGTTTGCCTTTACTGCGAAAAATGTTGCAGGAATTAAACCATGATATTACTGAATTTTGGCAAGCAGAAAACCAAGAGAAATTCTACACTTCTAACGGTGATCCCAAGTTTGATTAATGGGAACAATTACCACAAAGACACAAAGACTCAAAGGTGAAAAATCTTCGTGACTTTGTTTCTTTGTGGTTTTTCTTTTTTCTGAGAAACTATCCCAACAAACAAGCCAGAGGAAACAGCAAATACTCTAAGAAAAACAGCTTCCAAATAAATTGATAAAAATCAGCAATTGATTCTTTTTTCTCTAAGTTAATCTTTGTACTCCGCCACCACAATAAAGCTAAGATAACAACATGGCTACTGACTAAAAAGATCGGGTTTAGCCAAGCTTGTAAAAAGAAAGCAGAGAAGATCATTCCCAGATAGCATCCTGTGAGTACCCAACGGGCTAATTTAAAAACTGAAACCGTTCCTAACCGGATGGTAAAGGTGCTAATATTGTATTTGCGATCGCCTTCTAGATCAGGAATGTCTTTGAAAATCGCGATCGCAAAGGTGAAGACTAAAATAAACAGCGTCAGTGCTAAAATAGAAGGGGTTAAACTGGGAATGTATTCCGGGAGTTTTCCTGAGAAAACCCAACTCAGATGTAGATAAATCCCTAAATTGACAATTACACCTCGTACTGTGAAAATACACAAGGCCGCCCAAAAGGGAAACCGTTTGAGGCGAATGGGGGGTAAAGAGTAGGCAGTTCCCATTGCCAGACTAATTCCCACCGTTGCTAAGAGAAATTTGCCTTGTAACGTGGCTAAAATAAGGGCAAGTATTCCTGTGGTGATAATGATGGCTTTGGCTTGAGACGGGGAATATTCGCCAGATGCGAGGGGTAAATGAGGCTTATTAATTCGGTCTATTTCTACATCTTCGAGTTGGTTGAGTCCCACAATATAAACATTGCCACACAGACAAGCCAACCAACTGACGAGGATAGCTGTTAGGGCAGTAGGCACGAAATCCCCATCTTGCCATGTGGCATTAATTTTATCACTCAAGGCAACGAAAGTCAATCCCCACACACTAAAAGTTGTTCCAAAAATCGTATGAGGGCGGGAAAATTTCCAGAAGGAATAAAGCCAAGGGGTGTATTTTTGGACGAGATTAACGTTAGAAATTGTTAAAGTTTGCTTAGAACTCTCCGCCATGATTGAGGTATGATTTTAAGAACTGAACTTAGATACTATACCTCATGTTCTACTGGGTGTATAGTCAAGGTTAGACGAATTATCAAGAATAAAAAACACCAAGACACAGAAACACAAAGAGATTAAAGATTATACTGTTTTTCCTGAATTTTGCAACCAAGTTCCCCTCTTTTTTAGGTGGGCTAGGGGGGATTAAGTGGTGAATCTCCTCATTTATAAAATATTCTAATACACTTTTATTCCGCCATCGCCCCTAAAAACATTTCAATCACTTGATTATTTTTAAACTCAAAAATCAATCCCCCATAAACTGAACCTGCCACGAAATAATCAGAAGAAATGGGGGCGGCTTCATCTTCTTCTTCGGCGTAGGCTTGTTTGACTTTTGCTGAAGAATCACCGATGCCAATTCCTCGTTTTGTTTTCAGTTGAGAAGGGGCTTGAACTCGAATAGAACTAATCATAGTAGACCCTTTTTCGTTTTCCCCTGCCATATCTAAAATAATTCCTTGTTGGGGATAGTTCCATTTTTGATGATACAAACCATCCGCCCCCCAAAATTGTTGTTCTTCTTTGCTTTGAGGTTCTCCTAATATTCGCACAACTTCGGCTGCGGTTAAACTGATTTTTAACTCTCCAAACCCGTCTGAGGTGAGTAAATCAAAATTATGAGCAATTTGACTATTGAAGTTAACGGCTTCGGAGGCAGCTGTATAAATTCCCCCAGAAAAACTCAAAGGAGTTAATAAAATTATAGCCAAGAACGTTAGAACTTTTTTCATACTATTTTCGTTCAAATAAAACACGATAAACCGGTTCGCCGCGAGATAAGGTTGAACGTTCTCGTTCAGAAGGGAGGGGAAGGGGATTTTCCGCTAGCCAATCTTTTCCTAAACGTTGAAAGCCGGGATGAGATGAAAATAGATCACACATTTGTTCGACGACTTCTTTCACATCTGACTGAATAAATACTTCGCCGCCAATAGTCAGATAATCGGCTATTTCTGTCACTAACTCTGGTTGAACAATGCGGCGGCGTTGATGGCGTCGTTTGAACCAAGGATCAGGGAATTGAATGCTAACTCGTTTTAAAGTTCCCGTTGGTAAGGTTTCTAGGATGGGTTTTAAAGAATTATTGGCATTACAAAATAAATACTGTAAATTCGTTAATCCTTGTTCATCCCGCCATTGATTAGCTTCCTCAACTAACGGTTCTCGTATTTCTAAACCGAGATAATTCCAACTGGGTTCAACTTGAGCTAAATTCCAAAGTAACCGCCCCCGACCACAACCGAGATCCAGATGCAAAGGTTGATGAAGATTCGCATAAATTTTCGTCCAGTCGGGAGGAGCAATGGGGACTTGATATTTTTGCGCTAAGGGGTTAACGTGTTCACGAACTCTCACTCTTGCCAAGGGTTACACCTCCAAATAAATAATAAAATAAAAGGCAATAGGCAATCATACAAGATAAAAGCGGTTTTAAGGCTTCAGTTTTTTAATCAGTGCAGAAATCATCCGAGTTTATTCTTGAAGCCAATCAAGGATTAGTTCAATATCTTTTGCATTGAATAAGCCTACCCTTTGACAGAGTATCAGATGGGTTTGCAGTTCATTAATTGAACCTTGAGAGATATTGAGAAATCTAACATAATCTCCAGAGCTTCGTCTGCCATAACCTTCAGCAATATTAGCAGGTATCGATGCTGATGAGCGTCTCACCTGTTGAACCATACCATAGAGTTCTTCTTTCGGGAAAGATTGAGTCAGATAATAACACTTTTCAGCAATATCCATGCCTTTTTGCCAAATAATCAAGTCTTGAAAATCTTTAATTTCAGACATTATTATTACTCTTACCTCTTACAAGATTGCCTCTTGCCTCTTACAAGATTGCCTCTTACAAGATTGCCTTTTGCCTCTTAGCTTTTGCCTTTTGCCTTTTGCCTTTTGCCTTTTGCCTTTTACAAGATTGCCTTTTGCCTCTTGCCTCTTGCCTACATAAAAACAGAATGCAATACCTCTTGATGAATTTGCGATCGCTCCACTAGAAATTCTATTTTAGCAGTGGAGAGCGCGTCACCGTTTGCATAACATTCTAGCCAGCTTTTACTGATTACATTCGCATCAGTTGGCAGTTGAGAAAGTTCCCATCCGGGAAGTTCTAATTCTTCCATTAACTGCGTGACTTTCGGATCATAACTGAGGGCGAAACATCGACATTCTTCTGTTGCTGCCATAATTAAACTATGAAACCGCATTCCAATCACCATTTCTACCCCTCGAAAAACCCCTTTGAGTTGACGAGGATCTTCAAGGGTGAGAATTTGACTTTGATCAGGAATCGCCCGATGAAGTAATTGAGCGATCGCTAAATCTTGACTCAGTTGAAAGGGAAGGAGTAAAATAAACGCTTGAGTGGCTTTTTGGAAAGAGACTAAAGCTTGCGTTAAAACACTTAAACGTTCAGGGGTTAATTGTGGATGAGGACGCAAGGTTAAAGCCACACGCGGGGCAGGTAAATCCCACAAACCGGGAACAGGGTTAGAGTCGAGCGCCCAAACAGGATCAGGCGCCAAAATAAACGGAATTTGCCAGTCCGATAATAACTGCGCCGAAGCGCGATCGCGAACACTAATCGTGGTACAATTTAAAAAAGAACGTTGTGCTAATCGGCGAGTCATCCCCCGATTTAAAGGGCCTATTCCTTGCGCCCAAGCTATCGTTTTCAAACCGATTTGTTGCGCTAAACCCATTAATCCGGCATAATAAAAAGGACTGATTGCACTGCTAACATCTTGAATTAAACTGCCACCGCCCCAGATGAACGCATCCGCCCGTCGCAAAACGTTGAACACTTCCAAAGCATTCATCCGATCATAGCTAGCTACTTGATAACGGTCTTGAGTTTGGGTAGGGTTTCCCGAAAGCACAATCGGTTCGACGGATGGAGGTAACATCTGTAACAACGAGGCGAGAAGGGCTTCATCTCCACCGTTTCCTTTACCATAATATCCACTACAAACGACCCTTTCCATATTTGAATTGATGACTTGACATACTCCCCATTTCTAAAGAAAGGGGATTCTTAGCTATTGCTAATTCTTGGTTCATCAACACCACTTATTAAGTCGGATGTCTCCTGATTAACAGAGGTGGAAGTCTCCCCAAGCGTTTCCTCGAACGAGGCAGTTTCCGAATGCCCTTCGGTACTATTATACTCAGCCCCTAAAATGCTCATGCCCTTCTTGAAAATATTCAGTGCCGCATTAGTATCCCGACAAATTTCTGTCTGACATTTAGGGCATTTGTGAGTCCGGGTGCTGAGTGATTTCTTCACCCGAAAACCACAGTTAGAACAATCGGCAGAGGTGAAGTTTGGACTAACAGAAATCACCGCTTTATCCCAAACTTTTCCAAAATAGTCTAACCATTGGGTGAATTGATACCAACCTGCATCGGAAATCGACTTAGCCAAATGATGGTTTTTGACCATGTTTTGAATCTTGAGGTCTTCATATACCACAACATCGTTAGATGTCACTACGCACCGAGCCAGTTTTACAGCCCAGTCTTTGCGTTGGCGTTGAACCTTCAAATGTGCTTTTCCAAGTCTAATTCTTGCTTTC